>CAVWKV010000123.1:0-13128 GCA_963755265.1 uncultured Methanomassiliicoccales archaeon | reverse complement strand
ATCTGCGTCGGCGATTTTAATATGGATGGTATTTCGAGTGATATAGCGTTGCTGAATACAGCGACCAATAAGGTAGAAATTTATCCAAGGAACACTACAGGATCTCCGGGTCACTATTACAGTCATATGCCAAATGCCAACCTCAGCGCTCTCGACATAATGCAATCAATCGCCGTGGGTGACTTCGGAGGATCAATGGCAGACGTTGCAGCGATTACCTCGGATGGAAAATTGCTGATTTTTCTGCAACCCAGCTATGGGTTTGTAGATAACACTTTCGTTCCTTTTCGTACCATTGGACTTGGGGCTAAACCTAGCATCATCGCTTCAGGCGATTTGAATGATGATGGACTCAGCGATCTTATAATAGGCTTCAACGAATCGCCTCGTCTGGCCGTCTATCTTAGAACTGGCTATGCTGTGTTCGATAATTCCTTCAATTTCACCACTGGGACTGCCCCAGCAGCCGTCTCTGCTCAAGATATTAATGGGGATGGCAGGACCGACATCGTCTGTGCTTCCCCCAGCAGTCACTCGATAAGTATCTGGTTCCAAAACGACCTGGCACCGGTGAGCAAGATCGAGGGACCATCTTTTCAGTACAAGGGTTTAAACGCCACGTTCAGCGGCGCATCAAGCCAGGATTCATATTCGGACATGGGGTCCCTAAATTACACCTGGACATTTGGAGATGAATTTTACGGTTATGGAAAAACGATTTCACATCCCTATAGTACTATTGGCACGTACTCTGTATTTCTCAACGTCACTGACCGGAGCGGACTTTATGGCACGAGCATGTGGAAGATAACAATCCGGCAAACATATCCTTCGGCGAATTTCACCATCTGGTCTCAGACATCGCCGCAACCCAATGGTAGCTGGGTACTCTTTAATGATACCAGTGTGATGTCGAACATATCAAATTCCCATATAGTGTCTTGGAAATGGTATTTCGACGGCAAGGCCGGAAATGTCACAGAGGATGCGAGACAGCAGTTCGGAGCTGGAGAGCATACAGTCAAGCTCACAGTCTGGGATGCCGCAGGTATCTCTAATTCCACTTTGCGTTATTTCAATTTGACCAACGTCTCACCATTGGCTATTTTTGATTGCGGCAGCGCCAAAGTGGGTACAGTAATCTACTTCAACAGTACCAGCAGTTATGCATGGACTCCAATCGTGGGTTACAGATGGGACTTCGGCGACGGCAATACAACGAACGGAACCGACCCAACGGTAATCCACACATTCGATATGAAAGGATGGTATAGGATCACCCTAAACGTCACTGATGGGAAAGGGTATTCGGACGAAACGACACGATGGATCTACGTCAATGCAACCCCGCCGACGGTATCCCTCAGCCTGAACGGGTCGTCTGTGGAGGGCTCTGTCACGCGATTCAGCCTCACGACCTTTACATTCAACACGATTGTGTCATGGAACTGGTCATACGACAATAATCAAACCTGGCACATTTATCATGACGCCGTTACTGGCAGTTCTTATGTCTTCAGTAACAATGGCAGTTATTGGGTTAGTTTGAACGTGACCGAGAAGGATGGGGCATGGAGTCTTACGAGCGTCCTGGTGAATGTACAGGATACGACTCCAGAGATCCTCGGACTATGGGCACCTGAAGGGGTATCTTATAAAATGGATCAGAGCGTAAGCTTCTGGGCCTCGGCCATACCCACATACAAGCCTATCACCAAGTACGAATGGAATTTCGACTATGGCGAGGGAGGAACATGGATCGCTTCAAATCCGTTGCTGACCAACCATACTTCATGGACTTTCACGAAACCTGGAATATATTATGTGACGTTGAGGGTTTGGGATGATGATGGGTATGCCCAGTATTCCTCATATCTTGAAATCCAGGTAAATGACGTTGCTCCGGTGGCCCATTTTAGCTATCATAACTCCACACAGACCAGCGGTCAGGTGCTATTTGATGCAACGCTGTCGACCGATACTCCTTCAGATATCTCGTCGCTGGCATTTAGCTGGAACTTTGGGGATCAAAGCGGATGGACATCCTTTTCCACCGCCAATAAAACAATTTCTCATGAATTCGCTCTTGATGGGCGGTACAATGTCACGCTCGTTGTGAGGGACCAGTGGGGTAACGAATCGGCCCTGGTTTATGCCAACATTCTTGTGGACCGAACCCCTCCGTCAGTAGTGATGGAATCCACTGGCGGCAATGCCACCGCAGGGCAGGCCATCATGGTTTCTGCTAAGGTAACGGACCAGTTCGGAGTCAAACAGGTCCTTCTGGAATATCGCCTAAATAATGGTAGCTGGGTGGCCATTCCTATGACTCCAATGAACGAGCCGAATATATTCTACGGTCAGATACCCGCGCAAGCTTCAAACACGAACGTCTCTTATATGATCATCGCAACAGACGCAAACAACAACTCATACTCCACCCAAACGTATCTGCTGAACATCAAAGCCGCTTCATCTTTGGGCATGTCCTTGGAATATCTGGGTTTGCTGACGATATTGATAGTCATCATAGTAGCAATCCTGATTTATTTGATCTACCGGACGCTGGTCCCTGTCGATGAGGTCTTTATCATATTCCAGGATGGTCAACTGATGGCACATCAGACCAGACGTATAAAGCCGGGCATGGACGATGATATCCTGGCCTCGATGTTCGTTGCCATCCAGATGTTCGTGAAGGACTCTTTCAAGGACGAGTCTTCGACCGGTCTGAACCGCATGGATTTTGGCAAGAAGAAGATCCTGGTGGAGAAGGGAGAATCCTTCTATTTGGCCGTGGTTTTGCACTCGAACCGGACAGGGTCGGTACCGAAACGGATGCAAATGGTCATCGAGGATATCCAGACGAACTATGGACTGGTCCTGAAAAGTTGGGATGGGGATCTGGAGAAGGTCCGGGGTGTCAAGGACTCGGTCAATTCACTGGTAAAACACAAGGGGCCCTTTGGTAAGATGTGAAGTCCCAAGGCAATGGGTTTATTATCGTCAAATCGATGAGCCTGGGCAATGTCGGTCATCGAGAACATGGCGATAGTGCTATTCCTTTGCGCTGTGCTGTCACTGATCTCCTACAAGTTCGGGTTGCTGACTAACAGCGGCAGTGCCGCCTCTTTCATCATGGGGGTGGTCATCGGGGTCTTCGGCTCGATAAATTGGCTGATAATGCTCATAGCCTTCGCCCTGGCCGGTTTTATGGTGACCAGATACAAGATCGACGTGAAGATGAAGAACGGCTTACAAGAAGGTAAGAAGGGGGAGAGGACGTACAAGAATGTCTTCGCCAACGCCTTTGTGCCAGTAATGATAGCGGTAGTCTCATATGCCGCTGGCATGCAGAACCAGCCCATCGCCGTACTTGCCTACCTCTGTTCCATAAGCGTTGCCGCCGCAGACACAATCGCGAGCGAATTGGGTGTGCTCAGTCCCAATGTCCGCCTGATCACTAATTTTAAGAAAGTGCCTGCCGGTACAGACGGCGGCATCTCCACGTACGGCACGTTCTGGGCCATAATGGCAGCGATCTTCTGTTCGCTCGCTGGGTGGATCGTGCTCTTCCCTGGGATGGCATTAGATGCCCGCGTGTTCGTACCGATCGTCATGGGCGTGTTCGGATGCATGGTGGACTCTTTCATCGGGGCGACGTTCGAGACCTGGAAGATAGTGGATAAGTTAGGCAACAACGTCTCTTCAATGGCCATCGGAACGGCGGTCGGCGTACTCATCTTGCTGTACGCCTGAAGGGGGGTAAGGACATCAATTATCTAGTCAACATCTCGATATCCGATAGAATGGAGGCCACGAGATGCAGATAGAGGTCAGGCCAGGATTGCTCTACTTCTTCAAGGGCAAGGAGGATGGGAGAGTCCATGAACTGGTTAATACCCTCAAATCGGCGGGATATCGATTGTTGGTCGTTTCCTCGCGCCCATCGGGAGCGGTCAAGGACGAACTTGAAATCCAGGCCGACTGCATCCTTACAATGACCGAATCCGTAGGCCAGTACTGCGTGGATCCCGAGAACCTGATGGTGCTCACTGACACCATCATCAAGTTCATCGAGAGCGACGGTCCCTCGGCCTTCCTGTTCGAGGACCTCGGCCTTCTGAAGCAGAAGAATGAATTCGCCAAGGTGCTACGCATGATCGGCTATATCTACGAATCATTGGCCATGAACCATGGTATCGGGATAATGGTTATGGACCCGCATTCGTTGGACCAGAAGGAGATGGCGTATGTGGGAAAGGAGGGATTCATTGTCGAAGAAAAGGACCGACTGGACACGAAATCCCTACAGCCCCGGCACCAATGAAAATGCCTCCACCTCAGAATGTTTAAATATGACCGTTTGCTTCCGTGGGCCTAAGAATGGTATGACGGCCAAAGAGGCGGGGATACGCCTGGTCTCATCCGAACCCAGAAGCTAAGCCTGCCGTCGTTCGGTGTTGTACTGTGGTGCGCGAGCCCACGGGAACCCCCGAAAGCTGTCAGCCATTCTTATTCTCTATTGACTTAGTTCTGAATATAACATCCACCCGTAACTATCGTCATTATGAGTATTGACCGATCCGCTCGATTCCCACCCTGATGAAGTATCAAGCCGTACGAAAAAGCGTCTGGTTCCGGGGAAAAATATTAAATATCATGCTTGCGTGACGGGGATTAAGAATGGTATGACGGCCAAAGAGGCGGGGATACGCCTGGTCTCATCCGAACCCAGAAGCTAAGCCTGCCGTCGTTCGGTGTTGTACTGTGGTGCGCGAGCCCACGGGAACCCCCGAAAGCTGTCAGCCATTCTTATTCTCTATTGACTTATTCATCACTTTGCGCTATCGTGAGCACAAGTTTGATATCTTGATATTCTGTGGCTCTTATATTCATGCACGCTAAGGGGCGGGTCATCTGGATACATCCGTAGTGGTTCTGCTGGTCATATTGGGGATCATTCTGGTCATCGCTCTATATATCCAGTTCAAGTACCTTCGACCGAAGAAGGACGATGCCATCGACATGGCTGTGGAGAGGGACTCGGCATACAACGCCATGACCACTGCCCAAGCGGTCTCTACGACCCTAAGGGATAGGGACCGGGATACCTCCGAGGCAGACAGACTGCTCATCGAGGCGGAACTCGCCTATAACCGCGGCGATTTCCTCAAGTGCATCGATACCTCGAAGCGTGCCAAGGACTTCTTGGCCACCTCACCTTCGTCGAAGGTCGAGCTTGAGCCGACCGTGGCAGGCGAAGCAGCGCCGGCGGAGGAGGCACAGCCTGAACAGCCGAAGATCAGCGACATAAAGAAACTGCCCTCAAACTACTTGGAATCGAAGTTCATGATCGATACCGCCGGGGACGAAATCGATCGATGCCGGGAGGAAGGAAAGGACGTCTCTGCGTCCGTATGCCTACTGGACGAGGCAAAGATGGCTTTCGACTGCAAACAATACGACGTGGCACTCAGGAAGTCCCTAAAGGCCAAGAAAAGCACGGAGACGACGACGGATCCGGAACCGAAAAGGATCGTGGAGATCACCCCGCCGGTAAAGACGGTGAAGAGAGACGTCGTAAAGGAATCCCGAAGCGCTACACAGTGCGCTAACTGCGGAGCAGAGGTCCTTGACGATGACAGCTTCTGTGCCAAGTGCGGAAAGCCCATAGAACGAAAGCTCGCATGCCCGACATGCGGGGTCGAAGTTTCCGAGGACGACGTGTTCTGCCGGAAGTGCGGAACGGAGATCAAGACCACATACCAGTGCCCCGAATGCGGCGCCGTCGCCACCGATGATGACCCGGTGTGCGTAAAGTGCGGAGCCAGGTTCGAAAAATAACATGCAGAACATTTTTTATATCGACGGATTCATGCTCGAATGAATCCTAATGATACTGGTCAAGCTCGGGGGCAGCGTCATCACCGACAAGACCACCTACCGAACTTTCCGGGAGGGGTCGGTCCGCAGGCTTGCTCGCGAGATGTCGACTACCGACGAGCAGAAGATCGTCGTTCACGGGGCAGGTTCTTATGGGCACATCTATGCCAAAGAGTATGCTTTGCAATCTGGATTGAAAGAGAAACGTCAGATCGAGGGTGTGGCCAAGGTCATGCACGACGTGCGGGAGCTGGACAACCTGGTCGTAGGAGCGTTCAACGATGAGGGAATGTGGTCCGCCGCGGTTCCGCCGGGCTCATCGGTGATCATGAAGGGAGGAATCCTTTCAAGGATGGACATCTGGCCGTTCGAACGTTACCTCAAGATCGGCATCACTCCGGTCACCTTCGGGGATGTGGCCTTGGACAATGAGAAGGGGGTGAGCATCTGTTCGGGGGACCAGCTGATGGTGCGACTTGCAAAACGGTTCAGGCCCAGGAAGGTGATCTTCTGCGCGGACGTGGACGGACTGTTCACCGCCGATCCGAACTGCGATCCGACGGCCACACTTATCGAGAATGTTGACCAGAACACACTTTCAACGATTCCGCGCACGGACCGCTGTGTCGATGTCACGGGGAGCATCTATGCCAAGATCGAGTACATGCTCCAGATCGCCAAGCACGCAGGGGAGTGCAAGATCATCAACGGGAATGCCGAAGGGAGGCTGGCGGACGTAATCGCCGACCGTAATACCATCTGTTCCCGCATTGTAGGAGGCAATTGATTTGAAGCAGATTGAGAAGAGGAAGGCAGACCATATAGAGATCGCGCTAGAGGAGAAAGTCTGCGGTGGATACCGATACTGGGATGACGTCAAGATGGTCCATTGCGCCCTGCCGGAAGTGGACATGTCCGAGATCGATACCTCCTGCCAGATTTTCGGAAAAAAGCTTGCCTTCCCGCTCATCGTCACCGCCATCACTGGCGGTTATCCTAAGGCGGAAAAGATCAACAGCAACCTGGCGGAAGCGTGCCAAGAGCTCCAGATCGGGATGGGGGTGGGCTCAGAGAGGGCAGCGGTGGAGAACGGTGCGGATGCGTCCTATACCATACTGAAGGAATACGACGTACCCCTGAGGATCGGGAACGTCGGGGCACCCCAGCTTATCAGACAGAACCGCAAGAAGGCGTTCACGGTGGACCAGGTGAAACAGGCCATGGAGATCATCGACGCCGACGTGATGGCGATACATCTCAATTTCCTACAAGAGGTGGCGCAGCCCGAGGGCGACACCAACGCGAAGGGTTGTCTAGAAGCCATCAGAAATGTTGCCCGAGAGGTGCCTTCGATCATCAAAGAGACGGGTGCTGGCATATCACATGACGTGGCCATGAAACTCAAGGGCAGCGGCATCATCGGAATGGACATTTCCGGGACCGGAGGTACGAGCTTCTCTGCGGTGGAGCGTTTCCGAGCGGAAAGGTTGGGAGATGCCCGCTGCGCGGACATCGGGAAAGTGTTCTCGGACTGGGGCATACCCGCCCCGGCATCCGTGCTAGAGGCGGACGTTGGCCTGCCAATCATTGCCAGCGGGGGCTTGGAGGACGGGCTGCAGGTGGCCAAAGCACTGGCTTTAGGGGCCAGGTGCGGTGGTATCGCCAGGGGGGTGCTCAAGGAGGCGCTGGCCTCTCCGAAGGCTGTCGAGGAGCGGCTCATCCTTATCAGGGAGGAGCTTCGGGCCGCAATGTTCTTGACCGGTTCAGCCAATGTGGCCTCACTGTCTTCAAAGGATTGCATCGTCACGGGCAAGACCGCCGAATGGATAAGCCAGAAGGACCAGGAGGGGATATGAAATGGAATTCCCTAAGGAAATGATCACTATCGCAAAGGATGTAGACAAGAGCCTGATGGCCTATCTGGACGTCGGGAAGAATGAAAAGCTACGAAAGGCCATGAAGCACTACCCGGAGGCAGGCGGGAAACGCATGCGTCCGGTGATGGCCATCCTCGTCGCCGAGGCCGTCGGAAAGAAGGGCGGAAAGGCCATGCCGTTCGGTTGCTCCCTGGAGATCATTCACAATTTCACCCTGGTGCACGATGATGTGATCGACCAAGACCCGGTCAGGCGCGGAAGACCATCGGTCCATGTTCTGTTCGACGAGCCTACGGCGATCATCGCCGGGGATGCATTGTTCGCCATCGCCTACGAGGCGTTGTCCGAGACCGATGTCGACCTGGAGGATCTCCGAACCATCTTCCGTTCTGTATCCGAGACAGTTTACCTGATAGCCGAAGGGCAGCAAATGGACGTGGACTTCGAAGGAACGGTGACCGTGAAGATCGATGAATATGAGGAGATGGTAGAGAAGAAGACTGCGGTCCTATTCGCCTGTGCTGCCGAAGGAGGCACAATAATCGGCGGTGGAACGAAGAAACAGATCGCTGACATGAAGGAGTACGCTCGCCTAATGGGCATCGGGTTCCAGATGTGGGACGATGTGCTCGGCATAAAGGGTGACACCAAGAAGACCGGCAAGCCGGTCGGTTCCGACATCAGGAACGGAAAGCGCACACTGATAATCGTCCACGCTATGGAGCACCTGAAGGAAGGCTCCAAAGACAAGTCGAAGCTTCTCGCTGCCTTGGGCAACGAAAAGGCGACGGACGTTCAGGTTAAGGACGCGATCGGGGTTCTGGAAAAGATAGGTTCCATCGAGTATGCCCGCACCGAGGCGCTGCGCTATGCGACCGAGTCCAAACAGAAACTCGATTGCCTCAAGCCCAGCCGAGAGAAGGAAGTGCTTGCCGCCCTGGTGGACTTCGCCGTCGGACGCGAAGCATAAAACACTTTTTTACCATTACCTAGGTGTGGAACATCAGCAGGTAATGCCCCAGTCCACCAGCGCGAACTCTCCAGAACGGCCTTCTGCTAGGTTCCGGTGCTTCATGATGGTCGCCCGGCGACGCCCGGTGCCGACCCGTTCCAACTTGATGATAGTCTTGGAGTTGTGCATCAGGACGTTGCCGCCCAGCGCTTCGAATGTCCCCTTATCGATATCGGTGTACACCTGGGACGTGATCAGCACTGGCAATCCCCTCTTCCTCGCCAGGGTCAACAGTCGTGCGCTCATGCCGGCTATCGAACGCCTCTCGCCCCTCTCCTCTTCCTTGGATGTGAGACGATAGTACATGGTCATGGAATCGATGATGATCAGACCAAAGTCCGGGTTCCCTTCCGCCAACTTGATGGCCTTGTCGACCATCGTCTCCTGCTCGGTGAACGAGTGCACCTCCGAGAATAGGACGTTCTTGGTCACTTCCTCATAGTCCTTTCCGGAGATCTGGCGCAGCCGCTCCACCGAAACGCCCTCGCTGTCCACATATATGACCTTCTTCCCCGACCTGGCCACATTCCGGGCCAGCACTAAGCACAGGTTCGTCTTTCCCGTGCCGGCTTCGCCATAGAGCAGAGTGATGCAGTTGGTCTCGACGCCCCCTCCGAGCATTGCGTCGAGGGCCCCACATTCTGTCGGGATGGAATCCACGGAGTGTGAACATCCTCTCGACGTTAAAGTCTTTCCAGAATTCCCGCTGATGCAAACTGGACGCGAATTGCGGGCAATAGCATCTCATCGGAATGATGCTATGTCGAGAAACGGTCAATGATCCGAACGGTCCTGTCATCGGCCCCAACCGAAGCTTGTGAGTAAGCTGAATCTAGCCATCGGATATGCATCCCCCGGGGCCGATCGCTCATCCATGACCGACACTAAGTGCCTAGAAAGCGGCACCCATGAGATCCCGGCCGACCTCTTCCCTTATGAGAACGTCAGGGAAGGCCAGCGCCAGTTCCTAGAGGACGCCCGATCGTGCATGAAGAACAAGATCAATCTCTTGGCCCACGCACCGACCGGGTTGGGTAAGACGGCGGTAGCGCTCGCCGCGGCATTGGAAACCTCGATACCAAACAATGGTTTCGTCTTCTTCCTTACCGCGCGCCAATCTCAGCATGCGGCGGCCATCGAAACGCTCCGCCATATCTGGAAGAAACGTAGGATAAGAGCGGTGGACATTATCTCCAGGGAGGACACCTGCCTGTGCCGGAAGAAAGGGAGCGGAGTTCCATGCCAGACTTCCGGGGACTGCTACTTCCTCGATGAGGACAAGATCAACGAAGCAGCGGGCAAGTTGCTCGAGTACCCGCTGCACGTGCAGGAAGTCGTCCGCATGTGCATCCGGGTCGGCGCCTGTCCGCATCATGCCGCAATGAAGGCGCTGGCCACAGCAGACATTGCGGTGTGCGATTATAATCAGGTCTTCGGGGACGTGAACACGACGCTCCTTGACCGGACATCCCGCGAGGCCGAAGGAACGATCCTGATCGTTGATGAGGGGCACAATCTACCGACGCGAATCATGGAGAACAACAGCCGCGTCCTGACCAGAGAGATGTTGAGGCGGGCGAGCAACAGCACTGGCAACCGCCGGTTCCGCTCCATCTTCGAATCATTGGAACGGAGACTGGATAACATATCGTCGCTGGCCGGTGACCCTTACCTGGAAACAGCAATGCTCGACGAGATGCTGATGTCCAAGTTCTCCGTAGACTGCGCCCAGATCGCGGATGAAATGGACCGGTACTTCATCGGACGAAGCCGCCACTCGGTCGAGGACCTGATAGCGTTCTTGTCTAACTGGCATTCGTTCGGCGACTCGACCGTCCGGTTTGCGGAAAGGCATCCGGCAAGGATCGTGACCCGATTCATCGAGCCGTCATTGGTGTCGACCGCGGTTTTCGATCGAGTACGATGTGCACTGATCATGTCCGGAACATTGCATCCTCCGGAGATGTTCGCGGACGTGCTTGGCCTGTCGGACCGTTGCGCTTGCCGGCGCTATCCTTCGCCTTTCCCTGCGGGGAACAGGCTTGTGCTTGGCGTGGAGGGCGTGTCGTCAAAATATGACCTCCGCACGGACGACATGTTCCGAAGCATGGCGGCGAAGATCGAGGAGACATGCGAGATGACGCCTGGCAACGTTGCCGCCTTCTTCCCATCATACGATTTCATGCAGAGGGTTGAGCCGTTCATCAGGGAGGCGAACCTGGTTAAACGTATCCTTATGGAACGGCGTGAGTTCGGCAAGAACGAGAAGGAAGCGATGATATCGGACCTGAGGCGTGACAGGAACGCGCTTCTCATGGCGACGATCGGCGGTTCCTTTGCCGAGGGAGTGAACTTCAGCGACAACCTGCTCTCATCCATAGTGGTAGCCGGGTTCCCCTTTTCCCCGCCTACCCTGGAGGGGGAAGTGATGAAGGCCCGTTACGAGAAGAGATATGGGGCAAGGAAGGCTGTCCTGTACGTTTCGACGTATCCGGCCATATCTCGCGTGCTGCAGGCAGCCGGTAGGGCCATCCGCAGCGAGTTCGACCGGGCGGCGATGGTGCTCCTGGACGAGAGATATTTAATGCCTTCGATGCAGTCTGCCTTTCCGGAGGATTTCCGGATCGAAAGGTCCAGGGACCTGGGTGCGGCGCTCTCCACGTTCCATGCCAACGAAGGCGAGACAGCGGATGGTGGGATTCCGATCTCTGCCAAGGAACAGGATGCTGTCAAACCAGTTGAGGCTGGCGATGCCGGACCCTGACGGTCCGTGCACCTACCGGGGGCGACTGAGATCCAATGGCCCGACCCACATGCAAAAGGTTATTATTCCGAGTACTGGTTTTGTCGCCCGTGGAAGTTATAAGGCGTGGTGCGGAGGCCGAGATCGGCCGTGACGTTTGGATGGGCAGGAAGGTCATCGTTAAAAGCCGAGTGACCAAAGGCTATCGCCATCCAGAACTCGATGTTGCCATCCGCGCGTCCCGCACCAAGAACGAATCACGACTGATCCAGGATGCCAGAAGGCACGGTGTCCCAACCCCCATCATCTATGATATCGACCTAAAGAACGGGAAGATAATCATGCAGGAGATCGAGGGAGAGCGGGTCAAGGACGTGCTGGATTCGACCGACGAAGAGAATCGTCGCGCGATATGCACGGAGATCGGACGGCTGGTGGCGCTGCTCCATAAGGCCGCCATCACCCACGGTGACCTGACCACATCGAACATGATAATACGGGACGGAAAGATCTGGTTCATCGACCTTTCGCTTGGGACCCGAAACGCCATGATCGAGGACATGGGGGTCGACCTTCACCTCCTCAAGGAGGCGTTCCAATCGGCTCATTCCAAGATATTGCCGATGTACGATGTGATAATCGCTTCATATTGCTCTAATTTCGAACGTGGGAACGAGGTTCTAAGAAAGATCAGGGAGATAGAGGACCGGGGCAGATACACATGAGAGAGCTTGCAATCGTAACGTCTAACCGAGGCAAGATGCAGGAATTCAAGGCCGGATTGGAACCCATGGGATATAAGGTGACCCAGCTGGACGTGGATTGCGATGAGATACAGACAGATACACTGGAAGAGGTAGTGAAGAGCTGCGTGGCCCAGGTCGAATTGATGGGCTACAAGGATTTCATTCTGGATGATTCGGGTCTGTTCCTCAACAATTACAACGGTTTCCCAGGCGTATACTCCTCATATGCTTTCAAGACCATTGGATGCAAGGGCATCCTAAAGCTCCTCGACCGCGAACAGGAAAGGAGCGCCCGTTTCGAATGTGTGATCGGCTGCAGCATACAGGATGTGGGCCGCATCTTCGTAAGCGGCTCCTGTCCGGGCTGGATCGATTTCAATGAAAGGGGAAAGGAGGGTTTCGGTTTCGATCCTATTTTCGTCCCTGACGGGGCGAGCAAGAGCTTCGCCGAGATGTCCATGGAAGAGAAGAACAAGGTTTCCCACAGGGGCGTCGCCATGAAGCAGCTGGAAGAACAGCTCAAGTGGAGAATGGGGGACGAGTGATGAGGCTAAGCGGCCGGAAGGTCTTCGTCACCGGCTGCGCTGGGTTCATCGGTAGCCATATGGTGGATGCGCTCCTGCGCAACGATAACGACGTGGTCGGCATCGACAACCTGTCCACAGGCAAGATGTTATTCCTCACCGAAGCGCACCGTTCAAAACGTTTCAAGTTCATTCCCCTTGACCTGCTGAAGAAGGACATAGTACCAGCCCTGAGCGGATGCGATGTGGTCTTCCATTTTGCAGCCAATCCAGACGTCCGGCAAGGTCCGTCCAACACGCGCACTCATTTCGACCAGAACATCGACGTGACGTTCCGTCT
>CAVWKV010000122.1:0-3041 GCA_963755265.1 uncultured Methanomassiliicoccales archaeon | reverse complement strand
AGACGGTACAGCCCACCTCTTCGAATGTATCCCTCAGTTCCTTGAGCGGTATGGGGAAGAGGAACAGCGACATCCCGAACTGGGCCACCTTCGGCCTAGTCTGAGTGATGACCTTCCTGGCACCATCGATGTCGATGACCATGTCCTTGGTGTTGAACGGGTAGGTGACCGTGTTCACGCCACGGAACCCGGTGGCGCCAAACTTGGCAGTGGATATGTGAGCTCCGTTGTCCAGTGAGGCAGTGGTGATGGTGTCGCCAGGCTCTGTCAGTGCGAAAAGGGCGGCCATATTGGCGACCGTACCTGAGATGGGTCTAACATCGGCGAACTTGCACTTGAATATCCTCTGTGCCAGCTCCATACACCTTATCTCGACCTTGTCGACGTAGATGTTACCCCGATAGTACCTCTTTCCCGGCAGACCCTCCGCGTAGCGGTCGTGGAAATCGGAAATCATCATCTCTTTGGCCAAGGGACTCATGAGGTTTTCCGAAGCGATCATTGGGATACACTCCTCGAACCACTTGTTGTGCTCCTTAACCTGTTCAATTATCCAATATGCATCTTCCTTCATGCGGAGTCCCACAGGGACATTCATGGACGTATTAAAAAAAGGTATTGTTATTGGTTGGCGGGGTTGTTGGGCGAGCCCTTCGCGTGGGAGCCAGTTATGTGCTGATGCGCTTCTTGAACTCGGCAATGACATCGACAGGGGTCGGGTCCACATCACGGAGGCGAGCAAGATAATAACTGACCATATCGCCCAGGATGAGCCCGTAGATTAGGTTCTCCAGCATTGTCGTTCCCTCCAACTGCACGACGATCGGGTCGGTCCCCCTCTCATTGAACATCTGGATTGTGACCATCGTCATCTTTTTCACGGTTGGTTCGAGAGTGCTCGGGACAATGAAGACTGGCTTGCAATTGCAGACCCCATGACCGCTCAGCCATCCCACCATCTGGTTGTGGTTCATCTCCGGGATCTCGCCAGTGAACGCTACCATCTTGGCGTTCTCGTTGATCTGGTTCTGCCAGCGCACACCTATGCTCCTAATGGACCTCGGACAATAGACCGAGGGAACGTGACCGTTCAACGCCACCGCGATCTTCTTGGCCGCGTTGGTCGAAAGGGGAACGTTTGGAGCCAGCCTCTTTTGCGCTAATCTCGCGAATGGTAATACATCATTAAAGGCACCGACCGAATCGCAAGCGCCTGCCGATTCCAATATAACGGCGACTGATCCAAGAAGATAGCCCAAGGCCGCCCTCGGCTGTATACCAGATGGCACCAGGATGAATGGGACGTTCTTTTCCCTTGCCCTCTGTGTCAGCTCCCCGCCTGAGGAGACGCATACTATCCTGAGTCCCTTTGAAAATGAATCCTCGAAGACGTCTAACGCCTCTTTCGTGTTGCCGGAATAACTGATCACTATGACCAACGTGCCATCGTTCACCCATTTGGGGAGGGACACGTTTCGGACGACGCTGATGTTCCGGTAACAGATCGGGCCCAGATAGTCCAACAAGACGTCCCCGCACATAGCCGATCCTCCGATCCCACAGAGACATATGCTGCTAACGCCAGAAAATGGTTGGACCTGGTAACCGATCGCTTCTTTGACGTGGTTAACGAAGCCTTCTATCTGTGATAACATGTCCGATCGGTCCCATCCGGAATAGCCCTGGAGGTCGTCGAGCTTCTCAACCATGGGACCGGATTCATTTCCTCGTACTATAAGTCTTTTAGGCCTTTCCTCGGGGGACGTCAACTGGAGACTGACTATTAGAGAGAATTCGAGAACTCACTACCATTCCCTTTGTAGTTACGCAACGAATAATATCATACCATCGATTCGTACCAATCAAGTGAGAGAAAATGAAAAACACAGTGGAAGAGGCGTTGAAGGACCTACGTGCCGGCAAGATCGTACTGGTCTTCGATTCTGATGACCGTGAACGTGAGACCGACATGGTAGTGGCATCGGAGTTCGTCACGCCCAAGGTGGTCAGGGAAATGCGCAAGGAGGCCGGAGGCCTCATATGCACCGCAGCCCACAACGATATCAAGGATAAGTTCGACCTACCTTTTCTAGTGGATGTCTTCTCATGCTCGGCCAAGGCACATCCGGTCATGGACCTGCTTTCACCAACCGACATCCCGTACGATACCAAGTCTGCATTCTCGATCACAATAAACCATCGGGCCACATTCACCGGTATCACCGACACGGACCGTGCCCTGACAATCTCTGAGTTCGCCAAACTGGCCAAGAAGACCAAGGGAATGAGCGATGAACAGGCAAGGATAGAGTTCGGCAAGACATTCAGGGCACCCGGACATGTCCACCTGCTAAACGCCAGCAAGGAGTTGTTGGTCAATAGGTTCGGGCACACCGAACTGACCACAGCGCTGGTGGTGATGACCGGACTCACCCCATCCGCGACCATGTGTGAGATGATGGGGGACGATGGGCATGCACGATCAAAAGAAAGCGCGAAGGAATACGCCAAGAAATTCGACCTTTGTTTCCTCGAAGGACGCCAGATAATCGAGTCTTGGAGGAAGTGGAAGCCTAAATGACCAGAGTGATGGCCACAGGTGTTTTCGACATTTTACATTCGGGGCATTTACGGTACCTCCAAGAGGCAAAGCTGCTTGGAGACGAGCTCATAGTGGTCGTCGCCACTGATGCCACCGTCCGCAAGGAGAAACATGAACCGATCACCCCAGAGAAGATGAGGCTCGAACTGGTCCAAGCGCTGAAACCCGTCGACAGGGCGTTCTTGGGAAAGGAGGGGGACATGTTCGAGATCGTGAAGGAGGTCTCCCCCGATATCATCGTTCTAGGTTATGACCAGGCCTTCGACGAAAAGAAGCTTCAAGAGGAACTAGCCAAACGAAATTTTAAGGCCCGGGTGGTCCGGTTATCGAAATACGGGGAGGATCTCAACGGGACCAGGAAGATCATCAAGAAGATAATCGACTGGTACACCAAGAGCATAGATAAGGATAAGGGGGCGGGGGAATGAAGCTTATCGGA
>CAVWKV010000121.1:0-18683 GCA_963755265.1 uncultured Methanomassiliicoccales archaeon | reverse complement strand
GGGAACGGCGAACCCACCACAGACGACATCTCCGAGTACGTCGTAGACCTTGATGTCGAAATCTAGATTCTTTATACCTAGTTTGTCGAGTGTGTCAAACGTACTTAAGATCCCCCTACCGGCACAACCTATACCTGGTTCAGGCCCTCCCGCTTCGACACAGCCGATCTGGAACGAGCCGAAGTGAAGAACATCATCCAATTTCCTTTCACTTGGTGGGACCTTCCTGAGATAATCCAATACGGTCATCTCCGTCGCTCCTCCAAGCAAAAGCCTGGTGGAATCGTGCTTTGGGTCGCACCCGACCTGAAGCACTTTCTGGCCCTTTTTGGCCAAGGCTGCGGACAGGTTCGCAGAGATGGTCGACTTTCCAATCCCACCCTTACCATAAACAGCGATTTGGAACATGCTTGTCACCTTTGAATCTCATGCGTCAGATGGTCGCCCTCAGTGATCTGGTCAGACATCGTGAATCCAATTGTTCCAGACGGAAGTACGTCCCGCCCAGGGCCTGGCTCAGACGAAGCGCCCGGTCGATGTAAGGAAAACCAGTTCCTGTGTCTACAACCACGAACCTTAAGGAAGATTCGGCCATCCTTCTGGCCACTTCGAGCGCTTCCGTGAACGGATCGCCGCAGGACATCGGCATGTTCGCCTTGCCATCGGTGATAACCACCATTGTGGGTTTGGACTTTTGACCGTTATACGAGCGCCGGGTTAGGCATTCAAACCCTTTCGTCAGTCCGAGTGCCAATGGTGTCTTTCCTCCGGTGGGCAGACGTTCTAGCTTATCATAGGCCAGATTGACGCTACGAGTCAACGGAAGCAACAGTTCCGCATTATCCTTCCGGAACGCCATCATGCCCACCTCGTCGCGCTTCTGATAGGCGTCTTTGAGCAGGGCCAATATCGCGCCCTTGACCATCGTCATCCGTTGATGAGCTCCCATGGAGCCGCTGGCATCCACTAAGAAGAGGATGGAGGAACCTCTCTTCCGTTTTCTCACCTTCTCCAGCAGATCAGATGGTTCCAGCACGATGGCCAAACCGTCTCGGTGTCTGCTCCGTTGATAGGGTGCGGCTGCCCGGATTGTGGCATCTAGTGCGAGGTCTTGAACATGGCCATGAGGCTTCCGGAAGGTTGTGTATCGCCCTGATCCATCCATAGTGGTGATGACATCTCTCCTACCGCTGCCTTTGGATGTTTCCATCCGACCTCTGGATTGTGGCATATAGTCAATCGCCACGAAACGAACGGCCAATATCGAAGATCTGGTCCTCATCTGGACTTCGCTCCTGGTTCTTTTGCGGCGGAGCTGGTGGGGATGGAGAGTCCTTTGGCTGATCGTCTTGTGCCTGCGGGCCTGGGTCATGTTTCTGATCATTATCCTCATTCGATTCGTCTGGGCGATTCTTTGGAGGTTCTGGTGGCTTTGGATCGCTAGAATCGTGCCTACGATGCTCAAGGCACAGCGGAGCGGCCTCTTCAAGATCACTCAGGATGACCTGGTCACGGTCATTGAGGGCGGCAATTGACATGGCTGTCTTTGCCAGAGCGATGTCTCCCCGATGACCCTGCACCCCTAGGTCTTGACAAAGCCGGGCTATCATATCCAGGAGACCATTTGGAATAAAGACACACTGGGCCTTCTCCTGGGCCTTCTTGATGTCATCCCTCATCTTGTCCATGCTTTCCTGATAGCGATTACTGAAAAGAATCGGGTCGAACTCGTAACTGAGACCTCTCCTCAATATCTCCATGCGTTCCTCAACGTCATCCAATCTGGACATGCTGACACAGAGGTCGAAACGGTCCAAAAGGTGTTGGGATAGCATACCCTCCTCCGGGTCCATTGTTCCGATGAGGAGGAAGTCGCATTCCTGGCATAAGGATATTCCCTCCCGTTCCACGATGCTCTGCTTTCTCAAAGCGACCTCCATTATATCGTAGATAAGACGTTCCGACAGGAGGTTGATGTCGTCAACGTAAAGGATGTTACCACTTGCCCTCTGCAACAGACCGGGAAGGGCCTCTTTCCTCCCATCCTTCAAGGCGGCCTCCAAGTCCAGACCGCCAACGATCTGTTCCTCGGTGGCGTTGAGCGGAAGGTTGATTATCTTCACATCAGGAACCAGGCCGTCCAGGGCCCTGACCATGGTCGTCTTGGCGGTTCCAGCCGGCCCCATCAGCAGAACGCTCCCGATGCGTTTCGATACCAAGGCGCATTCCAAGGCCCTTTTGACCTTCGGCTGGCCGACCACTGCCGCGAACGGAAACGAAGTCCCTACTTTGCCATGGACTGTTCCTGAAGCCATATCTCCAACCCCTTCTCATCCAACTTTGAATCCTGGAACGGGCTCTTTCGCATGCGATGAGGGAGTACCAGCCGGGATACCCGGATAACATCTTCTTTGTTGACAGTGTCCTTACCATACAGGGCAGCTGAGGCCATGGCAGCCTTGACCAAGGTTAGGTCGGCCCGGTGGCCATCCACACCCATATGCAATGATATTTCGACCGCAGTTTTCAAGACCTCGTCGTTGAGGGATATTCTGGCCATGCGCTGCTGAGCCGTTGTTATTTCGGACCGCAGGCTGTCCTGTCTGGAGCGATATTCTTCATAGAAATCATCTGGGTCTTTCTCAAATGCGATCCTCCTTCGGATCACTTCCATGCGCTGCCCGACATCCTGCTCCCCCTTCACATCCGCCAATAAGCCGAATCGATCCAGTAGCTGTGGGCGCAGGTCTCCTTCTTCGGGGTTCATCGTGCCGACCAATATGAAACGGGCTGGATGAGAGAAGGATACCCCTTCCCTCTCTACAAAGTTGACACCCATGGCAGCGGCATCGAGCAATAAATCGACTAAATGATCGTCGAGAAGATTGATCTCATCCACATAAAGGATATTGCCATTGGCACTGGCCAGTATTCCCGGTTCGAATTTCTTCTTGCCGGACTTTAACGCATGCTCCAGATCCAGCGTCCCAGCGACCCGGTCCTCGGTAGCGCTAAGCGGTAGTTCGATTACCCGCATGGATACGGACAACTCACTCATCTCATCCCCCCTTTCCTTGCGTTCGATACAAAGAGGACATGCCCGCTCCCAGTCCCCCCACTTACACCCGCATGGACAACCAAAAACCACACTCCTTTCGGGAAGGAGGTCGGCCAGCGCCCTAACCGCGGTCGATTTCGCTGTTCCTTTTTCACCTCTTATCAGGACCCCGCCGATAGACGGGTTGACTACGTTCAACAGGAGGGCTTCCTTCATCCCATCCTGACCAACGATCGCGCTGAATGGATATACTGGCTTCTTTCTGTTCATGATTATCCCTGCCGGCTACACCGACCAGTTAGTAGGAAAATGGTTTTCGTTTCTCCTTGTTCCCGGATATTTCAGTGGAGTTGCGTCCTCTTCCGAGTTTCGGTTAGCATCTATCGATAGGTAATGCCGATGTTGGCGATTGACTGGTATATTCATCCCACCACAGGTGGGGTGATGAGGTTGTTGTGCTTATCCTCAATTATTGGACGCAATGGCAATACATGGATGCAATCGCCCTGTTTGACGATGGTGACCTCTACTCCGTACACATTCTTTATCGCCTCTTCCGTCACTACTTCTGATGGAGGTCCGTAATTGACTATCCGTCCTTCAGAAATCAGGATGACCTTGTCACAGTACATCGTGAGGAGGTTGATATCATGAGATGCGGTAATCACTGTGACGTCCTTCCTGGATAATCTTTGCATTGATTCCATAACCTGAAGTTTGTATTTCAGATCAAGATGGGCAGACGGCTCGTCCACCAGCATTATCTTAGGCATCTGTACTACGCCCTTAGCCAGAAGGACTCGGGCTTGCTCACCGCTGCTCAGCTCACGCAGTTTGCGCTTCTCGAAACGGGTGACATTGAACTCCTCCAAAGCTTCTTCAATGATTTTCTCATCCTCTTTCCCTTCCCACCACCAATTGGTAATGTACGGAGTGCGTCCTAATGCAACGAAGTCGCGAACTGTTAGGGAAAAATCATCTGGGATATCAGCGGGTATTGACGTGCAGACACGCGCAATGTCCATCATGGTCATATCTTGGATGTCCTGGTTGTTCAAGGATATTTTTCCTCCTTGAATGGAAAGAAGCTTGTTGATGCATCGCATCAATGTGGTCTTTCCCGACCCGTTGGGACCCATGATACCGATGAACTCCCCTCGCCCCGCTTCTATGTCAATCGACTTTAATGTCTTCTGACCGTTGTATCCGAACGAAATATCTTTTACTTTCACTATAGATTCACATGGCATAGCTCTTTCCCTCCCTTAACATCAAATAAGCAAAGAACGGAACACCGATTATTGCGATGATCGCCCCTATTGGCAGCTCCTCTGGTGGCATCAATGTTTTACATGCAATGTCTGCCACTAGCAACGAATTGGCTCCGATGACCATTGTAGCCGGCAACAAGAGTCGATGATCTCCTCCGAGAATAATCCTGGCTACATGCGGGACTATCAGTCCGATAAATCCTATCACGCCACAGAATGCCACGCAGAGCGCGGTAAGGACCGATACCAGTACCACCATGATCTTCTTGAACCGCTTAGTGTTCAGTCCCAATTGCCTTGCCTGTTCATCGCCTAAGAGTATAGTATTTAGGTCCCGGGCATAGTACAACATCAATGCAAGTATGAAAATGACCGGGAATAAGATAATTACAGTGTCTTGCCAATTGATGTACGCAAAACTGCCGAACATCCAGAACAGCACCCCGTGAAGCTCGTTGCTGTTGAATGTCATCAGCAAGGTTGTGCCAGCAGACAACCCGACACCGATCATCACGCCAGCTAGCACATACATGATCGGTCTACCCCCAGCACCCTCTGCCAGGGCCATGGTCAGAGAGAACGCCCCGATCGCCCCGATGATTGCAGATACCGGAATAGTAAGAAAAGAAAGGCCACCGATGTATACGCCTCCGAGGACAGCCAGCATCACACCGAATCCTGCCCCGCTTGAAACTCCTGTTACGTATGGGTCAACCAGAGGATTCCTAATTAGAGCCTGCATAACGGCCCCTGCGGCACAAAGGCCAGCTCCGACGGTCATGACCGCAATGGCTCTGGGCAATCTCAGGTAATAAATGACCTTGTCGTCAAGGGTCGGTAAATTGTTCCCCCAACTGGATATTATAGAAATAAATGAATTCATTGCTGTTTGAAAAGGTATTGGGATGGTCCCAAATGTCAACGATAATATGGTTAGAGTAAACAGACTCAACGTGCCGAGAACGATAATTATTAACAATTTGTATTTTGCATATTTAACACCCCGGGACTGTTCCTCTTCAGCTTTATTCCTAGACATCCTCTTCCTGAAGCGAGTACTAAATGAATCATCGTCGCTCATTGTCAACCGCCTCGTTTGGGAGGAGGAAAAATCGGGTATCCAAACATACGGAATATCGCAGTCGACTCACAGATACGCGGTGAATTGTTGGATGGGTCTACTTTGTTTGCAAAATGGTATATTCGATCCGCCGAACCCGGAGTGACTGCGGTCGCGGAGACCTTACCAATAATTTCATTCGCGTTCGGCTTTTTCATGAGTCACTTCCTATAATAACGTCAATTTTACATGCAGTTGGATGTTACATCCAATTCTCTATATCTCACATGCAATACTCCATATAAATTGATTCTCGTATAATAGTAATAATTACTGATAACAAGATATCTTGATCAGAAATACCGCAAAGATAGACTGGAATTATCAATTGCCATATTGCAATTATACACTAATAACAGTCATTTATTGATACTTGGATAGCATCAAGAATGGAAGGTCTACCCCTGAAACAAAATGAATGGAACGATTAAGGATCCAGGGTGGGGGTAACTTGGGGATAAAAAAGGATAACCATATTTCCAAATACGGCTCCCTCACCCTTCATTATTAGGTGAGTCTCGTTTATAATAGATTAAATAATATAATTATAATATACGTGTTGCTTCTATTATATTAATATTTTTATTATAATTATTCTTTTTTTATGAGTTGGCTAACGAAATAACCTCAGATTGCCAAGGAGAAGCACCTCCTTATGGAGGGCATCTTCATTTTTCATCGTTCGCTTCTTCCAGCACCGTCTCCGTTTCGAGATAGATGGAATTCAACTTTTCCTTCATCAACTCGCTCGGTTCCCACATTCCTCTCTGGACTGCTTCCAGCAGGCGACTAGCCATCTCACGGAGAGCGTGTGGATTGCACTCTTCCATCCATTTCCTCGTTTCTTCGTCGAACAAGAAATGTTCCGCGATACCCTCGTACATCCATGGTTCGATTATGTCCGAGGTGGCGTCCCATCCGAGGACATACTCAGTCAGATATGACAATTCCTGGGCACCTCTATAGCCATGCTGCTTGAGCCCTTCCAGCCATTTCGGGTTAAACACCCTGCTCCGGAAAACGAACTTACACTCTTCTTCAAGGGTTCTTGTCTTTAAACGCTGCGGATCCGAACTGTCACCCATTATCGATAATGGTTTCTTGCCCCCGTAGGTCTTTACGGCAGCGTTCATGCCGCCGAGGAATCCATAGTCGTCATCAATGTCCAACAGGTCGAACTCCCGGTCCTCGTGGTTCTTCACTGTCACATCCAATTTGGACATGCGGGCCTTGAACATTTCGGGAAATTTCTCACCACGTAATGTCCTCCCGTAGGCGTGGGCGCTCCAGGTGACGTAGGCCTCAGCAAGGTCTTCGGTTGTGGACCATTTCGACGACTCGATCAGATGATCCACTCCATAGCCGAAGTTACCGGGCGGACAGCCGAATATGCGCACCATGGCTTGTGAACGGGCTTCCTTGGGCGATAGCCCCTGCTTGATGGAAAGTTTCATGTCCTCCCTTAGGTGCATGACAAGGTAGTTCTGCTCATTGGACTCGTCCAATGATGCGATGATCTCCACTCCCTCGTCGATAAACGATACTATATTGTAGAACATGTCCCGGAAGAGTCCGCTGATACGTAAGGTCACATCGATCCTTGGCCGACCGAGTTCGGAAAGAGGTATCACCTCCAGACCGATCACGCGACCGCCAGTAGCGCTCCACTTCGGCCTAAGGCCCATGAGCCAGAGAATATAGGCAATGTCATCTCCTCCAGTCCTCATCGTATCGATAGCCCATATCACGATGCCCACGTTCTTGGGATAGCAGCCCATCTCTTTTATGTGTCGTTCGATCATCTGGTCGGCCATTTTCCGTCCCACTTCCCATGACGCGTAGGTGGGAATCGTGTTGGGGTCGAGGGTATAGAAGTTGCGTCCTGTCGGGAGAAGGTGAGCATTACCTCTAGTAGGAGACCCGGACGGTCCCGGAGGAATGTAACCACCGTTCAGACCGAGCATGAGGTTCTTGATCTCCTCATCGATGGCCATGAGGTCAGGATACACCCTGTCGCAAATTAAATCCACGACCGTAATCAGATGTTCGTTGCCTTCAGGGAACAGTTCTCTGGCGATATTCTGACACGTTACTCTGGCGAAACCGACCTCCAACATCCTTCCAAGAAGGTGATGACAATCGGCGTCCACCTCGTCCAACAGCGCCCCTTTCAATGTACCGAGTTGCGGATGCATCTCCGATGGGTTGTCCTGGAGGTCCTGAATATCTAGCTTCCTGGCCTCGGCCACTACCGCCCTGAGAGAGGGCGTTGATCCGTTCTGGAGGCGGGTGAGGGCGTATAACATCTCCTCGAGCCTCGTTCCCTCGGGAGGCTTTCCCATGATGTGCAGGCCATCCTTGATCAGGGCGTCCTTGAGTTCGGTCACATAATCATACAGGTCATTCAGGTGCCCTTCGAGCGCTTCCGGTGACGCATCTTTGGATAATCCCGCCTCTTCCAACATCGAGAGGTCTTTGACAAGTTCGTGGATCTTTTGGAGCATGACAGCGGCCTGGTCCCTCTGCTTCGAATTGACCGCTTGAAAATATGCCTGTAAATTGCCATCTAGCTCTGTCAGCTCGTCATAGCTCTCCGCCCGGGTCATTGCCGGGATCATGTGGTCCACGAGGGTCGCTGAGATCCTTCTTTTTGCTCCGGTACCTTCTCCCGGATTGTGTATGATGTAGGGGTACAGATTTGGGATGCTTCCCAACACGATGTCCGGGTAGCATCTCTCGGAGAGTCCGACCCCTTTTCCAGGCAACCATTCCAGCGTCCCATGCGTTCCCATGTGGATGATTATATGCACACCGAAAACGTCCTTCAGCCATCTATAATACGATAGGTACTGGTGGGGTATGACCACGTCCGTGCTATGGATGAGCGTTTCCCCTTGTTCCTTAAGCCCACGCAGGGGTTGCAGACCGATGAAGACATTGCCATTCCTCACACCAGGAACGACCAAACGACCGTCCAGGTTGAGAATTTCCCCAGGCGGTTGACCCCAGTTGCGGCAAATAGCTTCCCTTGCTTGTGCAGGGATATCGTCGAACCATTTCTGATATTGGTCCAGGCCAATGGTGTCAGCGGCCCGTTCCTTGATATCCTGTGGGGAGAGCCATTCCGTATCGTTGGTCACTCCGCCCATGATCTCGTCCACCAGTTCTTTGCCATCAGCCGGGATCCTGTCGATTGTGTACCCTTCATCCTTCATGGTCCTGAGGATGGAGACGAGGCTTTGAAAGGTATCTAACCCAGCGGCCGTACCGATCCGGTCGATCTGCGGCGCCCACAACATGATGACCACTTTTCTTTGGGCAGGTGGTATCCGTCTTAGTTCAGCATACGCTTTGGACAGGTTTGCTATCCTCATCACCCTGTCAGGAATCGGTCGTGATACGCGTTTGCCGTCCTTATCTATCTCAGCACATGCAAAGGGGACGGTGATGATCTGTCCATCGAACTCTGGTCCAACAGCGTTCCAGGAAACTTCACTGGCATTGAGACCGATCGAATCCTCCTCCCATTGCGAACGGGTCTTCCATACTGCCATGGCCTGAAGGACTGGCACGTTGAGGTCCTTGAAGAAGTTGTGGGTGCTTCCTTTGTCGCTTCCGTCACCGGGATCTGCCAGGGAGAGCTGGGACATCCCAATCGTAATGATGAGCGAGCCGATGCGCGGTACATCATCATCCATCATGTACTTTTCGACGACCTTCCTGATTCCAATCGATCCGGTGACCTCGCTAGGAACGGAGGAGAAGAAGACCGGCAATACATTCGCCCCTATCCTTTCGAGGGCGTCGATCAGTGCATCAACTGACTCCAGGTCATTATTCAACCAGAGCCCCTGTGGGAATAGAACACCAACCGTGGGGCGAGAATTGTCCAATGAAGCCAGGTATTCATGGAGATCGATGTCTCTCCCATGGTCCGGATGATATACTCCCTCAGCCTTGGGCTTAATTGGCGAAGGAACAACGACATCTTCCATACCTCCCAGCTTATTGCACGCCCAGAGCAGTAAATTGCGGCTATTCTCCTCGCCTCCCATTTGAGTATATGACCGTACCAGGAGATATTCGTCATCTGGAAGTTTGAAGAGATAACGGTAATCCTGCATGGCTTCCTGCATACTATCGTTGTCGATGAATGTCAGACGCCCGGTTTTTTCCAGGACCTCCTTAAGTCGTTCGAACTTTTTGAACCGTGATGGGCCACCATGGATACGAATCATCACTAGGTCGGCCTTCTTCACGATCTTCAGGATTTCCATGAACTTGTTTTCATTCGCGTCTAGATCTAACGAGTCAGCACAAAAAAGTTCTAAATGAATTCCCTTTTCATTGAGGTAGGCAATCGCTTTTTCGATCAGGTAACTGTTCTTTGCTCCGGCAGTAATGTCAACGATCCTCATGTTCATCCCTAACCCATTTTAACCGTCCTATGATCCTGTCCCAGGATCTGCGATATCGCCCTCAGGCTCAATGTGTCGCACAACCTCTCTGCATTCTGGACAGATTCCTCGTCCGGCCCGGCCACCGCTCCCCTTATAAGATAAGGCACAAGGTCCCGATCGTACGCGCCGAGGTATGAAGCCAGAACACAATGCATGGCACTTAACCCGACAAGAATCACGGTATCGCAACCCCTGTCACGAACCAGGTTATCCAACTCAGTCTTATTGAAAGCGTTCATATAGGTTTTTACGACCATTCCATCCGTAGGTTTGACATCGATACCGGGGAAAAGTTCGAACTCTTTCGTTCCCGGCACGAACCCTTTCTCATTGTATGAGTGGTAGGTAAAAATTATCGGCGCCCCCGCCCTCCGAAATATCGAGATAGCTTCTCTCATACTGTCGATGTGCTCATCCACAGACCTTTTCAATCCCTCAGACATTCCCAACCATCCATTCTGGGCATCGATTACAATCAAAACTGGCTTCATCTTACTCCACTCCTTCTCTTGCAAATATAGTGAAGATAATTCCGAATTAAAAAAGTAGAAACACTCGGTTGGATCTGTCCTTCTGCTGGCCTGCATCCTGTCAAAGCGTCTTGCATCAGTGTCTTTGTTCCTGCGCTGGGGAGAGCCAGTGGCCGAGCAGAGGTTCCAAAAGGTCTACGAAACATCTGACGATAATGTTCCTCATGTTGGCGGTGGGGGACATTATCGATGCTGCCTAAAGGTGTACCGTTCTTTTGGTCAGCCACAATCAAACGGGTTCCATCATGCGTAAATGTTCTTGCTATCATCATTTTCATTGACCCCTTCAGATGCTGCTCCTCTTGAGCACGTAGATACTCGCATAGTAGAAGAACGCCCCAAACCCTATCATGACCACTAGGGACGCCCACGGGAATGGCTGCCCCAATGCCGCCGCCCTAATGCATAAGCTGGCATGGGTTAATGGCAATGCATACAACGCCACACTCAATGCTTGAGGCACCTGGCTCAGGGAGAAGAAGGTCCCGCACAGGAATGTCATAGGTAACATGACCATGCTATTGAAAGTGGCCATGCTTTGATGGGAATTCACGACCAGCCCCGCGAAGACACCTAGTAGTGCGAACGCGAAACATGAAGTAATTAATGATAGCACGAAAAGAGGGCCGATTATCAGCTGAGGAGAAAGGAAGACACTCATCGCCAAGATTGCGAGGCAACTCAACATGCCCCTGATAAAACCATAGCACGCCTTACCAAGGATGATCGAAGAGAAGCTCACTGGTGACATCAGGAGTTCGTCGAAGCTTTTGTAATACAACCGGTCCACGTTGAGCTTATTCGCGCCACCTCCGAAGCTTTGGGACATGGATGTCAAGGCAATTACGCCAGGAATAACGAACGCGATGTAGCTGACACTGTCGATAGTGACGTTCTGCCCTAGACCATAGCCGAAGGCCACCAGGTACAGCACGGGACTAATCAGGCTGGTCGCTAAGGTCGATAGCCAATGGCGCCTAAGGAAGCGCAGTTCCGGCCAAAAGACCGAATAGGTATCCTTTAACGATTGTAGCATCACGCATCACCGACTTTTTGACCCGTCAGCTCAATAAAAACATCCTCCAGGTTTGAATCACGTATGATGATGGTCCTGTCTTCGGATGGGAGGCCCTGCACATACCGCGTGGCTTCTGCCCGATCGGTAAAATAATGGTAGTTCGTCTCTTTGTTATCCCCCAGTGTTTCTACGGCAGTCATGCCCAGCTTCAAACGCAGTTCCAGCGGTGCACCGAGGGCAATTAGATGTCCGTGGTCCATTATGCCTACGCGATGACAAAGGGCTTGGGCCTCTTCGATATAATGAGTGGTAAGAAAAATCGTAGTCCCATCAAGGTTCAACCGCCGCACCAGATCCCATAAGCGACGACGGCCTTGGGTGTCCAATCCCACGGTGGGCTCGTCCAGGAAAATCACCTTAGGCCGATGAATCAGGGCACAAACAATGGTCGCTCGCTTCTTCAACCCTCCCGAAAGAGTGTCAACCATTTTGTCCATTTGATCCTTTAGACCAGCATATTCAACCAATTCTTCGATGCGTCGATCACGTTCTGGGGACCCTATCCGATGAAGACGAGCGTGGAGCACCATATTCTCCCTTACCGTCAAATCCCGGTCTAGGGCCAAATGCTGTTGCACAACACCAATTAGTTCTTTCACTTTGTCCCCATCCTTG
Organism: uncultured Methanomassiliicoccales archaeon; assembly: GCA_963755265.1. GTDB lineage: Archaea > Thermoplasmatota > Thermoplasmata > Methanomassiliicoccales > UBA472 > DASXVU01. The sequence goes on along the minus strand of CAVWKV010000121.1, from coordinate 6,551 downwards.
ACGACGTCGAAACCGTTTATCTGGATACTTCCAGATGTCGGTTTAGTCAAGGTGGTCATCACACGTATGGTGGTGGTCTTCCCTGCCCCATTAGGCCCCAAGAAGCCGAAGATCTCGCCGGTGTGAACTCTAAGATCTAGGTCTTGAACGGCAGCCACCTCCCTGTAATGTTTTGTCAACTTTTCGATGACGATACAATCATCCAATTTGAATCACTCCATTGTTCACCTTCGTCCACTTGAAACTGAATCTTTTCAGTGTTCACAAGGATTGAATATCGCTATTCAGATCCTCACTGAACGTTGGAACTCTCTGCCCCGATTTCGGATTGAGCGCCCTGCTCTCTTACGGCTCAAGCAAAACAATCTGGCTATCGGGACAGTTCATCCAAATTCACTCGGACTATTGAGTGGGATATATCATCCAACAATTTAATAATTCCTAATTATTAGTAATAATTATCATTAATGAATGTATTAGGTTTCGCTGATAAAAATAGGTAAAAAGACATCTCTCTCCGAACTCAATCATGCAGCAAATTTTATAATATCGTCAATTGTTTAATATGCAAGGTGAGAAGATGGTATGTCTACCTGAACTAGCCGCTTTATCCAATTCAAACATCAAGAAAATCAAACTGATCGAAAAGGAACTTGGAGTGGTTTTGATCGCTTTCAAACCTTTGGAATTCGCGGATCTGACCGCTAAGCAGATTAAAGATCTACAGAAAGTGGAGAAGGAGATAGGGGCGACGGTCATTGCATACTTGAGTTCCCAGGTATCGGACAAATAGCTAGTTGTTATCGAATTCTATCGCCTCGATAGGATAGTCGAAAAAAGGACGGAAAACTAGCGATTGCCAAGCTGATATTATAGTCCATTCGTTACCTAACGGTTAATAAAGAGACAGTTGTCATCTAGGAAAAAAAGGTACATTCATGGTCGGGAAGGATCTACGTTGTTTGTTAATTGATGATGCTGGAATGATTATTAAATCGCCCAGACCTTGCTACTTGTTCTTTACGTGCATGTTATATATAGTTGGATGATACATCCAATGAAGTCAATATGATACCGGAATGTGCATTAACGAAGGGCAGGGATCCGGCAATATTCGACTCAAAATTCGAACAATCAACGAATCAAGATTGGCGGGAAAATGAGTTCCTTGAGATGATATGCCTCAAAGATGCCCACCCTGTGGTCTTTTCCAATATTCATGGGAGCTAATTGTTATGGACATCCCCCGATTGGTCATCGCCGGCGAAAGGAGCGGAGTGGGAAAGACAACAATCACTGTAGGAATATTGCTTGCCTTAAAGAAGAGAGGACTAATCGTTCAGCCTTACAAGGTCGGCCCAGACTTTCTGGACCCCATGCATCATTCCCTTCTCCTTGACAGGAAATCAAGGAACCTGGACACATGGATGTTCCCCAGTGAGGTAACCAATGTCTTCGCTCGAGGGCTCCCCGGAGCGGACGTGGCGGTGATAGAAGGGGTCATGGGCTTGTACGACGGAATAGACGGCCGGAATGAGATTGGCAGCACCGCACACTTATCGAAAGTGCTCAAGGCTCCAGTCGTGCTGGTCCTAAACGCCGCTTCCTCCGCTCGGAGTATCGGAGCGGTGGCCCTGGGCTTCAAGGAATATGACCGGGAGGTGAACGTCGCCGGTGTGATTTTCAATAATGTGTCTAGTCCCGACCGTTTGGAACTGCTACGTGATTCTTTGAAAGATATGGAATGTCTGGGAGGAATCCCCCGCAGTGAGAGCATTGGTCTGGAGAGCCGACACCTGGGCCTGGTCCCAGCGAACGAATCTACTGACCCCGATAAATATGATCGGATCAGGGCAATGATCGAAGGCCATGTCGATGTCGACAGGCTTCTGGAAGTAGCACGTTCGGCCCCCGATATCGAACTTCCGGAGGCGCACCCTTGCATGACCTCCATAAAGGCCAGGATAGGGGTGGCCACCGACGCGGCTTTTAACTTTTATTACCAAGACAACCTAGATATCCTTCGGGACCAAGGTGCGGAGTTGCTCCCCTTCTCTCCGATGGAGGATGCCTTCCCTGATGTCGACGGCATGTATTTCGGAGGGGGCTATCCTGAGCTCTTCGCCTCAAAGCTGGAGACCAACACCCCATTTAAGGAGCAGGTCCGGAGTATGGCGATGAATGGCATGCCTATCTATGCCGAGTGCGGTGGAATGATGTACCTTTGCCGGGGAGTGAAGGACATGCAAGGGAGGCGGTATCTCATGGCTGGGGTCTTCGATGCCGAGGTTGAGCTGACCGGCAGGCTTCAGGCCATCGGATACGTCGAGGCCAAAGTTATCCGGGATTGCGTTCTCTCGCCAATCGGAGGCAGTGCCCGCGGTCATGTCTTCCATTATTCACACGTGACCTCGACATCCGAAGATCATTATGCTTATGATCTGGGAAAGAAGAAGGGGATTGCCGGGGAAAAGGACGGTTTCGTGCTTCACAACACCCTCTCCTCCTATACACATCTCCACTTCGCATCCTGCCCCTCTTTCGCAGCAAACTTTGTCGCGGAATGCGTCAAGTATGGCCGCGGATAACTCGAAATAACCCGAAACCGGATGAAATAAGCATGAGCAAACTCGTAATCCAGTGAACCGATTTTTTTAAAAAGTATATTTCTGAACGACCCTGACAAAGATCAGGATGGGAGGTTTGGAGGAGAAAAGCTGTAGAGCCCCTATATCAAATCCTTACCCATCCCTTTCATTTGTAAGGAGAATATCTAGTTAACGACAGACTTAGGTGGAACGCAAATCACATTCTTCTTTGTGGCTACCTCCTTTCATAGTTAATTGGATGATACATCCAACTAGTAGGTAATGACACTTAGCAGTATAAATATTTTTTATTATCAGTAATTATTATTATTTAGAAATTGTGATACACAAAAATTTTCTGACAATATAAAAAGGTATTTTAAATTCAGTAAACAGTTCAATAAAAAAAAGAATTGAAGCGCTCGAATCACCCTCTTCTTATATGTTAACATAAATAAAAATTTTATTTATATTTAAAGTATATAATATAGATTCTATTAATCATTGTCAAATGCCAATACGTCTCATTCCCGAAGTTTCAATTACTTACCATAAAAAAGACTATCGATTCCGGACAATGATAGGATAATATTGCTTGTCGGGCGAGGGGGCGATTGTCTCTGTCAACCTATCTTAAATCACAACACTTTATTATTTAAGTCTTAAATCAATCATTTATAATCGAAAATACACTCGGACCCATATCGAACCAAGAGGACGCCGGGCATCGTTGTTTATTTCAACGACAACTGGGAGGAAAGACATGACATTGAACTATGACGACAGACTGATTGAAATCCTGGAACGAGGGCAAAGCGGGGCAGGGCTCAGCAAAGAGGAGTGTATATATCTTCTTGGGTTTGATGAATCATCACCCGAATCGTCCTTAACGCGGTCGGTGGCCAATGATTTCACGCGGGAGCGCCTGAAAAATGCCGGTGTTATCATCGGTCAGATCGGCGTCGACATTGGCCCCTGTGTCGGTGGCTGCAAGTTCTGCACCTTCGCTGAGCAGCAGACCAAGTTCGAGAAGTTCACCATCTCCGATGAAGAGCTGGTCCGAAAGATCAATGAACTCTCTGAGTACGGCGACCTGTATGGGCTATTCCTCATGACCATGCACCTCTACGATAAGGACATGCTGCTCCACATGATCGACATGGCCAAGAAGCACCTGCCGAAGAAGACACAGCTTTGGATCAATGTCGGTGACACAGACTACGACACCGCAGTCGAGTTGAAGCACGCCGGTGTACGCGGCGCCTACCACGTCTGCCGATTGCGGGAGGGTGTCGACACCAACCTCCGCCCGGAAGATCGCATGCAGACCATGAAGAACATGCTTAGGGCGGGCTTGGAACTCTATACCTGCTGCGAGCCCGTTGGGCCGGAGCACACCGTCGAGGAGATCGTGGACAACTTCTTCATCGGAATTGACATGGGCTGCATCCAGCACGCCTGCATGCGGCGTGTCGCCGTCAAAGGCACTCATTTCGAGAAGTATGGGCAGATCACCGAACTCCGCCTGGCCCAACTGTGCGCAGTGCTCTCACTGACCGCCCCTCAAGTCAAGGGCTTCAAGTTCATGTCGGTGCACGAACCCAACCAGGCCGGATTCATATCCGGCGCGAACCTGATAACAGCAGAAAGCGGCGGGAACCCGAGGGACACCAAGAAGGACACCCGTGAGAACCGTGGCTGGACCATGGGTGATTGCAGGAAGATGCTGTGGGAATCGGGCTTCACCAGCCTGAGGCTGGGGGATGAGAGCCTGATCAAGCTCGACCTGAACTATCTGGAGAAAGACTGATTCGCTGTAGGTGAGGGATCGATCTCTGGAAGTTCAGTTCTTTATCAGGATCGGCTGCCGCATTAAGGCGCAACCTTCGCCAGGTACCTCGAAAACGCATTTCTTTCCTTGCGGTATTCCTTTGATGGCGCCCAGAATGGCGTAATCAATCGTTTTGAATGGCATTTTGCGGCCGTTGGAGATCAGCATCCCTTTCTCCGCCTCGTTCGGGACCGCAGCCCAGGGGCAGCTGGAACTTACCGACGACATGCACTTCGCCGCATCGTTCGGTGAACAGGTATCGCATCTGGTGCCGCTTCGCGAAAGCGGACCGAAACGGTTCGCGGCCGGGTCCATCATGAATATCCCATTGTCCTTCCCAAAGATGATGTACACTGTGGAAGGTTTTGCCGGCTCTATCAGCCCCATCCTGGCTCCTCGGACCTTGCGCTCCTCGCGCACCGTCCAGAAATCCTTCAGATGATTGTTGAGCTGGTACCCCAGCCGATGATACCCGACGCCAAGCTTGTCTGCCAGGTCCTGTTTGGATATGGGCGCGTCCTTCGTGGAATCGTAAAGGGTGCGCAGGATGCGCTTTCTAATGTCATGATTGATAATGGAGGAGTATGTATCGGGGTCGGTGAACTCTATCTCAATCCTGCGATTCGATGACACTGGATACCTATCAAAGAGGCCGATATTTAATTATTGACTCTGTACTTCAGCGAAATGACCTTCAATTCCCCGGACCGGCGCATCGACCAATTTTATTATAAACATAGACTTAGACGGAATGACGCCCTCCTTGGTGGTAAAAGATATGATGAGCTTATGGACGTGAACCTGTCTTTGCTCATCAAAGAGAGAGAAAACGTCCTCTTGGAGCGATCTCGATTCTAAATCATTATAGGTTACGATAAGAAGGCCCACCCTCACCACCTTTCTGGTCTGTTAGAGGCTTAAAAAATGATGCCTCTCCAACAACCGTCCATCTTTATAATTTAGATTGGGCTGTTAGGAAATGTGTTCACTTTATTATTGTAGTCCAAAATCAATAATTTATAGTAATAATCCATTGTTGCTCAAGACCCGATGATGTTTGACCGCAAATTAGGAGGAGAGGCGGTGCAGACGGCGGATGGTTCATGAATATTCTTGCACCTCTGCTGAGCTTGAAGCAAACTGATCGCTCATTATCGAGTGTCTAGGCTTCACAAAAGGTGGAGTCACAATTCCTTTGAAATATGATATGGTGGAGGATGAGAATGAACAAGAAATTGATTGCAATAATTGTGGTTATCGTGGTGGTAATTGCCGCCTTGGGGGCCGCTTTGGTTCTGACTGGCGGGTCCACTAAAACCAGCACGACCGACGACATAACCGCCGCCGATCTGCAGAACATGACCTGGGGAGACATCGTGGCGGACGCCAGAGGCGAGACCGTCAACTGGTACATGTGGGGCGGCGATACCAACACCAACAACTTCGTCACGAACCAGATTGCTAAGGAAGCCGCCAATTACGGCATCACCCTCAACGAAGTTCCGTTGAACGACATCACCGACGGAATCAACAAGGTCGCCGGTGAGAAGCAAGCGGGAGAGAACTCCGGTGGAGGAGTGGACCTGATGTGGATCAACGGGGCCAACTTCGCGACCATGCAGCAGGGCAACCTATTGTTCGGGCCGTGGGCGGACAAGCTGCCCAACACCGTCCTGGTCAATTGGAGCGATCCCTCGGTGAAGAACGACATGGGCGATCCGGTCAACGGATATGAGTCCCCGTGGGGCACGGCCCAGTTCCAGATGATCTACGACTCGGCCAAGTACAACGTCTCCGAGCTTCCCCAGAACTTTGCCGGCTCGCCGGATGCGTAGTCGCCCTGCCGCGACAAGCTGGACCGGTACCGTATTGCTGACGACACCGAGCCCGCGAAGGACCTCGACGAACTCCTGGTACAAGGGAGGACTCTTCTCCCACAGGACCACGATGTCCTCGCCAAGCCGATCAACTTCGCTGAAACCGACAGCATCCCAGTCTCTCACACCTCCCCGCCCGCGTGCCTCTTGCGTGCAAGAGCACCGCGCGGCACCCCCTGGTCGTCGTTGTCTTCTTCACGACGAAGCATCCCGGGGCGGACCATGCGGATGCCCCGGAGCAACGAGCAATACATC
>CAVWKV010000120.1:0-26155 GCA_963755265.1 uncultured Methanomassiliicoccales archaeon | reverse complement strand
GTCGAAGACGCCGCTACCATAGTGCAGCGCATGCGTCATGAGCGGCACGTACGCCTTGTCCTGTTCGACCATCTTGCCGTCCATCCAGACCATCGGTTTGTTTACCATGATGATGCCTCAGATCAAATCTCAGGCCGTCAACACCCAATTAACGGGTGATGACGGGAGCTTGTTAGGATATGTCAAGGTCCTTTTGAAGGTATCGCAGCAAATCATTTTTTTGCCAGTGGTCTGTCGTACAATCTATCAGCGACGCCATTGCTCCTCGCAGTCTTCCGCCACATCTTGTTGCCGAAGTATACGTAGAGAAACTTCGGGACCAATGGACGTCCGATCAGGTCTCGAGCTTGCTTCGATAAGCCACCGCCGAGAGAGATCGATACGGCCAATAACGCTAGTCCGGCCCTGAGGTTCTTCGCCCTACCGCCAGATTCCTCGAGCGTCCTCCCTTCTAGGATGCTCCCCCCGCCCACTGCGCCGCCTCCGTTCCAGGCGAATCCGGTATCTCGGGCGAACAGAACGCATATCTCTAAAGCGACGGTGCTTTGAATCGATTCTGGGAACCCGGAATTCATGATCGCATAGAGCGGTTTGCCCTTCCCTCCGTTCTGACCCTTGCGCTCCTGGAATAGCTCGAAGAAACGAATCACCCCAGAAGGGAGGCTGTCGACGTAAAGGGGTGATAACAGGACAACCGCTTCGGAACGGTCTATGGCCTCGAAAAGGTCATCTTCCTTCCCTGCTTCGATGGCCTGGTGGACATGCCTGATATCGACATCGACATGGATATCCCTTAGTCGGGAGGCCAAATATTCCGCCATTATCATGGAAGTACCCCCTTTGGGCTTTGGACTGCCGATAAGCAACAACGCCTTTGTTGTCATCACTTTACCCCCATGCCATCGAGAACTAGGTCCAGTTTCCGCGAAATATCTTCCCTCGTTTCCTTATCGTACACCACAAGGGAACTGGACCTAGGTGCATGGCCATTGACGGAGTTTCTCTTCGCCAATCGGGCGAACACGTTCTCATGGAGCTTATCCTCTATGTCGATCGAACCCACTACAAGCATGATCGGGTATGATTCGTATCTGATAGCGTGATGGACCTCTCCCTCTACCTTCTTGAAAAAGGGCAGAAGCACTGGTATTTGCTTGTCCAGCGCGTTCTTGAGCAGGCTGCTATAACCGCCGAATGTGATGGGCGTCAACATTATCATGAACTGAGCATTGGCGATGCAACTGGCAACCTTATGGCTGTCATCTTGGTAAATGCAGAGGCCAGGCGTTTTGACCCAGCAGCCGAAGCATCCAGTGCATCTGCTCATGCTCTTGTCCCGGAGAATTATCTCTTCCAGCTGATGGCCTTTGCCATCCATTCGCTCTCTCAGTGCTGCCTTTACATTCTCAAGTGCAGGTACAGGTTGCCGCGACCCGTCAAGGATGAGTACATTCATCACGATCGATCGAAGTCATCCACCGACCGGCATAATATCTTTCCTAGCACCAAAGGATACCACCCGATGGAATGGACTGCCCCCTCAAAGAATCAATTAACAATTGTTATGATTAAATAATCGCTATTTCATCGTGCAATTGCGCAGTCGGAAGGTTGATCTGACCATTGAATCCCCAGCGCCCAATAGCTGTCAATGAACAGCCAGCCTCACCGGCACTACTCCCAAAGGCATTCCCGGTCGGCATGCACCGGCCGGGAACCCAATTTTTTCGGTCGGTTACGATCATGTCCATAAACTAGGTCGATGACATTATTCGGACCTATGTTATTATTCACCTTCATGGACAAGAACCCAATGCAGCTATTCAAAGCGGAATTTCCGGAACTGGCCGACCGATTCGACCAATTGGTCGATGCGCAGAGGCAACTCGAGGGGCTGGATCAGAAAACGAAACAGCTGATCAACATAGCCATCCAAACAGCGAACCGCAATCCCCGTGGCGTCATGTTCCATGCCATGATGGCAAAAATGTCTGGTGCAACACGGAATGAGGTGTTAGGAGCGGTAGCGATGAATCTTCACCTATCGGGCTTGGCAGCGGTATTGGAAAGCCTACCGGCGGCGGTGGAAGGTTTCGAGAAGGAATAAGCGCCTGGCGGTCCAAAGTTTCATGCCCAGAAAGGCGTGTATCGCATGATCAGGAACACGATCAGCCCTGTTTGAAGTATCAGGAACAATGGTACCAGGAGGAACTTGGCGTGCTTGGTCTTGTGACGATACTTATGCATGGCCAGGTAAGCTCCGTACGGTCCGAACAGGGATAGGAGCAGCAGCTTCCCTTCGGACGTTCTCCATTCATTTCGTTTTGCCCTCAGCTTGTCGCTCCTGAACAGGAAAAAAGACGCCGCGTTGACCACAACGAACGCCACTAAAGCGATCAGGATGTGGGTGCTTGAGATCATCACTCCCACTAACACCGAATGGATTATTAAAAAGGAAGCGGCGCCCTCAATCAAAGATAACGATATTGTGGCTATCCACAGCCACCTTGCTGTTTCCGACCTTTTGACCAGCGCCATTCTCGGCCTTGCACTGTTCTATCAGGTTTGGCATTGCGGCAGAGGAGAAGTTGGCGATGCCTTTGGCGAAGTCCCCGATGCGGACGACGTCGCCATCCCTGAACTTACCGTCCACGGATGTGATGCCGCAGGGAAGGAGACTGGCTCCATTGCGCAAAGCCTTTTGTGCACCGGCATCCACGTTTATCTTGCCACGGGGACAAGCGAACAATATCCAGCGTTCCTTGTTGTTATATTTCGCCTTGGAGGAGAACAGCGTCCCGACGTCCTCCCCTTCGACCACCCTCATGATGATGTCCTTTGCGCGACCATTCGCGATGATCATATTGCAGCCCGACTGCATGGATATCTTGGCCGCATTGATCTTGGTCTTCATACCGCCCACGCTTCTCCCGTTGCGGTTGGATCCAGAGATACGCTCGATGTCCTTGGTTATCTCGTCCACCGTGGAAATGAGCTTGGCATCCGGATCGGCATCTGGGTTGCGGTCATAGAGACCTTCAACGTCGGTAAGCAGAATAAGTAGGTCGGCATCTATCTTACTGGCGACCAAAGCCGAAAGCTTGTCGTTGTCACCGAATATATCTTCAATCTCATCGGTGGAGATGACATCGTTCTCGTTCACGACCGGGATAGCGCCAAGCCGGAAAAGTTCATCGATGGAGGCCCTTAGATTAAGGTACCTCTTCCGATCGGAGAATGCTCCATAGGTCAGCAGAACTTGGCCCACGCTCTTGCCATGCCTCTTGAATGCGTCCCTCCAGGCCATCATAAGGATCGCCTGCCCGACCGCCGCACAAGCCTGCTTCCGGGCCACGTCCTTTCGTGCGTCCTCAAGGCCCAATTCGGCGGCCCCAGAGCCGATGGCACCGGAGGTCACGATGATGCTCTGGACCCCTTTCTTCTCCAGCATCACGACCTGGCGTGCTACGTCCTCCAGGTAGGACGAGTCGACTGTGCCATCCTCTTTGCAGATGGTGTTGGTGCCAATCTTTATGACTACACGCTTCGCTTCCAAGGCTCTCATTTGATCTTCCTGTGCGTAAACTGTCTTGCGCCGTCACCGGCATAGTCGGCGACGACGTGCCCTTTTCCAGATAGACGATACTTGTATATGACCAGTCCCTCCAAGCCGACTGGTCCGCGGGCATGGGTCTTGTTGGTGCTGATCCCCACTTCCGCCCCTAGTCCATACCTGAACCCGTCCGCGAATCGCGTCGAACAATTCCAGAGCACTGAGGCCGAGTCGACAGTGTCCATGAACCGGTTGGCCCTTTCCTCGTCCTGGGTGATGATGGCATCGGTGTGATGGGAACCATACTTGTTGATGTGATCCACTGCCTCCTCCATCGAGGATACGACCTTCACTGAGAGGATGAGGTCATTGTACTCAGCATACCAATCGTCCTCCGTTGCTGGCTTTGCTTGGATCAATTCCCGTGTCCTCTCATCGCCCCTGATCTCGACTTGGGCCTCTGCGTACTTCTTGGCCATACGTGGCAGGAAGGCCTTGGCTATGCCTTCGTGCACCAGCAAAGTCTCCATAGCGTTGCAGACAGCTGGATACTGACATTTGGCATCGAAGGCCACGTTCACTGCCATATCGATATCGGCGTCAATGTCCACATAAGTGTGGCAGACTCCTGCCGCATGGCCAAGGACGGGGATCCTTGTGGACTCCTGGATTGAACGTACCAACTGATTCGAACCCCGTGGAATGACAAGATCCACGAGGTCGTCCTGGTTCAGAAGCTCTCTGACCTCTTCCCTGGTGGACAGAAGCTGGACGGCGTCCTTGAATCCCCCATCTGCCTTCATTATCCCTTCCACGATCGCCTTGGCCAGGGCAGAGTTGGTCTCCTTGGCCTCGGAACCTCCCTTTAGGATAACGGCATTGCCCGACTTGAGGCAAAGGGTCGATATCTGTACCAACGCGTCCGGCCTTGATTCGAATATCACGGCCACCACACCGATCGGAGTGGTCACCTTGTCCAGTATCAGACCTTCGTCCAACTCCGTCTTGGAGATGGACCTACCTATCGGGTCTTCTTGATGGATCAACGATTCTATTTGAGCCGCGGACTCTTCGATCTTCTGATGATCATACTTGAGACGCTTGAGCAGTGGCATGGCCAGGTTGCTCTTTTCTGCGTTATGCATATCGATCAGATTGGCCTTAATTATCGGCGCTTCGTTCCGCTTAAGGGATATGGCCACTTCCTTCAGCGCCGAATTCCTCAGCTGCGTCGACATGCTCTGCAGATGGAGCGATGCCAGTTTGGCCCTCTCCGCCGCTTTTCTAACTTCGTCCATACACATACCGGCACGATGGCAAATGGCATAATCCTTTCGATGCCTCAAACTGTTCGTGCATATGGGAGGATTGGCATTGTTGAATTGAATTAACAGATTTGGGCTCAGCAGCAGCCATCCGGGCCTCCGCAGGAGATCTCTTTCCCGGTCAAGGCAGCCTGGATCATGGCCTTAGCACAACCCACACCGCTCTCTACCTTTATTGCCCCGCTGGCGCAGTTCACCTGGCATGCTCCGCATTCCATGCAGTCGTTCGCATTTACCATTTTGGCCTTCCTGTCCTGAATCAGGAAAACGCCGTGTGGGCATACTTCGACGCACCTTCCACATCCGGAACAGCGGTTAGGCAAGAGCATCAATGTGTTCTTTGCTTTCTTCACGTCGATCTGTCCGTTGGTTTGGATCAGAAGATTTTCTTCCATCAAGCCCACCCCGCATATGATGATATTATTGCCGCTGCCAGAAGGACCCCTCCAACTATGAACATTGCGACCATGATCGGGATGTAACGGAATATCTCACGTTTGACCCCAGTCCTGGAAGCGAAGGTCGAAGAGCCAGTGAAGTTCAGAGCTAGGTACCCGACGCCTGGGGCTATAAGAAGCGCCTCGGCGACTGAAAATATTGCAGTTAACCAGTATGGATCAGTGCCACGGTTCAGAATCGTGTCAACGATGAATGGAAGTGCTACTATTAACCCCAATATAATGCCCTTCGAACTGAAATCCTTGGTAGGCAGCCATGGCAGTAGTACTGGAAACAATACAGTACCAGTGAGGACAACAGTTATTGCCATCAATGCTGGGACAAGCCCACCCATGAGGAAGAGGATCACGGTAGCCACGGCCATGATGATGAACGATTGAACTATCTCCAACGGAATTAGGACCACCCTGTCCTTTAGGGGAAACCTCACTTTTCGCATCTCTGCGTTTGGCCCGTTCGCTAGGTAGCGAGGGAGGTCTGCGGCACGGACCGGCCCGTAATCCACATTGAAGCCTGTCTCCTTCTGGACCTCATGGGCTGAGACCCCTGGAGCACCGAGTTGCGGCAGTATCAACCTCCGGTGGGAGACCACTTGGGCCAGCTCTGCCTCCTGCACTCTCTTGATTACCTCTGTGGTGCTGAACGTACCCTTCCCGGCGGCACACCAGACGTTAACTCCCTTGGTATCCAGCACCAGAATGTAGCCATCGATACCGTTGATCGATGAACGAAGTGCATCGAAGCTTAGGGTGTAGTTCGAGGTAACGAAGACCGGAGATACTGGACTTGGCTTTCCCAGTGAATACAGGCCTGGTTTGACCAGGTGATTGAAGCGGCGATATCCCAAGCGAGCTGAGATATGATCCCATTTATCCTTCTTGCTTAGACGGTAATCGGCGACCATGATCTCGGGAATGACATCACCTCAAACATACGTGGTCTCGGTGACTACTTCCCTAGCCTTCCCGGCCAACTCGTCGGCCTTCATCAAATGGATGCAGCAAACCTTACCGTTCTTTTGCAAGGTGACCAGAGCCAGCTTATCGCCGGCCTTGATTCCGGCCTTTTCTCTGATATCCTTGGGCAATACCATCTGACCTCTATCATCGACGGTGACGATCGACTCCACGCGATACTCTTCGCACACAGAACTCGACCCGGAGGTACAATCTCTTGCTTTCATTGTCTCAGATCATGCATCCTTGTCATAGTATTTGTATTAATCTGAATAATCAGAATTATCTACATCAATAGAAGACGAATACAATATTTCGATCCTAACGATATGGACATCGGACCGCATTCCTGTTTTATATTTTGATTCGATGTCGGTTATCTAGGCGAAGGGGTTTAGTGGAATGGACGTTTCGATAGTAAAAGTGACAATGGAAATGCGGATCTATTAGCGCACCTTATCAAGGAACTGGCAAATTTCGAACATTTGGAACCGCCTTCGACCGAGGCGATTTCGAGGTTAAAGCGGGACCTCAGCTCCGAAAATCCATTTCTCATCGCCCATTTAGCATTGCCGATGGGAAACCGGTCGGCTATGCCTGTCATTATTTCACCTATTCCACATTCCTAGCCCTCCCAACCCTGTTCCTGGAGGACATCTTCGTGCTCGATCAATATCGTCGACACGGAGTCGGCAGCAAACTACTCGAGTTCTGCATTGTTGAGGCTCAGCGAAAAGGTTGCGGTCGCATGGAGTGGAACGTGCTGGACTGGAACATCAATGCCATAAACTTCTATGAGAGCACAGGGGCTAGGATATTGAGGGAGTGGCATGTTGTCCGCCTCAAGAGCGAAGATTTCGGGCGATTCCTAGACCGGCGCAAGAAGAAGGATCTTTGAGAGGTTGAATGCACAAATCTGATCCTGATCGGATGTTGGATCGGCTCACGTGGATCACGAACCGGACGCCCTTTCCTGTCACGCCCTCCTCGCTTATGGTCATGCCTGTGATGGCCAGTATCTTCTTTGCTAGGAAAAGTCCTGCCCCATGATGTCCATCTTGGCTTATCTCAAAAAGGTGCTCCCTACGACCTTGTGGTATTCCTGCGCCGTCGTCCTGGTAGATAAGTTCCGCATGATCGGACATTTCTTTCATGGAGATGGATATAGTGGTCAGACCTTTGCCATGGGTTAAAGAATTGTCGACGAGATTGTAGAACACCTTTTCGAACTGTGGGTCTGCGAGTACTTCGGCGTTGTTCGTCTCGATCCTCAATTCGATTCCCTTCTCTGAAATCGGCAAGGGAATGCGTGATACCATCTCACCAATGTTTTGCCATATAGGGCCGTTAACTCCGATCTCCTGGTATGCTCTAAGGAATGCGAGCTGATCGAAAATGTTCTTGGAGGCCTTTGTTATCAATGCCAAGTTCTTCTTGAGCCCTTCATCCGTCGACTTTCCTCGCACTAACTCGACATTTCCATCGATCACTAGAAGCTGGTTATTGATATCATGTCTTGTGATAGAGTTCAGAATTTGAGTTTTTTCTCTCGATTCCGATTCAAGGTCGTTGGCCCTTTTCTGCTCTGTAACATCATGCAAGATCACCATCTTTCCTACTGGTCGTTGGCCTGGATCCTTGATGGAAGTAATAGAAAGGTCAAAGAACTGCCCAGGCAGAAGCTCAAGATGGATTGTCGATTCTCCACCAATAGTTAGCGCTTTGGAAATATGGACCCCACCTGGCATGATGCCCGCGATATCGTGATGGTAGGCGTCTTCCGTGCTCTTACCAGTCAAAGAAGTGGCGGCAGGGTTCATGAATAAAACATGGTTATCTTCATCTAGGACGAAGACGCAATCCTTAATGGTCCCTACAACCCGGTCGAAAGCGAATGGCACTATCTCAAACATCTCAAACCCAAACGCGCCAATGTAAAGGAGTATGCCGCTGACGAACAAACCCGCAATTATCAAGATGGGGCCAGGGATCTCGGCAACCTTAACAAAGTTGAGAATTGTAGTTGCTAGGGGGATCATAGTAGCCATGATTACGATTCCCACGTGCTTTCTGTGCTGTCCTGTGGTGTGGTAGTAATGGCGGATCAAGAGCCATATGGCAGTGGCAATAACGAATAGGGTATAACCAACATTGATAAAATACAAGGGCCCATGGACTGCTATGAATGAAATGAACGAGTTACCGGAAAGAGATACTTCCTCATAGAACAGGTGATGATATTGGTTCAGGACCAATGAGATCCATAGTATCATGGGTGTCGCCAACAGAGCGGCCGTCCTTCTTCCATTGATCCAAGGACTTCCTATAAACCTCATTGCGAAAACGAAGGAGACCGGAACGGCTCCCATGTATCCGATGTATTCCATATTGTTCCAGAACAGTTTATCGGAGATGCCAACGGCGTTCACGTCCAAGAGATATCCCCAAGACATGACGATCTCAAGTACCATCAAAGCCACGAAGGCATATCGGTAACGTCTCCTGCTTCTCAAGAAGGCGGCGCAAGCCAGGGTAATGTCGATGATGGTCAGGCCCAGCACAAGCATAGCCAGTGGCATGATGTCGACCATCATTCTCTATCGAGCACTAAGCGTTATAAATACCCACGAGTACAAGTTTCGGTATTTGATAAAAATGAAATAGAATATTTGAACTCCTAAAGATACAGAGACCTTACCTTTGCCCATATATTACTGGATGTATGACCAACTCTCACAGGGTATATCATTTCGCCCCGACAATAATGGGGCTAGGTCATTCCGATGAGAATCCGTTTCTTTATCACCGACGTGTTTGCCGAGAAGCCCCTGGAGGGGAATCAGCTGGCAACATTCTTCGACTTCGGCATACTGAATGGGCGCCAGATGCAAAGAATAGCCAGAGAGACAAATTTTTCCGAGACTACCTTCATTACCTCTCGAAAGGAGAGAAATGGCGGATATGATGTCCGCATCTTCACTCCGAACGAAGAGATACCGTTCGCTGGACATCCAACGCTGGGCACCGCTCATCTCATCCGAGAGAAGCTGATCCGAAAGAAGGCCGAAACCGTACTGCTGAACCTGAAAGTGGGGCAGATACCAGTCATATTCGCTAAGGGATCTAAATTGGCCTGGATGAGACAACGGGTCCCTGAGTTCGGAAGAAGATTCAAACCGACCGAAGTCGCTGACATCCTTGGCCTGGAGAAGGACAGCCTCGATAGTCGATGGCCAGTAGAAGAGGTGTCGACAGGTCTCCCTTTCATAATCATCCCCCTTCGATCACTTGAAGTCCTGAAACGGACCAGGGTCGATGCGAACGCTGTACGGTCACTCAACCCTGAAGGGACAGATTCCATACCATTGATCTTTGCCCCAGAAGGGCATGAATCCGGTCAGATGTTCAGTGTCCGGGTCTTTCCAAGCCTCCAGGGAATCAGTGAAGACCCGGCCACTGGCAGCGGAAATGGCTGTTTCGCCGCCTACCTTGTTAAAAATGCATACACCGGTGCACAGGAAGTCGAAACCAAGGTGGGCCAGGGCTATGAGATCGGGAGACCTTCGACCCTGTACCTGAAGGCATGGAAGTCCGGAGATGAGATCGTGGTCAACGTTGGTGGAAGGGTAAGCGAGGTTGCTACCGGGACTTGGAAAGTATGAACGCCTGCCTTACGTTGTCGGTAACGACCGGACGGAATTGTTATATGGTTAATGCTCCGAGAGATAGGCAATGTCGCAATCGGAATCGATATCGTCGGGCAGGATTCTAGTAACCGGTGCGACCGGTCAGATCGGATCGGAACTAGTCCCAAAACTAAGGAAACGATTCGGACGTGACAACGTTGTCGCGACCGGACATAACCGGCGACCGACAAAGGAGCTTGAGGATTCCGGTCCATTTCTCATATTGGACCTAATGGACCGGGAGACCGTTACAGGGACGATAAAACGGGAAAGGATAAATCATGTATACCATCTGGCCGCGATTCTGTCAGCTGTGGGTGAGACCAGACCGCTG
This sequence comes from uncultured Methanomassiliicoccales archaeon, assembly GCA_963755265.1. Taxonomy (GTDB): domain Archaea; phylum Thermoplasmatota; class Thermoplasmata; order Methanomassiliicoccales; family UBA472; genus DASXVU01. The sequence continues at coordinate 15,842 of CAVWKV010000120.1, read as the reverse complement.
GAAGCGTGGGAGGTCAATACGACCTCTCTGAAGAACATCCTAGATGCTTGTCGGGAAAATGATGTGGAGAGGATATTTTGGCCCAGCTCCATTGCAGCATTCGGGCCTACTTCCCCTAGGATAAACACACCGCAGAATACGATTCTGCAACCCACGTCCATGTATGGTGTCACGAAGGTCGCCGGTGAGTTGCTCTGCAACTACTATTTCCACAAGTATGGTCTGGACACTCGTAGCGTCAGATATCCTGGAATCATCAGTTCGGAGACTCTACCGGGAGGCGGAACGACCGACTATGCAGTGGCCATATTCCATGAGGCGATCCATAAAGGGCATTATGAATGCTTTGTCAGAGAAGATACAGTGCTTCCAATGCTCTACATACCAGATTGCATAAATGCGGCGATCCGGCTGATGACCGCTCCCCCGGAGCAAGTTCCAAGACATGATGGCTATAATCTGGCCGGAATGAGCTTCTCAGCCGGGGAATTGGCGAAATCCATCGCCAAACGCATGCCGGACTTTACCATTGAATATCGTCCAGACGGACGACAACAGATTGCCGACTCCTGGCCAATATCAGTGGACGATTCCGAGGCAAGGCGAGACTGGGGTTGGAGCCCGAAGTACGACCTGGAAGGCATGACGGATGACATGTTGTTGAGACTAAAACGAAAACTGGTGAACGTTCCAAATCAAATTCACAATAAGGGCCGGAGGGAATGAATTTGCGTAACCCAACATCGTTCATGAAGGAAGAATACGAAGAGCTCGTAAAGAGCGATCTTGACTGGAAGATCAGGGAGCTTGAGGGACCAAGTACGGCGTGGTGCATGGTGGATGGCAAGAAAGTTTTGATGTTCTGTTCCAACAATTACCTTGGACTGAGCAACCACTCCCATCTCAAGGAAGCAGCCATACATGCTGTTCGGACATATGGGGCCGGTTCCGGCTCGGTGAGGCCGATCGCTGGTACGTTTGATATCCATCTGGAATTGGAAAGGCGCCTGGCCCGGTTCAAAGGGACTCCGGCTTCTTTGGTCTACCAAACAGGCTTCGCTGCCAATGCCGGTCTGATTCCGCAACTGGTTGGAAAGGGCGATGTCATCGTCAGCGATGAGCTGAATCACGGCAGCATCATCGACGGAGTGAGACTGTCATATGCCGACCGAGAGGTCTACCGGCACAGGGACGCGGATGACCTGGCCAGGAAGCTTGACCAAATCGAGAAGCACGTTCCCGCATACCGAAGAATGCTGGTGATCACGGACGGTGTGTTCTCCATGGACGGGGATATCGCCCCGTTGGACAAGATTGCCAAGCTGGCGGCCGAGCACGGAGCGATGTTGTACGTGGATGATGCTCATGGTGAGGGTGTTCTCGGGGAAGGTGGACGCGGCATAGTCTCCCACTATCGCCTCTCGCACGAACTGGTACACGTCGAGATGGGCACGTTCTCCAAGGCATATGGAGTGGTCGGTGGTCACATATCTGGTTCGGAGGACCTTGTCCGGTTCGCGCTCAACAAGAGCCGCACCTGGCTTTTGAGCGGTTCTCATCCGCCCGCAGTCACCGCGGCCTGTACCGCCGCCATCGATGTCCTAGAACAGGAACCGGAGCATGTCCGTTCGCTTTGGGACAATACCGATTACTTCAAGGAAGCGATGAAACAGCTTGGTTTCGACATCGGAAAGAGTGAGACACCGATCACCCCCATTATGGTGGGCGACAGCGGAGTGGCCAAGAGGCTAAGTCAAAGGCTTTTCGAAGAAGGGGTCTTCGCATTACCGATCGTGTTCCCGATGGTCGCCCGGGATAAGGCTCGAATCAGGACGATCATGAATGCCACACTGACCAGGGAGGATCTCGATTTTGCCATCGAGAAGTTCTCTATTATCGGAAAGGAGCTGAAGCTGATCGACTAATTGAGGAGTGGGACGACCTAGACGACGTTGCGGGGTAGGGCTGAAAAGACGCCATCGACCTTGGGGACATCACCACTGTCCGCTGTATGGAGGTACTGTTGATTCTGCATCAGACCGCTGGGGATATTGGGGATGCCGAGGTTCAATTTTCTTGACGCAACCTGATTCGAATCTTGGGGGGCATTGCGGAGATCTATAGAATATATATTTGACCAAACAAAGACCGTATCGAAATTTTTATCGGTTTCTGTTTTGCGGGAATAATTACCGAGGATGGCCAATTTTTTATAATGCCTGCTCCCAATCGAATCGCAGTGGAAGGTGATAAAAATGCCAGAAACTGACATCAAAGAAGCGCTAACGGAAAAGAGCATGGAACTCAAGAAGATGTTCAAGGACGTATCGGCCACGTTGGAGCAATGGAAATTCTCCATTGAAGACACCAAGGATGGCACCCGTGTCGAGATCCACGCTACCGCCTTGATCAAGCGCAAGAAGGAGTGAGAACTCAGGTCCTCTTTGTCCTTCTGAACCGACTGCGCTTTATCTTCAGGTTCATGAGGCGCAGTAACTCTTTCTTATTCTCGTTGGTGAGCACGATGTCCGGACGCCTCTGGATGATGTCCAGGTACTTCGCCGCGGCCATCAGGTCCTCACACGGATAGTACTTCCGGGCGATCTCCACGATCTTGTCGGCCGGCATGTACTCCAAGAACGAAGTTATCTGCGAGGCCAAGTCGTATGCCAGCTTCTGTGATGGAGGGGCCTCGTCCATGAAATTACCAACATCGACGATGTAGACCTTTTCTCCGAACATGAGATTGTCCGGCTTGATATCCCCATGGTAGATGTCGTTGTCATGCATCTTCCGAAGATAACCGAACACGGTGTCCAGGTGCTCATCGGTCAATTTCGGGACATCCTCTATGGGCACGGCATCGAGGAAGTCTGCCACCAGCAACCATAGTTTGGCTCGTAAAGGGAAGACCCCTCGTGGGGTTGCGGTCGGAATGCCCAACTGGCTAATGGCGTTCATCATTTCATATTGATGCTTGGCCAGCTCTTCAGGCGATTCGGTGACTCGGAACATCGGCTCCATGGAGTTCATGTGCAGATACAGGTTCTTGAACAGCTGGATGGTCCTTGCCGTCATATTATCGGTACCGCCCAGTATCTTGCCGAAGTATCGAACACGCTTTCCGTTGCTGTCGGTTCCTTCGATCTTGATCGGAATCGAAAGTCTAGCGACCTCTGCACCGACCGGCTTGATGGAGACATTGGTCAGGTTGAATTCGGTCTCCATGATCTTGTGTATATCCTGCAACATGTCCCGAAAGAATTCACGGTGGGTCTTGTGTTGTTCAGCCTCGGAGACCTCATTCATCCGAAACCCCCGCATGATTTTTTTTATCGGCTTCCTTCAGTTGTCTGAGCCTCTGCTTGTTCATCTTCCTTGTGCCGTTCCACATCTCCAATCCTAACCGAATGGCCTGCAGACGATGGATCTTGACACCGTTCTTTACCCCACGCCCAATCTCGAGGATCGGCTTACCCTTATGCTGGTAAACGATATGCCATACGTTCAATTCCGGTACAGAGAAGAAAAGCTGGTTGGTATTGATGGTGACCTCTTTCCCTTTCACTGTGACATTCATGTCCACCATGCCGTCACGTTTGATGGGGATGTTCAACCCTTTGCCGAACGCCACACGGAAGAGGGAATAGCTGACCACTTCGATCAAGCCCAGATCGATCGGTCGTTGGATACTACCCTGAGGAGGCGCGCTTTCCGGTGGCTGTGACATGGGAGTCGCCGATGGTGGACCCCCCTCCGATTCTGGTTGTTTCCTTGGCATTTCCCCGACTTCATGGTCCGCTGTTGGTTCGGACTTGGTGGTTTCCACGGATGGTTCATCCGGCTTCCTGATCGTATCCCAATTCTGGTTCCGATCAAGGAACGGAGCGCCATCCTTGTGATACTCACCCTTGACCTTTACGGTACCGCCCTTCTTCTTCCAATATTGCTCAAAGATCTCCAGGTCTGCGTCAACGCCGGCTAGTTCTTTGGGCAATCCCTCCTTGTGATATTCGGTAAGGACCTGTCTTCCTTCAGGGTCCTTCCATTCTTCCGCACACATCAGATCGCGGCAGACCTCACTGTCGGGGCCATGGGGCGATTCTTGTTTTTTCTCTTTCTGTTCTGCCAAGGGAAGCACCTATTTCTTGACCAGTATTTGAAATCGGGCAAAGATGCGGGTCCCGTCTTGGAACTCTTCCATCGACACCTTCCAATCTTCAAGTTCGGCATTCAGAGTGTTCATGAACTGATCGATCTCATCCACGATCTTCTCGACGTTCTCTGGTTTACCGCCGACAAGGTGCAGGACCGAAGCCATCTTGTCTCTCTTATCCATCAGTTAAGACCAAATCATCATTCGAGCCCCTGACTTAATATCTTTTTGCATTTTAGCCGCTGGATAATCTCGTTATTACGAGAATTGGGATCGCGAGCAGATGGATGGCCGTAAACCTCCTCAAGTCCCGTGTCAGTGACCTTAACCAGGAGGTGCTCCAGAAATTGGACGCCTTGTCGGCGGCACCGGAAAGTCTAGACAGAGAGTCGAGGCTAAGGGACCTGAAAAAAGTACTACTCGATTGCGATCTAGGACATCATCCGGCAGGACATATTCGGTTACTCCCCAGTCTATCTGGTCGGACCTAGGCTCAGGTACGTGTTGGATGACACCGTATTATCATATTTTTGGCCGACCGATCCGAATCAGTGAACCCGCGCCTTATAAATCGCCTCTACCCATTCCCAATGGAACACCGTCTGCTTTCGCTTCGACTTAATTAGCCCATAGGCCTCTTGATAGCTGATTCCATATCGTTTGCTCACATAGAGCATGGCTACGAAGGCCGACCTGTCCCGGCCTCGGTTACAATAGATTAGCACTCGGGATCGTTGTGAAGAAATTTCTGCAAGCCAGTTGCTAGTCTTTAACAACTTATCGACCAGGGGCAGTCTTCGATCAGGAATTATGCTCTTAGTGAATAAGACCCTCGAATCGATGATTAGGTCGACGTCTTCGTGACGCCGCCGCTGCGCCGAAACTCCATCGATCCAATTCCCTACGGCCACGGTATCGTCTATCCAGTCCATTATTACCTCCGCCCCTTTGGTGTACGCTCAGTAAAATTTCTCCTCCTTAGCGAACGGAGTTCAATTCCATCTTGGATTATGTAATTATTCCGATATCCAGTTAAGAAATTCAGGCGCATTCGTCCATAAACGGAATGCCGATTAATAATATGAGAAAAAGAAGAACAATGTGGGCCATTATCACCCACAGCGTCATACGATGCCCTTTCGGGCATCGTCCGCTGAAGGATGTCGGCTAGAGATATTTTGTTTAAAGATCCTAGGTCCTGAACGATACTGAATACTCGACATGCTTGGCAGCAAAGTATTTCTTGCAATACTCTGCGACTTGCTCTGGTGGGTATTCCTTGCAGCTGAAAACGTCGATGAACGCCCGGTTGGTATCCTCGGCAAAGTGCCCAGAGATCAACGATGTCTCGATAAGTTGGGCCAATGAATATCCCTGAACACGGGGGTCGGCTCCGAAACGGACCACGATGGGTGCCCCGAAGCGCTTCATGTGGATATGTTCGCACAAATCAATAGAGAACTGAGTAATGTACTCGCCGCTCCCGATCTTCTTAGGGTCGCAATCTCTCAGATCGATGGATGTCAGAAGGCCCCATTCTTCGCCTTTCTTGAATCGTTCCTCAATCTCTTCGTCACTTAACATTTTTCCAGACCACGGACCCATGCTATACATCTCTTGTTATCACCATCTGGGCAACACTTTAGCCCGTAATTATCGAGAGGGTCAGAATCGTTCTAGGATATAAGCATGGGCCTAAAATAGACTGAAAAAGACCCATTATGTCGGATTTAGACCATAATGCCATGTCTAATCATGCTCGGAAGGGCCCGATCTTCCCGGTCTTATCTGACCGGCTTGGCGAAATAATGATAGTGTATGAAGACTTGATGACGAGATATCGAAGCATATTACCATTGGAAGGAGTTAAGTCATGAAATTTATTGGCTGGTTCACGACAGCTAGGGGTCCGGGCTCATTCAATCTGTTCAAGACCATAATGGACAACATCGATAACGGGTCCATCGACGCCAAGATTTCGTTTGTCTTCATAAACCGGGAAGTCAAAGGGAACCAATTCCGTTCGAAACTCATAGGCATGGCCGAGAAGGCGGGGATACCGGTCATACTCCTTCCGTCGGATACCTTCGAACCGGAACTAAAGGAAAGAGACCTTCTCGCCTGGCGGGACGCGTATGGAAAGGCAATGCGGGAGCGGATTTCGAAGTACCCCATGGACTTCGGGGCTCTGGCCGGGTATATGCTCATCTTGGACCCCGAGACCTGCCGTAAATACATGATTATCAACTTACATCCAGCCCTCCCCGATACATACAAGGGAACCTGGGAAGAGATCATTGCCAAAGTGGTCGATAACAAGGATGAGCGTTATGGTGCTACGGTCCATCTGTGCACCCCCGAACTGGATCGGGGCGAAACGCTCTGCTATGATTCCTTCCTTTTAGAAGGAATAAGAACGAAGTACACGGAAAGGGACGACCAGATAAGACAGGTAAGAGCTGAGGAACTGAGGCGAGAAGCTTACCTTCTGATCGGGACAATCAAGAAGATAGTGGATGGAGAAATCGTCATCAAGGATGGGAAAGCCTTTGACAAAAATGGTGCAAAGATAGGAAACCACAATTGTCTGGCCGACCATATCGACACGGAAATTAAGGACCATATCGATCAATAAAAGGAGCGCTCATTGGCGCGTTTCAGGTCTTAATGTTCCGTAATACGGTGGCATTCTCCTTTGTTATTGTGTCAGAATGTTGTATGATTTGTTCCATGAGATCTAGGAGAAAATAGTTGATGACCGTTCCGCTCGACAATATTGCCCTATAGCCGTCCCTTTCTTTTGACAATATCATCGAGTCGTTGTGATCAGCCACCAGCAACAACTCCAGGTTATACTTGCCATCCCTCGTCGTGAACCCTTTCTCGCTCATCACCCCCTCGTTTATGTCCTTGTCTTCTCTCCAGAACTGGTTCAGCTTCATGATCCGGGCATCCCCTAATGCTCCAACGAAACTCTCAGGCTGATATGAGATCACTACGGTTGTTGGCTTGGTCCTCGACGCCTCTGAGATATGCTTGGCATAGTAAAGGACATGCTTGTTGTTCCCGCAGACCAGATCCACACTGGTCTTTGACGAATCAATCATCTCGCACACCTTGTTTTTTATCGCCCATTCACCTCTCAATGTCCATATGGGGTTGTCGCGCTTCTCCGCCTTTCGGCCGATGTCGTTCAGGTATCTGGATACCTCGTCATTGGCGAACTTGAGCTCTTCCATGAGGTGGTCCGAGGCTTTCGTCGGTTCGTTCGCCCTATAATAGAGAGGAGTGCTGTTCCCTACCTCGACCAGACCCTTTTCCGCCAGACGTTCCATAACGTCATAGGCCCGGGACCGGGGGACTCCGCTCTCCTCACTTATCTCCTTTATCGTCGCTTCGCCAAGTGCCACAGCCGCAATGTACGCTTTGGCCTCGTACTCGTTCAAACCGAGACGAATAAGATGGTCAACGATATCTGTCATGTCACTACTGTAGTGACAATAGACCTATAAGGATTGTCTTCATGCCTAGTCAAACCTCCGACAGATGGGAAGGGGTATGATAGAGAATGATATTCGATAAGCTAGCAAACCTAGTTACGAAACGTTATAAGTTGATCATTGCGATCTGGATCGTCGCACTTCTGGTGGCTGTTCCCGCAATGTTGAGCGTCAACAATGCGGTCTCATACAATACTGATATGACCGCGGGTCAGGACAACGAGTCTTTACGGGTCGCTCAGATCGTCGAGAAGAACTTCCAGAGCTCGGTGGCGAACAGCACACTGATCATCGTATTGCAGTCAGGCAACATGACAGATGCTCAAGCCAGGGATTTCGTCCTGGAATTGCAGAATAGACTGGATGCCTCACAGAATATCTTATACTTAGAAGGGGCCTCATCCATTTACACCTATTCTGAAACAGTGCTCCAGACATACATCCTACAGCTTGGGGCCCAGATGAGGCCGGTCGAATCACAAGTCAACCAAAGCGCCTTCATGCTTTGGGGAATTCCGGCATTGCATGCGACCAACTGGGCATCCACACATTCCGATTCTGAAGCATACAACACCACGATTGCACAATTGCAGGTTATCCTGAGCAATTATGACACTAACACGTCAGCCTTGGCAATGGGTTACTACAAGGCATTTGCAGCGACATGGAACAGTACTGCCTCTGATCCCTCTATGGCGAACCCGATGGTCCGGGCCACATACTGCGTGAATGCAACGGCTCCGGTGTTCATTAATGCCCTCCCGATCGAAACGGCGCAGAAGCAGGTCATGCTTGGTGTGGTGGCCAACTTCGACCTGAACACATTCTCTAACCAGACCGTGGTCCACACCTTCACATTAAAAATGATCGGTGCGGCGGCTAGCGTCACCAATATGACCTTTTTGCAGCAGGTGTACGACCTCGGTCCCACTTATGATGTGAAAGCGGTCGCCGAGAAAGCAAGCTCAATAGTCAGCAATGGAACGCTTGCCACCTACCCGGTCAAAATGCCTCAGGAGCTCGTGACCAGTTTCGTTTCTCCAAGCAACGGGACCATGCTGATGATGCTGAGCTTCAGCAAGGCTGACAACTATACCGATAACAATGGCAACAAGCCGATAATGGAGGACGTGGACAAGATCAGGGATGTCATTAGCGGTCTTCAGTCCGATTCTGGTTCCAAGATAACCACCTACGTCACCGGCAGTGGCGCAATCTCCCAGGATATGTCGAACAGCTCCAAGAGCGATATGTCGTACATTGAACCGATCACCATAATAATCATCATTGTATTGATGGGCTATCTATTCCGTACAGTCCTCGGGCAGTTCCTACCGTTGGGGGCCGTCGGGATAGCCATTGGCCTAAGCCAGGCGCTCGTCTATGTACTTGGCTCTACAATACTGGACATCAACTACATGATCTCCACGATATTGTTCGCCATCCTGATGGGCGTGGGGACGGATTATTCGATATTCATCATAACCCGTTATCGTGAAGAACGTATCAAGGGCGCTACGCGGGAGCAGGCAGTGCATACATCGGTGGTCTGGGCCGGCGAGTCTATCGTCACCAGTGCATCGACCGTCATCATCGCATTGGCTGCCATGGCAACCGCTAACTTCTCCTTTGTCCAATCAATGGGCATCGTTCTCAGCGGGGCCATAATTATCGCCCTGCTGATCGCACTAACACTTGTCCCTTCTATATTGATGCTTGTCGGGAATAGGATATTCTGGCCGACGACCGGGGAAAGGTGGAAGAAGTTCGCGAACAATTTGATGGAGAGGAAGAAGGAAGGTAACCACGGCTATTTCCATCGAGCCGCGACATTCTCTGTAGGCCATGCCAAGGTCATCGTGATAGCAGCCGTGCTAGTCACTCTCCCAACCACCTACATGTTCATTGCTGCGGACACCAGCTTCGATTTCATCGGGGCCATGGGAAATTCCGAGAGCATCAACGGAATGAAGGCCATGAGCAACGATTTCGGTGCTGGCAGTATCCAGCCTACTCAGGTCGTGATCACTGGACCGACGGTCATCTATGACGGTACCAACTTCAATACCACATACCTGGATGCAATCGATAACATCACAGCAAGCATAGCTAGCGAGTCGATGGTGCAAAAAGTGACCGGGATAACCCGACCTTATGGCGACAAGATCGATTATCACAACCTGTCGGCAATGCCCGAGGAGGAACGCGCACAGATCGTATCGAGCATGCTTCAGAGTTTGGGCAAGGACCGCTCCAGCGTAATACTGACAGTCGTCCTGAAAGAACAGCCTCAGAGCGCTGATTCGGTCGGTTTCATTCCGACGTTGAGGAATGACGTCAACAATGCCAAGCTGTTGCAGCCGGCCCTGGCATCCGCGACGATTCAGGTTGGCGGTTCCACTGCATCGCTCTATGATCTGAGCCAGAGCACTTCCAAGGAGTTCACGAACATTGAAATCTTGGTGATTGTGGGCATATTCCTTGTACTCATGGTCGTGCTAGGGTCATTACTGCTGCCAGCCTTTGCAGTCGTGTCGATCGCGATGAGCATCACCTGGTCGTTCACCCTGACCTCGTTCCTGTTCGGGTCGGTTCTGGATAAGCCGGTCCTTTGGCTTGTCCCCTTGATACTCTTCGTCCTGCTGATGGGCATAGGGATGGACTATAACGTGTTCATTCTGACCCGTATTCGTGAGGAGATACACAAAGGGAAGGAGACAAAGCAGGCGGTTGTGGACGCAGTGGACTGGACTGGCGGCATCATCACTGCCCTGGCCTTGATCATGGCCGGCGCGTTCGGTGCAATGATGATCTCCAGCAATTCGATGCTCCAGGAGTTTGGCTTTGCGTTGACCGTGGCCGTCCTGTTAGATGCGATGATCGTCCGGACTTACATCGTTCCTGCAGTTCTGACCCTCATGGGCAAGAAAGCATGGTGGGCCCCTGGCTGGCTACAACGCGAAGGCCGAAAGGAGAAGGCATTGAAGAAGAAGGAGTGAGGTCCTGAAACCATTTTCACCTATTCTTGAAGGGGCCTTTATTACTGGCCCCATCAAACCATTTTTATTGTTGATTCTTGAATTCAATCGATCTTTCTTCTTGCTGAACGATTTTCGTTCGTATGAGGGTTGTTCGAGCCAGAATCGAGAGTAAACGCAATAACGAATCATCTGATGCCCTCGAGGAAACTATTGACCAAAGGTGTTGAGAATACTACAGAGCAGGTCCAATTGCTATATCCAAGAATGGGCTCCGGAACGTTACTTTGAATCTCAACTATTCCTTTCCTGATGCACATGGCCTCTTGACGATTATGATTGCGAATTGGGTGAGACCCGATACCTGGAATGGGCATACGGTTCTAGACCCGACACCCCTGCTCATGTCTTTGGCGTTCTCAAGGAAGCTACTGCCATGAGCTCTGGCCAGTCAGCCAATGTCTCCAGACAGCCGTCCGTTTTATTGACTACCCCTATAGCAATGAGCCCGATCCTGTCTGCGAACTCAAGTCCTTCCTTTATCTCCATCAGGCAGCCTACCCCAATTATAGCGCGAGGCAGATATTTCTTAACCAGACGGCCAATGAAAGTGGAACCTGGAACGATGAACACCTTGTACCCCATTCCCTCAAGCTCGTTTATAGAATGGTCGAGATCGCACCTCCCACAATGCTTGCAAGTCAACCCTTCCGGGGTCAGGGTCGCCGGGCACTTTGACGATCTTAAGCAATGAGGCAGGAAGATCGCGCGGTCCTTGATGGCCACCTTCGCGAAATCATTCACGCTCATTCTGTTATGCAACCGTATGAAGAATATTGATAACTCGCGGTCCTCCAGGCCCATGAGCCTGCAGACACTTCTTACTGCCCCATCCATGAAAGCGAAGGCGGATTTCAGCAATCTGGGAGAATAGAACTTACCTTGTTTTATGGAAAGGAAGACGATACTAACTATGAAGAGTAGGAACAACAGGGCCAGCAAGAGGAGGAGGATTGTCACTAATCCTATTGCCATTAGGACCTGTCCCCAAAACTGAGATTCCATGACCACGAAAACGCAAAACCATGTTAGAGGTTATTATCTTATCTATTTTAGACTGTTCATTTTCTGAATATCAAGAAAAGTGAGTTAAGGGGCTTCCATAGCCTTAGAATTTGAAGGCCAGAGGCCGTAACCAGACATAATAAGCTACAGGATTCTTAAGAGGTAAAATAAACATTCACTCGTTCTATTGGGGAGAGTCCAAGTGTCCATTTCTGTACAAGTGCCTACCTTCATGTTGAGATCACTTACCGAATGCGTTGGTGACCTGAGTGCGTGAAGAACGGTCAACCATGACCGATGTCAGTTCTTCAGCATATTTCGGAACAGTTTGAGGATATGGGTGGTCTTCATTTCGATGCCCACCATATTACTGTGTTTTTTCATCGTCCTTACGTCAAGGAGTGACGGTATGCGTCCTGCCATCAGCTTTTCCAAGGCCTTTCGCTCCTTCCGCATCCAGTCATACTTTTCTAGTACACTTTCCGAATAACGATCAAGATCATTCCAATGCTCAAGCAATATCTCCCCGCACTGCATCGCATACAGATTTCCATCAGAGGCCAGCGGGGCGACCGCTCCTATGCTCTCCCCGATACCTACAACCTTGTTATCCTTCACAAAGGGCTGGGAATAGAAAGGCGCGGTCAGCCTCACACCACTATGGCATTTGCAGCGGACCTTTACGGATATTTCGTTACCGTCCATTTCTTTGGGCGGCTTGTATGATTTGACATCCGACTTGAGGTTTCCGAAACCAACGTGAAACTCGTTCCCGCCGAGAGGGAAGCACCACTCATACCCTATGGACGAGGTCCTGAACCAGAACCCAAGGGGTACTTCGCTCTTTACCCTGTATTGGGCGCATTCGGCGATAAGATCATCACGGATAGGGGGCAGATATGCTCTGCTCACCCCCGTTGCATCGATGACCCTATCATACCTGGCCAGATCGATCGGGCCTTGCTTTACCTCTGCGTCCCCTATCAGCTCTTTGATCAGGCCTGGTTTGTCAATTGTCAGCATGTCCGATCGGATCTTGATCCCATCGAAGGATATCACCTCTGAATGGTGCAATTCGAAACGACTAGGATCGACTACCTTAGCAATCAATCGGCGGGACTCGGCGGTGGGAGCATAGCCCCAAGCGCAAGGTCTGCATCCGCATGCCGTATTCTTCCTGATATCGAAAAGATCGACATCTTGGAACCCTTCATCGACAAGACGCCTGAACAAATAGGCGCCAGACATACCAGAGCCAGCAATAGCTACACTCATTTCCAAGTCTCCCGATTATTATGCACTCAGGTAATGCTCTACGATAAGGATATCGTAAAAAACGAAAACCTGGTTTGCAAAATAGACGAGGTACATTTCGTCGTTTACCGACCGAAAAATCGGGGATCGTCAAATGATTCCATGATCGACTTAAGACAGGACACACAGGATCGAGATATCATTATTTTATTTTTAGATTAGTAATATTTATATCGGCGGTTGCCATAGTAAGGTAACTGGGATGCACTATGCCGAGTTCATTAGTGAAAGAAGCGCTAGCGAATGCTGGAATTCAACAGCCAGCCAATGCGAATGCAGGAAATGAAAAAGCAGCGCCGGCCGTGCCGGCGAACCAGCCAACACCGGCCCCCGTGCCGGCAGTGAGCGCGACGGACGAGGAATTGCTCCGTATCGCAGCCCAGCTGGATGTCTGTATCAAGATTATCGGATGCGGCGGTGGCGGCTGCAACACCATCAACAGATGCGTCGACGCCGGCATCAGCGGAGCACAACTATGTGCGATAAACACCGACGCCAAGCACCTGCTTACCATCCGCGCCCCGAAGAAGATATTGATCGGAAAGTCAAAGACCAGGGGTCTGGGCGCAGGGGCGAGGCCGGAGGTCGGAGAGGAATCAGCCCGTGAAAACGACAACGAGATCCGCGACTTCTTGAATGGCGCAAACATCGTGTTCGTCACCGCAGGCATGGGGGGCGGGACAGGAACTGGCTCGGCCCACTATGTCGCCGGAATCGCCAAGGAGCAGATCCGGGCTCTGACCCTGGGTGTCGTAACCATCCCGTTCAAGGCCGAAGGGACCGTGCGCATGGAGAACGCCCTGGCAGGACTGGATAAATTGAGACAGGCCTGTGACACGACGATCGTCGTGCCAAACGACAAACTCCTGGAAATGGTTCCGAAACTGCCTATCGAAGCGGCGTTCAAAGTGGCTGACGAGGTCCTGATGCAGACCATCAAGGGTCTGACCGAGATCATCACCAAGCCGGGCCTGGTCAACCTGGACTATGCCGATATCCAGACCGTCATGAACGAGGGCGGTGTGGCATTCGTCGGTATCGGCGAGGCCAACAAGGACTCCGACGATCGGGTCAAGGACGCGGTCCATGAGGCGCTCAATTCTCCGATGCTTGGTGAGATTGATCTCAAGGGAGCAAAGGGCGTGCTGATCCGTGTCGTCGGTGGACCGGACATGACGGTAGGAGAAGCCCAAATGGCCGCAGAGATAGTCAACAAGGCAGTGAGCGAGAGGACCAGACTCATATGGGGTTGTTCCATAGAGCCGGAACTTGAGGGCACTATCAAAATCCTGCTGATCATAACAGGCGCGCAGAGCAAGTACATGCTCGACGCCCGAGGAGCACATGGCATGAAGACCCAGGCAGCGCCGAGAGCAGCTCCGCAATACGCGCGAAACCCGGCACCGCAGCAACAGTACCAACAGCCACGGCAGCAGGACGATGACGACATCGATTCCGTACGCTGAACTTGGGGCAAACGAGGCTGCGTCGGCAGGACGCCTCCCCTTCCTTGTTGGAAGGGGTTACGTCTAATAATTGTAGGCGGTATCGCTGAAACAAACGGCAGGACAGGGTTGCCCGTACCAGAACATGGAGGCAACATAATGCCACTACAGGAACCCTGCCCCACTTTAGTCGAATGTGCACCCTCTATGCATTAGCGACGCATATGCCATCAACCGACGAATTCCTCGGCCCGTACACGGTTCAACACGTCATCTTCCATTTCTGTTGAAGGCCGGTACACTTTTCCGTATCGATAAGCGCACACAGGTCGTATGGCCTCATGCAATCTGAATCTTGGAAATGTACGGGGTCTGGACTATGGGAAATGAACGGTCGATTCCTAGCCTGAAACGCCACATTCGGAATTGAGGGTAGCGGACACGAAGGATACAGATGAAATGCAGTAAGGAACAAAGTAAAATACTCTTGATCATGAATTCAGTGCTCGATGGATCACCAGAAGGATGGGAAGTTCGTCCTAACCAGGAAGTTGAACACCTTCGACGTGACAAACCTGGTCGTCGGAGCCATAATCGGCGCTGACATCTATATCGTGGTCGGGCTTTCGGCCAATCTCATTGGCCCGGCCTCGCTGGTGGCCTGGGTGCTGGCTGGCGTCATGGCCCTGGTTATAGCACTGTCCTTCGCATACTGCGTCACGCTACATCCGATAGTTGGAGGCCCATACGCCTACGTCAAGGATGTCTCCACTCCATTCGCCGGGTTCATGGTCGGATGGAGTCTCTTGCTGGCCGAATGGTTCTCTCTGGCGGTCTTCCCGGTGGCCTTCACTCAATATTTCACATATCTTGTTCCCGGTATTAATGCGCTGGGCGTGATTATTCTCAAGGCCGGCTTTATCATATTCATTGTGGCCTCCAACCTCATCAGCGTCAAGGCCGCAGGCCGGGCGAACGATGTCCTGACGATCATCAAGCTGAGCCCATTGGTGCTCATCATCGTAGTCGGTCTGGTCTTCATGTCCGCCAACCCGGCCACGGTCTCGGGCAACATGAACCCGTTCTTTACTGGCGGTGCGGTAACCTTCGGTGGTGCCCTTGTATTGATTTTCTGGGCCTATGCTGGATTCGAACTTTCGACCCTCCCGGCGGATAATGTGGACAGGCCGCAGCGGACCATTCCCCGGGCGATGATCCTCGGCATGACGATCGTCATCGCGTTCTATTTGTTGACCAACCTAGTCATAATTGGTAGTGTCAGCCAATCGGTCCTTATCGGATCGAGCACACCACTTATCACCACTGCACAAACTCTCTTTGACCCATTCTCATCCATCGGACCAATCCTCGTCGGGATCGTCGA
>CAVWKV010000119.1:0-7541 GCA_963755265.1 uncultured Methanomassiliicoccales archaeon | reverse complement strand
ACCCTGCAAAATCTTTGGTTAAGTGTTCAATGACTATTGGTTCAACCATCTTTTCAGCTCTGGCCGATTTGAGGCCAACCCTCTAACGTTGCTTCTCAAATAAGCAATTATCTTAGTGTGCATGAAATCAAAGTCTGGCTAGATATATAGATCTAAAGGAGAATTTCATATTGCCATATGTTAAAGAGCCTGATTAAGCAATCTGTCAATGACGTCAAGGAATTGACTGAATTTTCATTAAGATGAAGTCCTAAGAAGTGTATTATGCAAATAAGAAAAAGGAACGGGGCCGTCGCCCCTAAATCGTTTACTTCTCCTTCAGAGCACGCATCGCCACGACGATTCCGATGGTGATCAACACCAGCGAGAACGCCAGCAGGCCGATGATGTCGACCGCCAGGGGATATATTCCCACCGAACCGGTGAACAGCAGCTGCCTCATGCCATCGACCGCAAGGGTAAGCGGGTTCAGCTTGGCCACCGCCTGCAGCCAGTCCGGCATCGCGGTTATCGGGAATAACGCCGCCGATGCGAACATCAGTGGCAGGTTCAGCAGGTTGATCACGGCGAACAGGGTCTCCTGGGTCTTGATGGTCAGGGATATCGCTATAAATACGGCAGCGAACGCCGTGGCTAGCAACACCATTATCAACAGCATTCCGAGCGCGTTCAGGACACCGAAGTTCGAGGTGACCGTGAGGCCATTCAGTCCGGGTATGTGCGTGAAGATCAGAGCTATCAGCAGCACCATCAATGCTGATATGACCGCCCTGATCATAGCAGCAAAGATCCTTGACACCGGGATCGATCCCCTTGGTATGGGCGCCGCCCGCAGCTTGGTCAGGAACCCAAACCTGCGGTCCCAGACAATCGACATGCCAGCGAACATGCAGGTGAACAGTGTGGTCACTGCCACCATACCTACTGACATGTATGACATGTAGTTAGGTGCACCATTCAGCGCAAGCGCCGTCTGCGCCGGGTTCGATCCGGTCAACAAACCACTCGGGAACGCCTGCCCGAACAGACCTAACCAAACGACGGGCTGAATCAGCATCATGAATATCTGGATCTTGGCCCGGTACCAATGCTTCAGCTCCCGCACCATCAACGCAAAAGTTTCACGGATCATCTAGCTCGACCTCCTCATCTGCCTGGCAGCGGCCATCTTGTCGAAGCTGCCCGCCTGCTCCGCGTCGCGCAGCGATTTGCCAGTGTATTCAAGGAACACCTGGTCCATGTTCGGACGTTCCAAGGTGACGAATGTCACCTGGCCGCCGTTCTTGGATATCTCCTGCAGCAGTGGCGCCGTGGCCGTCTCTCCATTGAGCACCTTGACCCGGTAGGAACCGTCCTCCTTCTTCACGCTGAGCACGCCGTCCACTGCCTTTATAATATCAGTGTAGTCCTTTTCATCTCCCATCTTCAGCGAGATGACATCCCCGCCCAGCGACTCCTTCAGCTTCCGCGGCGTGTCCAACGCCATGATCTTTCCCTTGTCGATGATGCCGATCCGGTCGCACAGGTTATCTGCTTCCTCGAGGTAGTGGGTGGTCATGAAAACGGTCATGTTCTCGCTCTTCCTCAGATCACGTATGTGCTCCCACATCGTCGTCCTGGTCTGGATGTCCAGCCCTAGCGTCGGCTCGTCCAGGAACAGGACCCTCGGCCGGTGGATCAGGCCTTCGGCCAGCTCGAGACGCTTCCTCATGCCGCCGGAGTAGGTCTTCACCATGCGTTCGGCGGAATCTTCCAGCTTCACTAGCTTCAGCAGCTCGTTGATCCTTTCCTTTGCAACTTTCAACTCCACGCCGTATAGTGTTGCCTGCAGCATCATGTTCTCGCGGCCGGTGAGATCGTCGTCCACCGTCAATTCCTGCGGCACCAGTCCTATGGACTTGCGCACCTGGTTAGGATGCTTTACCGAATCGAAACCGCAGACCTTGCACTCGCCGCTGGTCGGGAGAAGCAAAGTCGTCAGCATCTTGATCGTGGTGGTCTTTCCCGCGCCGTTCGGTCCGAGGAAGCCGAATACCTCGCCCTCGGCCACTTCGAACGTTATCCCGTCCACAGCCCGGATGGAACCGTTGTAGACCTTCACCAGGTCCTTCACTTCGATTATCGCAACCATTTCCTTTCACTCCTCTTTCTCGGTTTTATCCATGACCGTCTCGGTTCCTTCCTCCGTCATGGAATTGTGGCAATCGTTCTCTTCCATTTTCTCGTACTTTTCGATCGCCCGCTCGATCCCGCTCAGATTAAAACTCATCATCCTTTTTGCCTCCCTAAGCATTTCCAGCCGTTCCTTGGGTGTGAGATCATCCCTTAACAAAGAGGCCAGATGAAGCGGCAACTGCATTACGACATTGATCTGCTCTTGAGTCGCCACGCTGTGGTCAACTGTCTCCGCCGCCGCCTTCCCCAGAAAGCCAAAGTACCGGCCCATGAACTGGGCCTCCTGTGACATCGATTTCAGGTTCTCCAGCATCCATTCTTTGCCCTCAGGGGTCAAAGAGTAGTATTCCTTGCCTTCCCGGATCTCGGAGAGTATTAATTTCTGCTCTGCGAGCCGCTTCAGCGCCGGATAGATCGCCCCGGTCTGGGGTTTCCAAAATCCCTGGAACTCGTCCCTTAGGTTCTTTATAATTTCATAACCATACATCGGTCCCATTCTCAGAACCACCAACATAAGGAATTGGGGAGGGCTGATGTGATTGCCTTTATATACGCAGTGTCTTCCGATCATATTTACCCTATTTATATCAATAGGTCTATTCCTACTGAGTACAATTTTAGCTAGGTAGACATTTACTCTATATATATTGTTCGATTGCGTCTTGTCCGGATAGTAAGGAGTCGTGGATTGGTGAAAAAGAAATGAAGGTTTCGCTGGCCAGATGACTAACAGAATAGCAACCTCCACTTTATATGATTGGATGAAAAAGAGCGGCGATACGAGGTCGGGCCCTCCCCATCGGGCCCGTCGCTACGCGTCCATCGTACCGAATACTAGCGACGGCTGACCAGAAGGACGAGGGTTGACAATGCACCGTTCAGCGGGTCGAGCGGTTTATAAAAGGAGATCTGGTAGGAACTAGTGAATGGAGTCATAATCGCGAGGGCAGGCCAATAAATAACCTCAATGCTCTATCAAAAATGGGGTTGGAGCTTGGTTAATGATGGATCGATGAATGCCAATAATGAGGAACTCAACCAGATACGACGAAATGGAGATCTCCTCGGAATTGCCGTATGGATGTTATCTGTGGTCTTCTTGATCCACACCCAGATCAATAGCGACCAAACCAATAGATTCGAGCTGAAGGTCCGGTCACAATCCGAACAGGGGAATGTCTCAGTCATGTTCCCCCGTGAAGGGAGGCCGGTCCATCACTTCCGGGCCGGCCGGGCATGGACACCCAGCGGTTCCCCCCAGGAAATATATTGGCACAAAATCAGGGTGTACGAAAAGGAGAATGGTTGAAGCGGACTATCCAGTCTTTACCTCTTGTTTCACCCACTTCCTGGCCGTCGCATCCGAGACCATCCTGAACGTCTTTCGAACGACGTAGGAGATTGGAGCCCCGCAGAACGGACAATTGGTAAAGTCCTCAAAATAATCATCACCGTCCTCACTGAACCCTAATCCAATGTGTCCATCATATTCTTCCTTGAACTTGTCGATGTATTTCACAAGGTACTCGCAGCAAGGTGTCTTAAATCGCTCTTCTTCCGGCTTGATGGACCTTGCATCCTCTTTGGTTCGGTCACTTTGGTCTGCATTTAGGATCCGGTCAACGAAAAGGATGCAATCATCGTTGAGTTTATTGTTCATCATGCCGACATCCTTTCCAATTCATTTATCCTTACCGTCTCCGTAATCGCTTTTCCACAGTGCATCATCAGTTTACGGGTTCAAGCCACGTCAGCAAAATATAACTGATGAATTGGGCATCGCCTGTCGGGAATGAGGGGAGCGAATTGGTCAAGGCGACCTCAACTGGTTCCCGCAGTTCGGGTATTCGGTGACGACGATCCGGATCGGCCCCTCGTAGGGCACTGCTATCTTGATGATGATCATTTTACCCGGCATGAAACAGATTCCCTCCGATTATTGCATTAGATTCCCCAAATACGAAGTTGCGACGGCGCCTGGGACTTAAGTGGGTGATCATGACAAAAGATAGAAAAAGGAAAGGGTTAGGGAAGGGGTTTAGCT
Organism: uncultured Methanomassiliicoccales archaeon; assembly: GCA_963755265.1. Taxonomy (GTDB): domain Archaea; phylum Thermoplasmatota; class Thermoplasmata; order Methanomassiliicoccales; family UBA472; genus DASXVU01. The sequence continues at coordinate 3,322 of CAVWKV010000119.1, read as the reverse complement.
AGCTTGAACTGCCTGATATACAATCGAATATGTTCCAGAGACTGGGGCATTACCGACTGTGATCAAGAAGTTATAGTCCTGACCGGATGTAGTACAATTCGTATCACCGGGAATAATGACAGTCATAGATTTTGCATCCCCGGCAACTGTGAACGAACCGACAGAGGTGTAGCTTTCTCCAGTTCCCTTCAGATATGTCATGGATAGATCTGTGTTACTGATGCTCGCTCCACTTGTGCTGATCGTGATTTGGATAGCGTAAGGGCTCGCATATGTTTCAGAAGCAGATGCGATTTTAACAGCATCCGAGTACGTGTTGGTCGCGATTGCTGGACTGCCAGCCCACGCCGTATATCCTGGCATGGCTGTGCCGTCAGTAAATCCTTCGTGGGTTGCGGTCAATGGTAAAGTTCCAACGGTCGCAGATGACTGTTCTGACGGCAGTGACAGTACTACTACAGCCGCCGACACCAATACCGTTGTGAAACAAACTACGCCGAGCATCATCAAGAGGCTCGATCCAGTTATTGCTTTTCCTCTAAGCTTCATGTCCTCACCTATAAGTCGGATAGATCCCCATCCTGAGGCCGATCCTTGAAGTTTGGGATTCGTTGTGGTGGCTTAAAGGCTTCGTTCGTATAACAACTTCTGATAATAATTACTGGACAAAGGCTAAGTTGTATCAAATGATACTCCTCCATATCTATGGCAGCAAGGATAAACCAGCGGTGGACCGACGGAGAGATCATTGCGGAGCTCAGGGCATTGCATAAAAGCGGCATGCGGATGACCTGCAATGATGTGGGGGGAATACCGCCGGCAGCTCGAGGGCCCGAAGCTGCGGCGCACCGAAAAGGAGATCATCGATGCCTTGAGGGAACTCCATGGTCAGGGCATCGAGATGTCGAACAAGGGCGTCGGAGGAGCTGACATCAAGATCTATCAGACGGCGCGGAAGAAGTTCGGGAGCCTGGAGGCAGCGCTGGAGCGCGCAGGATTGGAGATCGCCGAGTCACCCGCCAAATCGATATGGAGCGATAAGGAGATCATCGCCGAAATCCGACGACTGCACGACGCTGGCGAGGACCTGTCTTATACGAAGATGTTCAGCAAACACCAGAAATTAACTATGGCGGCCGCGAAGCGTTATAAACCGTGGGGGAAGACATTGGCCGAGGCTGGCCTCGACCCTGATAGGTTCAGGGTCCGTTTTCGCCGCTCCGACGCGGATCTGATCGAGGAGTTGAGACGACTATACGAGAGCGGAGAGCCGGTCAACGCCAGGGCCCTCCGTCAGGGCCATTCCAGCTTAGCCTCATTACTGCGGTTGCGATTCGGCTCTCACGACGCCGCCCTGAGAGTGGCTGGTTTGGATCCTACGGAGATCCGCTTGAAGTAAGTTGCGACGGCCGGTCTCTAGATGGTAGAATCACGGGTTATCTTGAGGGAATAGACTCGCGGCCGGCCTCGCAAACATTGATCGGCGCGGTCAGGATAACACCCTTCCGGCCTGGTTATCAGTACATAGAACGGAGGGAGGGCCCGGCCATCCGATCGAAAATGGAATGGTCTTGGGGAAGACAGCCTCGGTCGGCGAGCTGTTGTCCATCATTGGCAAGCGACTGGACGGTTTCGCTCTATGTTCGCTCTGATGGTGATATTTCCCCGCATCAACGATTTTGCGATGCGGAATGAGATTGGGCATTCCCTCGTTCTGATCTACCGGGATGGTAAAGATGAACGTGGCCCCCTTGCCAACTTCCGACTCGACACATATTCGGCCACCATGGCGTTCGACGATCTTCTTCACGATCGCCAGACCAACACCGGTCCCTGGATATTCATCCCTGGTGTGCAGCCGCTGGAACATCTGGAATATCCTATCAGCGTATTCCATGCTCAGCCCTATGCCGTTATCGCTGACGGAGAAGATCCATTCCCCGGATCCCGCCGTCGCCGTGATCCTTATCCTCGGCGATTCTTTCCCGCGGAACTTTATTGCATTGCTCACCAGGTTCTGGATCACCTGGGCCATTTGGGATTCCTCGGCAATGACCGTGGGCAGCGGATCGAGCTCGATCTCCGCCTTGTTTTCTTCAACGGCTTCCCTGAGCACTTCCAAGACCCTTTTCACCACCTGATTCATGTCCACTGGGGCGAAATCCTTGTCTTGGACATCGACCCTCGAGTATGCCAGCAGGTCGTCGATCCAGCATCTTCATCCTCTTTCCGCCGTTGACGGCGACGTCGATATACTCCTTGGCCTCATCGTCCAATTTGTCATCGTACTGCTTTTGCAGCAGTGAGAGATAGCCGATAACCATGCGAAGGGGCTCCTGGAGGTCATGCGATGCGACGTTGGCGAACTGCTGCAGCTCAGCGTTGGACCTTCTGAGGTCGAGTTCTATTCGTTTCCTCTCCGTGATGTCGATGCTGGCGGCGATGATCTGGTCTTTCCCGACCGGTACGAACGTCATCTGGTAGTCACGGTCCACGTGATCATAATGTATCTCGATCGTGACCGGCTTGCCGGAGGCCCTCATCCTCCTGGCCCCATCCAGCGCCAGGTCCGCCGACTTCGTACCGAGGAATTCGCTGTACCTCTTTCCCTTCACCTCTTCCACCGAGCCGACGCCCCAGGTATCCAGAAACTTGGGGTTGGCATCTATCAGCACTTGGTCGATTATTTCGCCGTTCTCGTCGAAGAGCAATTGGCGCAGAGTGACAACTCCTGGAGTATACTCGAACAGGCTGCGATACTTGGCTTCGCTCTCCCTGAGCGCGTCATATGCCCGCTTTATCTCGCTGATCTCCGACGGCGTAGGTCCGCACTCGATTCAGTTCCGGGATGAAGTAGAACTGCTGATGGAACCAATTGTCTCCCACGCGCACTTCCCTGACGATGGGGCCGTTCCTGTTCTCCCGCAGATCTCTTACGATCCGATGCCAGTCAGAGAAGAACGGGTGATTTATGCCCTCCTCTTCGATGTCCGGCAGGAGCGTTTGGTGGCGGGATTCACATATTGCAGATTGCCTTCCAGATCTAGTTCTATGACCGGGTATGGTCGAGCTCTGGAAGGAAGATGACCGGACGATAACATCATCTTGGCCCTGGTAGCGGCTGAAAAGGACGATCATCATTTTTTTCTGGCATATATGGACCTGCTCCTCTTTCTTGAGTAAGTTAGACAAATGACTCGCTAAAAAATTGCGGTTGACAATGGGAATATCAGGATACATAATTTTGGTTAAAAAGAAAGGTCACGCAATCCCGGGTGGACGGTGAGGACATTCCTCAGGAAGGATGATCGTGCAGGAAGGA
>CAVWKV010000118.1:0-12260 GCA_963755265.1 uncultured Methanomassiliicoccales archaeon | reverse complement strand
GGGCCAGTTGCGCCGGGAAGCCGGTACCGAGGGCTTGGGGGATGCCGAGCCGCCGGGCCATCTCCGCGACGGTCCACACGGCGCCGAGCGAAAGCCCCTGCGCCAGATGGATCTGGTCGAGCGAGCGGAGGGCGGCCAGATCGCCCTTATGCTTCAGCGCCAGTTCGATGGCGGCAATCTCCTGGGGATCAGCATGGGTGAGGTTGGCGATACGTACCCTGTCTTCGTTCATTACGTGTCTTGCTAAAGGCGACGCTGAACATAATATTGCGTCGGGGGCAGAGAAAGATACTCTCCGAACGATTGGAAAATTGATATCGGAGTTCCACTTTCATCCAACGACTGACATGTTCGCCGCCCTTGGTTTATCGAAGGACGACATGATCATGAAACATGGCGACAAGAAAGGTAAACGAGAAGACCCTGATGGTGATTGGAACACACAGCGACGACAACCTTGAGAATGCAATGTTGACTTTCATGGTGGCGAACGCCTCCGAAGCATTGGGCGTCAAGACCAAAGTGTTCCTCATGTCGAAAGGCACGAACCTGGCCCGGAAGGGTTACGCCAAGAGCATGCCGAAAATGGTAGGCATGGAACCCTTGGAAGACCTAATAGCCACATTCCAGGAAATGGGCGGGGCCATCCATGTATGTATCCCTTGTAAGGATGCCAGGGGGGTCAAGACAAACGAATTCATACCAGGCACGGAATTCAGCACCCTGATGGACCTTGTCGAGCTGACCCAGACGTATGAAAGTGTCCTCAGCTTTTAACGAAAGCTATTTCCTGGATCGACAGTAGGACCGAACGGCGGCGGTTCCTGCCCCTTTTAGTGATTTGAGGACGATACTGGTCGGGCAGGCTTTACTTTCTATGAGTTCTACCTCGAGATCGTTGCTTCAATTTCATGTTCTGATGGCAAACACTTATCATGGCTTTAGTGGATTATGACCCCAGGTGCACTAAATGGTCAGAATGGAGGATGTCATGGGGAAGGAGATCATCTCCTCGGATGCCATTATCGTAGGAGCTGTGGAAGGGGTCAGTATTGATCCGGAACACTGGCGTATCCCGGCGCTGCGCGTCACCGTGACAAAGGGCCAGGAAATGGCCGTGGACAAGAGGAAGAAAGCGATCGGTTATTCTCGTGCCTTCATCAACACCGGTGCCGTTACCAGCGTCACCGACACAATCACTCTCGGGATACCGATGACGGACCTGAAGGGGGCATTGGTCGGTGAAGGCCTTTGGCCGTTGAACTTCGCGATACTGACAGGCATGAGGGTCATCTGCAAGAAGGGCCGCCAGATCGGTTACGTGGACAATATCGTCCTCGATCCCAAGGACAATTGGAAGGTCAACTATATCGACGTAAAGCTGGATAAGTCGACCAAGGACGACCTGAGCATAAAGAAGAGGATGATGTCCGGTTCCGGGATCATCATAAGGACCGCCGATATCAGGACCATCGGCGACATGGTCATGCTGAACATCGACATTGACGAGCTAAAACAGTGGCTGGACAACAGACCAGTCTCAAAGAAGGATTGAATCCGATCAGGGGCGCCGTCATGCCGAGAGAACGGGTCTGCAAGGAATGCGGGAAGGAGTTCACATTCCGGTTATATCAGATCTGTAATTCGGTAGACACCTTCTGCGTGCGCTGTCCACATTGCGGTAAGTTGAACTCCTATCCCTCATGGTTTTACTTTGCTTTACAGAGAAGGAGGGCCAGAAAGGATGAGAAGGCCAAGCTATTGGCCAAGAAGGACGAAGAAGATTATCAGAGACGCGTGCATAAGGAAGAAGATCGTCGAAAGAGGCGAGAGGCAAGGAAGGGCCAAGGATCAAGATGATCGAGACGGTGGAACTGACCCGTAAGTTCGATCAGACGGTCGCCGTCGAGGACTTGACCATCACCATCAATGACGGCGAGGTGTTCGGTTTCCTAGGCCCGAACGGAGCGGGAAAGACCACCACCATCAGGATGCTCTGCTGCCTGATTGAGCCCACTTCCGGCCTCGCATTCGTGGACGGTCTGGATATCAACGACAAGGAGTCGCGTATCAAAATCAGGCAGAACATCGGTCTTCTCCCTGAGAACCCTGGTCTTTACGAATCCCTTTCTGCCTATCAGAACCTGGACTTCTATGCCCGAATGTATGGGGTTCCGACCGCCAGGCGTTCCGTTAGGATCACCGAGCTTCTGCAGGCTCTCGACATATTGGAAAGAAAGGACGATCCGGTGGGGTCCTTCTCTAAAGGGATGAAGCAGAAGATTGCCATCGCCCGGGCCTTGGTCCACGACCCGAAATACCTCTTCCTGGACGAGCCCACTTCCGGTCTGGACCCGGTCTCGTCCATCACAGTCCGCAATTATCTTATGGAGCTGAAGAGGGAAGGCCGCACGATATTTATCAACACCCACCACCTCGATGAGGCACAGAAGCTGTGCGACAAGATCGGAATCCTCAAGACGCACCTTTTGGCATCTGGCTCACCCGAACTGCTGGCTAACGAGTTCTTCGGTAGGACCACGATGGTAGAGCTAGGCAGCGTAACTCCGGAAACGATCACGCTGGTACAGGGCTTCAATGGCGTCAAGGCGTTCCGCCAGGACGGAAATAGGCTTTACCTCTCCATCGATGATCCGGCGACCGACAACCCAGCCATAATCGCTGAGCTGGTGAGGTCCGGCGCCCGGATCATCCATGTGGAGGAAGTGAAGAAGGGGCTCGAAGACGTCTACCTGCGCATCGTCGGAGGCGACAATCGATGATCCGGTTCGAGAAGATGTGGGCCATCGCCAGGAAGGAGTTCTCCGAGTTCCGGCGAAACCGGTATGTGCTCATGACCATCGTGATGATGCCGTTGATAATAACCATCGTGCTTCCGATCGTATACTTGGTCCCGGTTACGGCTCTTTCCAACGAGAAGACCACACCGGTCCAGCTCACTCTCAACATCCAAAACACCTACGAGGGAATGAGCCTCTCCGATGGTTACTATTCGAACACCTCGTTCAAGGACTGCGAGCTTACCAATGTCGTTTTGAATGGCTGCCAGGTCAACGGCGGTTTTGTCAACTATTCGCTGATCAGGTCGTCCGAGGTTAACAATTCCCAGCTGCAGTCGACCACTCTCTATTTCTCCAACCTTAACGAAGATTCGCAGACCGACGTGGTGCTGGTGTCCAGCGTGATCATCGGTGGTCAGTCCGATCTAATTGGAACGTTGCTGCTGCTGATCAATGTCTTGATGTTGATGTTCATGATAGTGCCGGCGGTCCTGCCCACCATCATCGCCTCCTATACCCTCGTCGGGGAGAAGGTCAACAAGAGCCTAGAACCTTTGCTGGCCACCCCCACCACGGACATGGAGATATTAGGAGGGAAAACCCTCAGCATATTCATTCCGACCATGCTCGCCACTTGGTTTTCCTTCGTTCCGTTCGTTATCCTGGTAGACCTTATCACCAGGCCGGTCCTGGGCTACTTGGTCCTTCCCAATTTGATGTGGGTCCTGGCGATATTCGTGATGTGCCCGTTGATAGCAATGCTAAGCATATTGGCTAATGTCATTGTGTCGTCGAGGGTCTCCGATATAAGAAGCGCACAACAATTAGGATCGCTGGTCATCCTTCCCGTCATCCTCTTCTTCGTACTGATCCTAACTCAGTCCGCCACATCGAGCGTTACGTTGATGGGGCTGTTCTCCGTGCTATTGCTGGTCGCCGACGCTTTGATACTATATCTGGCGTTGCGGGTCTTCCGCAGAGAGGAGATATTAATCAAGTGGAAATGACAAAATGATTCAACCGAATGGGGAGAGGAAATGAACCAAGAATCGGCAGAATGGATGGCGCGGGCGGAGCGGGAGTTTGACGCTGCCATGGACATGTATAAGATGTCCTACCATCGGTTTGCCCTGATGCATGCCCAGCTGAGTCTCGTCTACGCACTGCGGGCAGTGGCCTTTGGCAAAGGGTTAGAACCCCATGAGACTATCGATTTGGCCGGCATAGCCAGGCTGGTGGATGCACCTGAAGAGATATTACAGATAATGGAAGCGGTCAAGGGCGAGTGCGACCTGATATTGAAGGGTCAATATTGGCAGGACCCAGACCAGGAAAAGGTCGGGACAATGCTCGACAGGGCCGGTGAGGTCCTGGAATGGGCGGAGAACGCGCTGGACAACAGTTGCTGGTCGGAAAGATTGGTCGAAAAAAACGTTTGAATCTCTTTCGATCGGTGAGCGTCCACTCTTCCTTCTTCTTGTACAGGGACGCTCCCAGGACCATGAACATTAACGCGATTATTGAAATTGTGTGTCACGGTATGGATCGTCTATCGAAATTCGGCAATTACTTCCAATCCAAAGATCATTGATCGTAGTTGGCAATTTGAATGACCGGAATTCAAGGTATGATATCGGCGACCTTTGCGGTGATGATGAACCGTCCATCCTGAATACGAGCCTTTAGGTCATCCATCGTACGGACCGCTCCCTCCCGATTCGAATTCCGGCATATGATCGGTATGACTCTCATTTTGCCTTCGATGATTGTCCGAACTTCCCCTAAAGATGCCTTGAAGCATCCTTGTTCGCATGCCATCACGCAGGCCCCGCAATTGATGCATCTGGATCTGTCTATGAATGGCTTCCCTCCGCATCGTTTGACAGCTACCGTTGGACATATGACCAAGGCAGCACATTGCTGGCAGTCTGTGCATAGCGCTCCCTCTAGGTGGATCACTTCATCGCGGTCGGACCATACCTGTCCATAGTCTGCCTGTCCGATCTTGTGACGATCTCGGATGTCACCTACGGAAAGGGGTATGTCCTTGTCCTGGGTCATTACGTTTTCGAGCATGGTGTCATCTAAGATCGGAATTGGTACGGCAAAGGAAGTGAGGCATTCTGGTCCGGCAGCCGTATTGAAACCGCCCATCAAACTAGGGTCCATGCCTCTCATCTCGGCAATTGTCATAAGGTTTGGATACTTCGGTGACGATCGCGTCCCTGCGCTGAATACAAATCCTTCGTTCCCATTAATCAGCAGGCGGGTTCCAACTCCAACATACTTCATAGACGGGTCATTCTGCAATGGGTTAAAATGACCACAACCGGAGAACGTTAAGCCCTCAAAATTAGGAGGAAATGGACGGCAATGGAAGATCGATCTGAACTCGGTATTGGATGGATTGACAAAGGCCCGATAATTCCGGAAGCAGTTCCTTGTGCTCAGCAACTTCGCTGTCGGCATCTGATCAATCGTTACAATCTTCTCTATCTCGTGCCCCTCGACGGATGTTGCGCGAACCAACACTTCCTTGCCTTCCACCAGATCCCGAAAGAGAAAACTGCCCCCATAATCCGGTCGTTCTGAACACTCTGATGTGCCGAAGACCATTACGTCGATTATTCCTAAGCTTTCATTTGGGCACGGGCCCACACTCGCTGGCACTCCATTGATACTTACCCCGACGAACCTCCGATAGGTACCTGGCTCAGATATCCGGAATGACAATAGAGCATATGTTCCGCTCATTATGCCCATAGTCCCGGTCGTAACGACGTCGACCTCGTGGACAAGATCATCACGACCAGCGGCCAGCAGTTTCTCGACCTCTCGAGCTGTCAGTACGACGGCCGAACCATTGGCGATCTTCTTGTTGATTTCAACTATAGTCCTTTTCATACATGACCGGTTCCAATCGGCTCACAAGTAGATAACGTTCATGATAGTAAGCACCAGGCCTAGTCGTTCTATACTCACATACTAATCAATCATTTGATATGCAGCATTCTATTCTGGACATGATCGAAATACAAAACACCGATTAAGAACGGCCGCGAATTCCTCATCTCTATTTATCGTTATCCGCAATGATAATTTCGGGCAAAGTCACTTTAAGAATGGTACGAATCTCAACGGTATAATGCAGAAGCTATCGAAACCCATGGGAGGTGAGCCATGCTATCCAAAGGAATAGTGATACCTCTATCCTTTGCCAGCCTCCCAGTCATTTCGATCACCTTCTTCGACAATAAGAAGCGGTCCAGGAGACGCGAGGAAGAGAATCAGATAGACGTACCTCCAGACGGCCTTTCCCTCGAGGACATAGATAAATTGGACCTGGACGAACTTGAGTCTCAGAGTTCAAAACTATCCGGCAGGAAACCGTCAGGCGGCGATCCTGGGGTCATTACCATATTCCCAGGCTGGTCCTTCATACCCAGCATTACCATTGCTTTACCACAGAAAGGCAATCACTCCGAACCAACGTTCGAGGAAGCGGAGGACGCAGAGATAATGGACGGCATCAGGAAGGCACCTCTGCCGGACACATTGTTCTCGCCGGCCCGGGAACATGAGCGTCCTGTCAGGGACAGGGACGTGGCCGAGTTCGATCCCGAGACCGATGCCATAATCCGCCCGGACGCTGACACGGAGAGCATCGTCACCCCGAAGGTCGTATCACCCCCTGCAAAGGTCGCTAGGGAATTGATGCCGGAAATGGCTTCCTCCATCGCCTCCCACAACGATATGGACTTGGATCTTGACATACAAGCCGGTGAACCGAGCTCCGTTCCTGTTGGACCGAAAGCCCCGCTGCTGCCGAAAGACCATCTGATCATTCCGGAAAGACCAGGAGCGGACCGTTCTATCGTCGTGCCCATCTCCATAGACCGCGATAATCTGAACCATATGCTTGGTGGAGGACTTCCACGCGGCTCGATCGTTCTAATCGAGGGCAAGAAAGGTTCGGGTGTGGAACACTTCGTTCAGCGTCTCACTTACGGTCTCCTGCAAAATAACGTCGGTGTCACTTACATCTCCACCGAGAATGCCACCAGCGATTTCATCAAGCAGATGTACGGCTCAGGCTTCCTGATGGCGAATCATATGTTGGGCCGCAAGATACTCTATATCCCGATCGACGCATTGATACGGAAGGACAGGGCCGTGGCCGGTTACATTGACCGGCTGATCCGCTCGCCCCAATTGCTCAATGAGGTCATGATCATCGACCGGCTTTCCACCATGACGGAGAACGACTTGGACGAGAATGGGCATCTTAAATTGCTGTCTTATCTGAAGGGGGCAGTCACCAAGAACCGTACGGTCATAATCATCACCGACGAGAAGCAGAACGGGATTGACACCATCCGGGAAGAGGCACGGGCAAGAATGAGCATGACATTGATTGATGAGGGCGATGGGCCCATCCATTCGATCCAAGTGCTCAGGTATCCGGAAGAGATCCCGGACGCACAGCAGGAAATCCGTTTCAAGATAGAACCAGGCCTCGGGATGGTCGTCCAGTAAATTCATTCCGCTGTTCCATTTTTTGATAAATGGCTGGCAACGTCTTTATAAGCAGGTGTCGCTCGAAAGACGACATACATGAGGGCTGAGATCGATGCGTGAGACCCGGTCGCGATTCGAATCCACTTGCATACTGGTGGCGTTTGTGTTGCTGTTACCGTTGTTCTCGATGAACATCGCCGCCGATACCGTGCCGAACAAACCTACCGATCTAGCAGCGGTGTGCGGGAATAACCTCGTTTTCCTCACCTGGGCGGCACCTTCCAACAATAGCGGGTCTGTCGTCGACGGATACCTGATCTATAGGGGCGAGAGCCCTACGACAATGGAATTTTATAAGGAGATTTCAGCGTCCCCCCTCAGTTACCAGGATACGTCGGTCATCAATGGCCATACCTATTACTATAGCATAACCGCGCATAACTCGATGGGGGAGAGCGATTTCTGTACTCCTTATGTAAATGCCACTCCATTCGGCGTACCCTTCGTTCCCACTTCAGCCAAGGCGACCGTGGGCCTAGGACAGACGGTCCTGAGCTGGAATGCTCCGTACAACGACGGCGGTACTCCGATCATTAATTATCGCGTCTACCGCGGAACGTCTTCGTCCTTGATCCTATTCCTTTCAAATACTACCAGTACTACATTGACAGACACGAACCTCAGCGATGGCCAGACATATTACTATCGAGTCTCGGCAGTCAATAAGATCGGTGAAGGGCCCAGTTGCGGTGTATTCAACGGAACGCTCGCTTCAGCGCCTGGTCCCTTGCTCAATCTGCAAGCGGTTGCATCCAATTCCACGGTCACGTTGACATGGACAGCGCCCATCGACAACGGGGGGTCATCGATAACGGGTTACGTCGTTTATCGTTCATTCAACTCTGGCGGGGAGACGGTCTTCGCATCCGTAAGCGGGACCACATACAATGATGATGGTTTGGTCAATGGTGTCCGCTATTATTACCGAGTTTCAGCGGTTAACGCCGTCGCGGAGGGCCAGAAGTCATCCGAGGTCTCCGCCACACCGATGGCTGTCCTGGCCCCGCCCAATGCCATAACGGCTAGCCCTTCCAATTCCAGCATCTTATTGAGCTGGACCCCCCGGCTAATACTGGAGGATCAAACGCCTCATCCTATAGGATCTACCGCGGAACGTCGGAAAATACCTTTCTGTTCCTGGCTTCCGTGACAAAGACCAGCTACCAGGATACAGGATTGACGAACGGAGAGATGTACTACTACAAGATCAGCACGGTAAACAGCGTCAATGAAGGTACGCAGTCCCAATTGGTCAGTGCCATTCCATTCACCTATCCATCGGTCCCGTTGTCATTGAATGCGGTGGCTGGTGACGGCAATGTTTCCCTCAGTTGGTCCGCCCCGTCCTCCAACGGCGGGTCGGCCCTGCTCTTTTACCATATATACTGGTCGGAGTCGCAGACCGGCCCATGGACCATGATTGACACGCTCAATACCGATCTCGCCTACAATCACACCGGTTTGACCCACGATGACACTTATTATTATCAGGTCGCCGCGGTCAATGCTGCCGGAGAGGGCCCTAGAACTAACCCCCTCGCCGTCCCATTCTCTCCGACCATCGTTTCAGCAATCGCTGGAGTGAGCAACGTGACGTTGATTTGGACCGTGCCAGCCTGGGATAACGGCTCCGGTACGGTCTCGTACGTCCTATTCCGGGGCACTTCTAGTGGATCTGAGACGCCATTGAGGTCTGTAACAAGCGGGCAACCTTTCACGGACGATACGGCCTCTCCGGGCATAACATATTACTATTATATCACTACCAAGAACAACGAGGAACATGAATTCACCTCCAACGAGGCCGTCGCCACCCCGTACACATACCCCGATGCCCCGGCATCGTTAGACGCCAAAGTGGGATATGCTTCGGTCACACTGAACTGGTCAGCACCTGCATTTGACGGATATTCTGATATACTCGGGTACCACATCTTTCGCGGTCTAACCAGCGGCAACCTTAGCGAGGTGGCCACCACGACCGATCTTGGATATCTCGATATCGGCTTGATGTCGGAAACCATATATTACTACCGCGTAATCGCCTTCAACGCCGGAGGCGATGGCAACGCCACTTCCGAAGTGTCACCGACAACGTTGAAGATTGACCCACCGATAGGATTGTTGGCGACCGCAGGAGTAAATAACATTACCCTTCAATGGAACCCACCAACCGGGGTCAACGTTTTCACTTACTGCATCTACAGGGGCAACAATTCGGGCGGCGAGGTTATTCTGATCAACTATCCGATGACGAGATGGGTGGACAACAACGTCACGAGCGGTCAAGCATACTATTACAAAGTATCAGTCTTGACCACACAAGGAGAGGAGAGCCAGATGTCCGAGGAAGTATCGGCCACCCCGACCGCTTCCCAGAACTCCCCTGCTCCGGAAAGCAGCCTGTTCGACCAGATGTGGTTCCGTGTCGTCATGATAATGACCATCCTAGTGGTGGGTTTCTTCTCCTTCGTGTTATTCGTGAGGAAAGGGACGGTCCGGGTCAAGCGGGGCCGGTGAGACGCAATAACCTATGAGGGAGGTCATTATTTCCAAAAGGTCCAGAATTTCAAAATCATTTCCGACGATATGTATGTTCATGAAATGATTTTTTTCATTCGCCAGTGGATTTAACGAATGGTTGGAAAAGGGGCAATAGTAGGAATCAATTTTGATTTTCACGTCAAGCCGTTTATAAGTTAAAAATGCCGGTGAAGATTTCAATGCACCGGAAATCCTTCAGTGCTCGTTCCCTCCTCATCACAATTGCATTGCTGCTGCCCGGCATTCTTCTTCCCTTTTCCCTCCTCCCAGTATCCTCGGCGTCGTCTGTGACAGTAGGAAGCCCAGTTTTCTCGGTGCAATCCCATACTCTCACTGCTGAAGAGGCTGCTCAGATGAAGCTTTCCAATGGCATTTTTCAGAATGGTACCAGCTATAATGTCATCGTCAACGGGCATGGCACTGGGTTGGCACCCCTCACCGAGGGCGAATATTCAGATATGGTTGGTAATGCAACGATAATCGACAGTGTCGAATCATCCAATCTTAACTCCAATGGCTATTACGATATATCCACCCAACCCTATTTTCCTATCGTGGGGAATCAGGGAAGTCAGGGATCGTGCGCTGCTTGGGCCATGACATACTACGATTATGGATACCTGGAGGCTAAGGATAATGGATGGACAGACGCCTCGACGGGCAACCCCGCCCACCTAATGAGCCCAGCCTGGACCTATAACCGGGTCAGCGGCGGCCTGAACGCGGGTTCTTCCATGGACGAAAATGGAGATATTATCGTCGATTGGGGTGTAGCCAATATGGCGACGATGCCATACGTGGCCACAAATATTACTAATTGGGGCAGTCAGGACGCGTTCCGCAACGCTCCGCTGAACACCGCTGCCCAGGTGTACTACATCAGTTATAATGCGTCCAATCCGAACACCACACTTAACACTATCGAGAATCTCATCTCTTCGAACCTTCCAGTCACCTTCGCCATCGACGCTAACCAGTTCAACAATATGGGCTCCAATGAAGTGCTCACATCCAGTGAGTACAGTTCCTCTACAGTGGACCATGCCCAATGCATCGTCGGTTATAACAGCACGATGACGGTCGCGGGCTCAACGGACGTCGGTGCGTTCAAAGTGGTTAACTCCTGGGGTTCATCATTCGGAAACAAGGGATACTATTGGATAACGTTCGCCGCGTTCGAAAAGATCGGGGCCAATCTGCAACTGACCTACATCACCGACAAGCCATCTTACCAGCCCAAGCTGCTGGCGGTCTGGCAGTTTAACAGCGCCCCCACCAGAACGACGACGTTCACGGTGGGCGTGGGAACGCCTGGGGGCACCACGACCGATACCCCGTTCTTCGTCACGAACAGTGCCGGAATAACTGCCACCTTCCCGACCTTCATGGCGCTTGACATAACCAGTCTCTTAACCGCTTATCAGTCAGGCACCACCCAGTTCTACCTGACACTTGGGTCGACCGCAACCGCCGGGATTATTTCCTCCTTCCGCATCGAGGAATATCAGAACGGCTATGGCAACGCGGCCACCCAGGTATCCGGGCAATCCGCAAACGTGCCAATGGCCAATCCCTGCTCCGTCACAGTCTCCATGCCGTCATACGCCACGATCACTATGGCGACCGCTCTGGACAATTCCGCGCTGAACATCACAGGTTCGGGGAATGTATCGTGGTCCCCGGAGACTCGGGAATACTACGCTGGCGGCAGTGCCATGCAGAGTGGGGACATCGGCGATAACGGTAAGAGCGATATCCTGACCACCGTGACAGGTCCGGCCACCGTTTCGTTCTGGTGGAAGACATCTACGCAGGCCTCGGACGCGGTCAGCTTCTACGTGGATTCAGTAGCTAAGGCCAGCGCCAGCGGCCTAACGGCCTGGACCGAGGTCAACACCACCGTCACTTCCGGAACACACACATTGAAATCAAATTTATTGTTTTGTCGTTACTTCATCATCGTATTGCTCTGCCCTTATGCGGCGGAGAAGACAAACCGGCGCTGGATGATGACATGGGGATTCCGTTATTATCCGGCGCTAAGCCGCCCTGATAGCTGACGGCGAACGGTTCTGGAATGGCTTTCGCAGCGCAGGCAAACGCAGGCGAGCTTGCCGTCCTTATCAGTCCGCGATCGGCTTTCCATCGGTGCCGAGAATCGGCTTGCCATCGGCGGTCGCGTTTCGACGGGGACTGACCCGCACGCTCGGATCGACCTTGCCGATCGTGCTTCCGGGAGTGCTCGGATCGGGGATCGTGTCCTGCACATACGTAGCCGGCGTGCCGGTGAAATCATAGCCGAATGGTGCTGCCCTCGCGATAGTCGATGCAATCAAA
>CAVWKV010000117.1:0-23577 GCA_963755265.1 uncultured Methanomassiliicoccales archaeon | reverse complement strand
AATGTATTGCTTACTATACCGTGAAAGCGGTGAACGCGGTTGGTTCTTCTGTGGCTAGCGCCTCCGTGTCGATCATGGTCGGAACGACCGTCCCGGGCGCTCCCATCGGATTGAACGCGGTCGGGTCCAACGGTGTGGTCACATTGACCTGGACCGCACCGGCCAATGGGGGATCGGCGATCATCGGGTACAACATATACCGATCCACTGTTTCCGGTTCGGAAAAGCTCTTGGTCACCTTGGGAACTGGTACGTCCTTCACAGACAGTGGCCTGACTAACGGAAGGACATATTATTATCGTGTTTCCGCAGTGAATTCCGTTGGCGAAGGCGCGCTGGGATCCGAGGTTTCCGCAGTACCGGCCCAGACCGCTGTCGTTCCTGGAAACTTCACACTGACCGCGACGGTGGCTGACGGGGAAGTCTGTCTGACTTGGACGGTGCCTTCAACCAGCAGCCCCTTGCTTTCTTTCGAGGTCATGAGGGAGGCATCGGGAACGGAATCGGCGATCGCCAAACTTCCCGCTTCTAGGACCGGCTATGTCGATCTGACGGCGGTATCGGGGACTGACTACACATATTGGATCGTGGCATACAGTTCGACCGGTTCGATATCAACGCCCTCGATCACGGTGCACACACTCGGCGCTGTCGTCAACGGGAACGCATACAATATTGGGTCCACGGCCAATGACCAACCCGCTATTTGGATAGGGGTCTTGATCGTCACCATTGTCGGGACCATCTGCTCTGTGGCATACATTAGGTCCAGGAGGAACCGTCCTTAGTGAGAACGAAGTGACCGACCTCCGTAAACCCCTTCCCTTTTTATCTTTAATTTTCTTTAACTTTCCTTTTCATTTGAGCCATCTGTCATTGCCTTTCTAAGTCATTCTTACGGCAATCGCTGTTGTAGCGATAAGGACGTAATTATGACGAACATCGCCAGGCGACACTATACGATTCATCGGGAGCAATCATTATACTTTTGAACCTCGGGCTTCATGCAATCATCTTGGTCGGAATAATCTATATTGGATCGTTTTTCTTGATTTCCATTTGGCAGGACTAATTCGTTATTCTTTTTTTCTGTGGATACCCGGATCAAAGTATGGAATTTCTCGTTGTTTGTAATATGAAGGACGTTCATATCGTTTGGTCTTGGTTTCTTTTCCGTTCGTGTTCGAGCAAGATCGGAGAAGATCGCTTCTTATCCTGAAATGCAAACCTGTCGGAAAATCAAGGAAAATTCGTCAAAAAAATCGTATAATCTTAATATACCCTCTCCTCGAGTTTTCATTTTTGATAATAAGCCGGGGGTTACCGGCTTCCGATTGGCCCATAGAGCGGGCAAGCGGGTCGGTGTTTCGATTCCAGAATTGGCAAATGACTAGCTGAAGCACTGGCCCTAGCTCCTTTCGCCTGCCCGAAGGGAAGGATGCAAGCACCAATCGTATAAGAATAGAATTTAGGAAAAAAGGGAGCATAAAGGTAAAGGGGGGGAATAGACGAATAGAATAGGAACACTAAAACTGACTGCAATCTTGATAGTGTTAGTGCTAGGAGTTTCGACTGTAGGATTCGGACTGCAATTGTCGTCCAATAGCAGCAATACCGCTACCGTAGCGGCTACGAATCCTGGTAACGGCCATGATGGGTCCTCAGACAACGATGGGGCCCAATGTAAGTCATTGTCGTTTACCACTACGTATTTGAGCGATGAAAAGATCGTCTTTGGTTGTTCGGTCACGGATAAGGCAATTGTCTGTGGATTGTGCAAAGACAAGTGTCCGACGGGCACAGTCGACTTCCAGGTCAGCTATGAGGGCGGATGCTGGGTGACCTACGACCACTGCGTGACATTGGAATGCGGTATCGCTGTTTCGGAATGCTATACTCCGGCGGCCCCAGGCCCCTACGAGTTCCGGGCAGTGTACAACGGCGACTGCAATTTCATTGGGTCGCAGAACATGTGCCCTGAACTGCTATGCGTGACCCAGGCATGCACGACCACCACGACCAGCGTTGGAGTGACCACAATAGAGGAAGGACAGGCTATCACCGATAACGCGACGGTCTGTGGTCTCGGCGACGGGTTCCCGGTCCCGACCGGTACCGTCACCTTCCAGGTCAGCTACAACAACGGGACATGGATGACCTACAGTGCGAACGTATCCCTGGTTGACGGAATGGCAACCTCGGCCCTGTACACTCCGGCTGAAGAGGGCTACTATAGCTTCCAGGCGATCTATCACGGCGACTGCAACTACCTTTGCTCCATGAGCAAGAGCGGATCAGAGATATTGATGGTGACCAATGAGGGCATCGGTCAGCCGGACGATAACTCGACCACCGTGACCATGCTCAGCTCTGACCATATTGTACTGGGCTGCTCGGTCATGGACAACGCCACCGTCACCGGCGGCGAGGGCGGGGACCTCAGCGGAAACGTTTCTTTCCAGGTGAGCTACAATGAGGGAACCTGGAAGACCTATGATGCGAACGTGACCCTGGTGGACGGAATGGCCTCCTCGGCGTGGTTCACGCCCTGCATGGCTGGCTGCTACGAGTTCCGTGCGATCTACAACGGCAACAGCGACATACTGCCATCGATGAGCGGCAATACCTCGGAGCCGTTGACGGTCTGCCCGGCATGCTCGCAGACCACGACCTGCCTGAGCAACAGCCAGATCAATCTGGGTTGCTCCGTCTATGACACCGCACACGTCTGCGGTCTCGGCGACGGGTTCCCGGCGCCGACCGGCTGCGTGACCTTCTGGGTCAGCTCCGATTGCGGCAACTCCTGGACACAGATCGGTAATGCGGTCGAACTGAACAACGGAATGGCGACCTCGATCTGCTACACCCCGTGTGCGGCAGGCAGCTATGAGTTCAAGGCGATGTACGGCGGAGACTGCAATTACCTCTGCTCGCACAGCTGCCCGTACAGCGAGATGCTGTGCGTGAACCCGACCTGCTCCACCACGACGACGATGCTCTCCGCGAGCACCTTTGCCCTGGGCAACTCGGTCACCGACAACGCGACCGTTGTCGGACTTGGTAGCGGGTTCCCGGTTCCGACCGGTACAGTGACCTTCATGGTGTCCTTCAATGAGGGACCGTGGATGATCTACGATGCCAACGTTTCATTGGTGAACGGCAATGCAACCTCGGCATACTACATGCCACTGGCCGCAGGTAACTATGAGTTCCAGGTATCCTACAGCGGTGACGGCAACTATCTCCCCTCCGTGAGTGGAGAGAACGCTGAGTTGCTGCAGGTAGACATGGCATGCTCGCAGACCACGACCTGCCTGAGCAACAGCCAGATCAATCTGGGTTGCTCCGTCTATGACACCGCACACGTCTGCGGTCTCGGCGACGGGTTCCCGGCGCCGACCGGCTGCGTGACCTTCTGGGTCAGCTCCGATTGCGGCAACTCCTGGACACAGATCGGTAATGCGGTCGAACTGAACAACGGAATGGCGACCTCGATCTGCTACACCCCGTGTGCGGCAGGCAGCTATGAGTTCAAGGCGATGTACGGCGGAGACTGCAATTACCTCTGCTCGCACAGCTGCCCGCAATCCGAGATCCTCAAGGTCTGCGGAGAATGCAGGAACATCACACTAGGTCAGTCGGTCACGGACAACGCGACAGTGACCGGCCTTGGTGATGGGTTCCCGGCGCCGACCGGTACGGTCGACTTCCAGGTCAGCTATGAGGGCGGATGCTGGGTGACCTACGACCACTGCGTGCCACTGGTGGACTGCCAGGCAGTCTCCTCATGGTACACACCGCTGGTCACCGGTCACTACGACTTCCGGGCTGTCTACAGCGGCGACTGCAATTACCAATGCTCGGTGAGCGGTAATTGCTCAGAGCCTCTGTGCGTGCACCCGGCCTGCTCCACCACGGCGACGATGCTCTCCGCGAGCACCATCGCATTGGGCAACTCGGTAACCGATAATGTGACCGTCACTGGTCTGGGAGGGCTCTTCCCGGTACCGATAGGGACAGTCGACTTCCAGGTCAGCTACAACGAGGGACCGTGGACGACCTACGATGCAGATGTAGCTTTGGTCAATGGAATCGCCACCTCGGCATATTACATGCCGTTGGCTGCAGGCAACTATGAGTTCCAGGCGATCTATAGCGGCGACAGCAACTACCGCTGCTCGGTGAGCGGCGAGGATGCCGAACTGCTGCTGGTCACACCCGGACTGGGCGCCAGCGGACCGACGATCAACACAGACCTCGGCGTCACCGAAATCTGCCTCGGACACTCAGTGACCGACAACGCGACTGTTGTCGGACTCGGCGGAGAGTTCCCGATGCCGACCGGTACGATCACCTTCTGGGTTTCTTACAACGAGGGACCGTGGATGATCTACGACGCCAACGTGACGCTGGTCAACGGCAACGCGACATCGGCATTCTACATGCCGGTGGCCACTGGTTCGTATGAGTTCCAAGCATCCTATAGCGGTGACAGCAACTATCTCCCCTCAGTGAGTGGAGAGGACGCTGAACTGCTACAGGTCGACATGGCACCATCCCACACCACAACATGCCTTAGCTCGGGCGACATTGTATTGGGTTGCTCCGTCTATGACACCGCACACGTCTGCGGTCTCGGCGACGGGTTCCCGGCGCCGACCGGCTGCGTGACCTTCTGGGTCAGCTCCGATTGCGGCAACTCCTGGACACAGATCGGTAATGCGGTCGAACTGAACAACGGAATGGCGACCTCGATCTGCTACACCCCGTGTGCGGCAGGCAGCTATGAGTTCAAGGCGATGTACGGCGGAGACTGCAATTACCTCTGCTCGCACAGCTGCCCAGGATCTGAACAGCTGTGCGTGGAGAGGGCGCCATCGTATGTGTTCACATGCCTTGGCACCAACAACATCACCTTGGGCCAGTCGGTGACTGACAATGTGACGGTGATTGGCCTCTGCGACGGGTTCCCGGTTCCGACCGGCCCGGTCACCTTCCAGGTGAGCTTCAACGGTGGAGACTGGGTGACCTATGACATCCAGATGCTGGATTGCCACGGGATGGCCACCTCGACGTGGTACACGCCGATGTGCGCCGGCCACTACGAGTTCAGGGCGGTATACAGCTGCGATTGCAACTACCAGGAATCATCCAGCTGCCCGCTGTCCGAACCACTGTGCGTAGACAGGGCGCCGTCCACAACGACCACCGACCTGGGGACAAACTGCAACATCTCGATACCCACAGTTGGATAAGGATCGAGCAGGACAAAGGGGAGGGACCTCCCCACTTTCAAACCTTTTTCCAGTTTCTTTTTTTTATTTTGTTATCTCCTTTTAACACTCCGGGGTTTTCGCTCAATACTTTGAGCTACATCAATGAAAATAGCGTTGAAAAAAAGTTTAATGGATTTCCCTGATTTCGATTCCCTGCCTCTGATCTCTGTGATATCAATGATCGCGACCCGTAGAATTCGCGACAAATATGAACCGAAACATCGGGGGATAGTTGCCGGATTTTTCATCGTTTACACAAAGAATTGAGTGTCTAGAACGCGATGATTCGGAAAGAAATTCAAATGTAATTTTATCAAGCGAAAGTCTAATATCCAGCGACCTCCGATTGTAATCATGTACCGGCCTGGTATCCCCTCCTCCCCGGAGATTTCGTGAGAGAGGCCGGTGCCCTTCTACGCACCAGAAATCCGTCCTTTTATTGTTATGTATGACCAAAGTATGAACTCAAAGGGCTCGTCCTGGTTTTGTGAAGACGTACCTCTTAATGTGATCTAATATACGCCCGTTTCCTAATATAATATATAAGATAATATAATATTTGAAAGACCCCTTAAAATCGCGGGGAGATTTTATATACAAAAGGGTCAAGAATGCAATTGGAGAAGTCAGAATGAGTCATCATATCAAGTTGATATCTGCATTATTGGTCATGGCTATGATCTTCGTGTCTGGCTCTGCTGTTCTCAGTAATAATTCCGCAGCATTGCCGAGCGGCTGGAGCGGGGGCACGATCGTGACCAACGAGCATAACAAGACGGCCGTGGTTTCCGACTGCGTCATGGATGCAAACAATAAATTGCATGTCGTCTATACTTTGATTGATAATACTTCAGGCAGCAACATCTATTATCTGATGTACACCGACAACACCGCAGGGGCATGGTCTACTCCGGAGAAAGTCGATACTTCTTCGATCAATTTCTTCGGTTCTGGGCATTCCATCGCCGTTGACTCGCTGGGCAAGTGCTACATAACCTACCTGAACTCCGGTAAGGTCAAAGTGGCCACCAACTCCGGAGGAAGCTGGACCAATACCACGGTCGACGCGGCAAACAGTTACTCCAATCCATCCATTGCCATCGATCACAACAACTACGTCCATATAGCGTATTTCCGGTATTTGTTCGGTACCACCATTAAGGCGGAAATCATGCATGCGACCAATGCCGCCGGTACTTGGGCCAATGAGACCGTCGCCGAGCTGCCGCTTGGGAACGTGGCCCTGGGCACCGACATTGCGGTGGACTCATTGAATCACATAACCATCGGATTCGTGAACTATTCGGCGACCTCAGGCGGCCTTACCGGCAATGTCACAGTGGTCACAAATGCGGGCGGGTCATGGCAGGCTACTCAACTGGATACCTCCGGGGCGGCCTTGGGTGCGATGGCCCTTACGATAGACCATAACAACTACGTTCACGTCCTTTACATGACCTCCACGAACCTGACCAACGAGATGAACGGGACGTTGAAATATGCCACGAACGCTGGCGGTTCGTGGACCAACCAGACAGTCACAAATCTGGTTGGTTACGCGTATCTATATGGAGCTCACATTGTCGTTGACGCGAGCAACAACCCGACCATATGCTATGTCAATGTCACCCTCGGCGTCGGTGCTAACTCTACGCAGGTCACTTATTTCCAGACCAATATACTGAGCCTGACGTCAGGCACGTGGAGCCCTGTGGCGATATCCCTGGCGTTATTCCCATCGATGGCGATCGATTCCAGTAACACATTATACGTCGTCTATCTGGGCTTTTCCTCCCTGAGTGCCGGTAACACCTCTGGATTATTGTACGCGACTACCGGCACCGCCAACACCGCACCCTCCGCACCGACTAATTTCATGGTCTCCAACGGCAACGCCCAGGTGGCGTTAACCTGGTCCGCCCCCTCGAGCGACGGAGGTCAAGCCATTTCTGGCTACAATATATACCGCGGGTGGTCGGCCGCTTCGATCAGCGAGCTCACCTCGGTGAGCGCTACAACGACCACTTATCTGGATACTGCGGTGACCAACGGCAATGATTATTATTATGCCGTGGCGGCGGTCAATTCATTGGGGGTCGGCACGGCCACCAGCACGTTGCTTGCTCAGCCGAGCGCCACGCCAAACAACAATAGTGCTCCCGGGCCGGTCACAAACATCAATGTCCAGACCGATAACAGCCAGGTTACGCTGAACTGGAACGCGCCGACGACCGGCGGTCCGGCATCGTTCGTGCTCATCTACCGCTCGACCAGCAATGTTCAGCCGGGCACTCCGATCGCAAATGTCACTGGGACGACAACCCATTATGCTGACACGAACGTCACAAACGGTGTCAACTACTATTACTGGATCGTTCCTGGGAACTCCATCGGGACTGGACCGGTTGTCTCATCTGGCGTGGTCACTCCGAACAGCAAGGGGACTGATGACACGCTCGTGATCGCGATCGTTGCCATCATCGCCATAATAATCGTGGTGGCAGTGGTGCTCATCCTGATGAGGCGGCGCAAGTGATATGAATGGTGGCGTGATACGTTCGAGCCCGAATGTGGAGGGGACAAGTGGCCTCTCCATCCATCTTCCCTTTTTTTCGTTATAAATATCGGGTGCTTGATCATCGATATGAGAGGCCCGTTAGTAGGACGATAGTCCAAATCTCTCACCGAATCTCTAGGTCGGCGGGATTGATCTTAGTTAAATTATTTCTTAAATATTATAGTGCCTTTGGCATTATCGATGCTGGTCTGTCGGTGTACCAATTTTGGATTGGAGTTTCTGCATCTCCGCTCCCAAATCGTTAGCAAATCATTAAGTCGAAATTCGAGGAATAATAAATCTGCGGTTCTGATCGATAGGTTCGTTGAGGTTGGGGTCGATGCAAAGTGGGACAAAGGTAATCGGATACTCTTTTGTCATAGCGTTGCTGGTATCGTCGACACTATTTGTTATGGCGACGGGTCCAGTGTCCGGTGCTCCGTCGGATTTTTACTTTTCCCATACGATCATGGGGGGCAACGCTACTGTCACGGGATATAACGGGACGGAGGCTAACATCACTATCCCTTCTACTTTAGGAGGATTTCCGACAACAGCGATAGGCGATTCCGCCTTCAATAATCAGACCATCTTGAAATCTGTTATAATTCCAGACAGCGTCAAGTCCATCGGAAACTCAACATTCGACAACTGCACGGCGCTGGCCTCCGTTACGATAGGCGCCGGGGTCACATCCATCGGGAACTATGCATTCGATAACTGTACCTCTTTGACCAATATCACGTTCTCGGGCCCCACCCAACCGACCGTGGGGGTGTCTTGGATAATTAATACAAATCCGTCCATCTATGGTCATGCACCGACGGGCTCGGACTTCCCTGCTCCCGGGGCCTCGTTCTATGGATTGACGATGGATCAGCCGCCAAACGTCCCCACCGGACTCCAAGCGGAAGCAGGAAATTCCCAGGTCACGCTTAACTGGACGGTCCCGACTACAAATGGAGGGTCCGCCATAGAGTACTACATAATTTTCCAGGGTGGAGTAGAGTTGTCATTCCACCCGACCGGAACGACAAGCGTCGCGACCGGTCTGGCCAATGGCAATAACTACTCCTTCACGGTGGCGGCGGTCAACGCAGCGGGTCCCTCCGGTCAAAGCGGACCTGTGACATCGATCCCGTTCACCGTCCCTAATGCCCCGACGGTACTGAGCGCGGTTTCCGGCAATGCCAAAGTGACACTCAGCTGGACCGCGCCGTCCTTCGATGGCGGGAGGCAGATCGATCATTATGTCATATACCAGGACGGTGTGGCCTTAACCGCCCAACCGATCGGCACGACCGCAAACGTTACCGGTCTGACTAACGGAGAGGTCCATTCCTTTGCCGTGGCAGCGCATAACCTGGCCGGAACGGGAGCGAATTCCAGCTTGATCTCCTCGACCGCGGACATCGTACCGGGCGTCCCGAACGGCCTGGCGACGAACGCAGGAAATGACCAGACATCGCTCAACTGGACAATTCCGTCGCCGAACGGGGGGACCGCCGTCACTGGCTACCAGGTGTATCGTTCCGCCACGCAAACCGGCGGCTTCACGTTGATATCTTCCCCGACAGGAACCACCTATATTGACTCCAATGGCCTCACCAATGGTCAAACCTACTGGTATGAGGTGAGCGCGGTCAATGCCGCAGGCGAGGGACCGGTGACGGTCCCGATATCGTCCATCCCGTTCACGGTCCCGAACGCTCCGACTGGTTTGACGGCGGTTCCCGGAAACACCAGCGTCACGCTCAACTGGACCGCACCTTTCAATGGAGGGAGGGCCATCGATCATTACGTCGTCTACCAGAACGGGAACGCCTTGACCGGTCAGCCTACCGGATTGATCGTAGTCATCACCGGCTTGACCAACGGACTGACATATTCCTTCACTGTCTCAGCTCATAACACCGCTGGTAATGGCACCCAGAGCGGAACGGTATCATCTGTTCCGAACACTTTGGCAGACGCACCGACTGGTCTGACCTCGATCCCCGGCAATTCTCAAGTGATCTTGAATTGGACCGCGCCAACCAACTACGGCGGCAGCCAGATCACTGGCTACAAGGTCTACCGCTCAGTCACACAGAATAGCGGCTATACGCTGGTGGCTTCTCCCAATGGCATCACCTACACCGACACCGGCCTGACCAATGGACAGACCTATTGGTATGAGGTGAGTGTGGTGAATGGGTTAGGAGAAGGGCCGAAGACCGTTGCCGTGTCCTCCATCCCGTTCACTGTTCCGGGCGTCCCTACCGGCCTGGCGATAATAGCAGGCAACTCAAAGGTCACGATTAACTGGACCGCACCTTTCAATGGAGGGAGGGCCATCGATTATTATGTCATCTACCAGGATGGAGTGGATGTTGCCCACACGCCCCAAGTGACGCTGACGATCACCAGTCTCTTGGACGGCCATTCGTATTCGTTCAAAGTGGCAGCGCACAACGTCGCCGGGAATGGACCGAACTCCACTTCCGTGGCCGCATTCCCGTCCGATAAGCTGATGATATCGATAACCTCCCCGGCAAACGGCTCATTTCTCAAGACCAGCAGTACAGATGTGAAATGGAATATCAGCAACGCTCCGTCCGGAATAAAGCGCACCGAGCTCAGCATCGATGCCGGGACTCTACTGGTGATAACCCCAGGAGCGACAGACCAGCTCTTGAGCGATCTCGCCGACGGGAGCCATATCGTGGTCGTAACGGTCTATGACAATGCGGGAAACGTACAGAATGCGTCGGTCCGCTTCATCGTCGACACCGTCAAGCCTCTCCTGAAGATCGTCTCCCCCGTCCCCAGCTCGTGGTCCAATGCCACATCTCAGAACATCGTCTGGACCTCCACCGACCTGGGCAGCGGCATCGCATATTATTTGGTCAAACTGGACAGTGGCCCGTGGTATAACGTGACCGTACAGAACATAGAGTTCATCGGGCTCACCAGCGCCCAGCACACGGTGGACGTGCGTGCATATGACCGGTCGGGAAATTACAACGAGACCGCTTGGCTATTCTTTGTGGATACCGGACTCCCAACCGTAGGTATCGTAACTCCAGTACAGAACTCGCTCAGGAACTCGTCCACGGTCAGCGTATCCTGGACCGGAAAAGACATGTCTGGCATCGCCGTCTATTTCATCAGCATTGACGGGGGCGATTGGTTGGATATGTCTTTGAACACCAGTCATTCGTTCACATCCCTCTCCGACGGCGGTCATGTCATCACGGTCAAGGCCCAGGATAACGCCGGCAATTGGAACCAGAGGTCCGTCACATTCGTCGTGGATACCGTTGCCCCGGCGGTGACGGCCCATTCCCCGACCGGCAGCGGTGTGTCCATATCGACGTCCATGTCGGCCTCCATCGGGGTTTCGTTCTCAGAGACGATGAACTCCAGCTCAGTAAGGATATTCGTGAACGGCGCGAATGGAACGTTATCATCCAGCGACAACAAGACCTTCACTTCCTCATTCGCCCTGACGTATGACTTGTCATGTACGGTCATTGTGACGGGCAAGGACCTGGCCGGCAACCATGTCGAGTACTCCTGGTCGTTCATCACGATGAAGAAGGAGGGGTTCATTGAGGGTGTTATCAGGAACGCCGCAGGGGACTATATCGCGAACGCAACCGTCACGCTGAGTAACGGGATGACAGCAACTACAGATTCCTCCGGTCATTTCATGTTCTCGAACGTTACCGCAGGGTCCTACGTCCTTAAGGTTGAGAAGGACGGTTTTCAGTCATTCAGCCAAAACGTATCGTCCACAGCGGGCCAGATCAATAACCTGGGCTCGATAAGCTTCCTCACAATTGGTTCGACGTCGGATGGGGGCATGCTGATAGCGGCCGTAACGATCATGGTCATCGCGATCCTAGTCCTGGTGTTCGTGGTCCGCAGGAAGGGCCCGATAAATATCCCGGGCAGAGGCGTGAGATCGGTGAGAAGAGGCCTAACGTCGATCAAGAGCAGGGTCAAAGGGGTGTTCCGCAGAGGAGGTCCTCCCTCCAAGGAGAAGCCCGACATGCCGACCAGAAGAAGCGAACCACGGTCCAAAAGTAGGACCCATGCCCAGGTGAGAAAGAACATGCCCGAGGCCAAGAAGAAAAGCAATGCGCCGAAGAAGAACGTGAAGCCGTCATCAAGGAACAGGAAGCGGTGAGAGTTACTGGATGAAGACGGCCCGATCGATCATCCTTGATGGCCGTCCGCCTATCACTGCGGATCCATTTGGTAGAACTCGACCAGCGCCTTGGAGGCGGCCATGGCCTCGGCCCGTTTCTTGGTCTTACCCTCACCCCCCACGGTCTTGCCGTTTACGGTCGTTGCGTGGCGGAAGATCATCTGCCCCCTCTGTGCGTTCGCGCATGATGTGGCTCACGCCCAGCCCCCGGTTCCGATTGGCATGCTCCTTAAGGTCCGTGATCGATCCCTTTCCGTTCTTTGAGCCGATCACAAGGTTATCGACGAGCAAGGACCTGTCGATGAACTCAAGGCCGCCTTGTATCCGATATTCTCGTTCAGTGCCCCGACTATCGCCTCGAACGCGGTGGATATCATCTTATCGGTGCCTTGCCCCCGTTATCAGCAAGGTGCTCGGCCAGCACAATCGCCGGACCGCCATCCATTGTCGACCAGAGTGAACACTCGTTCGCTCTCAGATGGTTGCACATCAGGGACCCTCGTTCCGGGCGTTAACATCGGTTTTATGTCGTATACCGCTTCGGCGAGGTGCATGTTCAGAATGGCGTTCCCCAGGAATCTAAGCTTTTCATTGTTCGTCTCTCAGGTACTTTGGGGTAAGGGCAACCGCCAGCGCTCCTTCGCTGTCCGTCTTGAGCAGGTCCCCGGCAAATTCCTCAATGGTCTCCATTGTTCATCTCTTCGAAGCAGGTTGCGAAATTGGGTTCATTAAGTTTATCCTGTCGGATCGAGAGGTCCAGATTATGTGAAAACGACGTTCCATCATGATGGATGAATGGGCCATACGGAAACGACGGACGGAACCCTTAGGGCCGTTTCATCGTCTTACGTTCCTTGATCTCATTCCCGCCGTAGACGAACAGCCTCGGCCTTCCATTCTGCAGGACAACGTAGGTGTTGTGCGGGGCACCTTCCTTTACCCACGAACCGGTGTTAGCCAGGTTCTCCTCTTTATTTATGAACGCATCGTGCGTGTGGCCGAAGACCAGCACATGGTCGGGCTTATCTCGTACCTCCATGAACGCGAGCTTTTCGATGCCTTCTATCCTGTTCTTGAGCCGCTCTTCCGGGCGGTCCTCGATGCTCCCGGCGATTTTCTTCAGGGTCCCATTCTCGCCTCGTTCCGTGATGATCGAATACTGGATATTGCTCATCTTCCGCGCCAAATAGTTCCATATGTCCTCCTTCGGTACGCCGTCGGAATCGGACATGACGTGGCACAATATTTCCAGGATCGGCCTGATGAACCTGGTCTCGGACCCATACTCAAACTCGTAGCCATGCATGAACTTATAGGTCGTTCTTCCGTCCTGCAGTTCCAGCGTCTCGTGGAACTCGAATGGATAATTGTAATGCGGCGCACGGTTCTTCAGTTTGAGCAGGTGGTAGTCGTGGTTGCCAGCAACCCAATGGACCTTGATCCTCGCCTGCAGTTCCTTGAGCAGGCCGACGGTATCCATGTTCTCCAGGAACGCACCTGAGGCGTCCCTGTGCCACATCTCCACGATGTCACCGAGCAGCACCAGGTCGGTCAGTTCGTCATCATCGCGAAGTGAACCGATGAACTCATTGAACGCCCCTTTCTCGCTGTCCTCACCACCCAGGTGAACATCGGAAACGACCACGACCTTGATGATATCACCGGAAAATGAAGTCTAGCCCGAAATATATAAAACCGGTGAAGGCCAGGAACGTCAATGTCAGATGTGTCACGGACCAGGTGGGACGGCGACAGTCGACAATCCCATAATCTCGATGACCGATATGGGTCCGAAGGGGTTCGTCGGTCATGAGCGGCCAAGAGAGGATAAGATTGAGCAAAGATCAGAGAGAGGACATGGTCTCGTCGATCAAGAAGTACTTCAAACAGGAGCGCGGGGAACAGATCGGCGATCTGGGCTCGGGCCTGATATTAGATTTCATAATCGAGAAGCTGGCGCCGGATTTTTACAATCTGGGGGTCAGTGATTCCTCCAAGTACATGGCCGACAGGATCGAGGACATGATGTCGATCCAGATCATCAGGCCGAAACGGCAGCTCTAGTCGTCCTGATCTATCTCCAGCCGGTCCATGATCTCCTCCCCTCCGAAGACGAGCAGGCGGGGCTTGCCTTCCTCCAGAACGACATAGGTATTGTGCGGCGCCGCGTCGCTCACCCATGAACCGGTATTGACCAGTTCCTCGCCCTTGCTGATGAAAGGGTGATGGGTGTGGCCGAAGATCAGGACCTGACCGGTCCTGCTGTGGGCCTCGTCGAACGCCCGCTTCTCCACTTTCTCCAGCTTATCCTTGAGCCGTTCCCCGGGTGGGTCGTGCAGGCTCCTGTGCCTTATAGTTAGGTCCTGCCCTTCCAGGTGATGCGAGAACGCGGAATAGTGCAGGTCCCCCACCATCTTCGTCGCCTCTACCCAGAGCTCGTCCTCCGGCACGCCTTCCGCGTCGGACATGACGTGGCACAGTATCTCCATGAGTGGCCGTATGTACTTCAGCTCGTTCCCGTACTCGAACTCGTAACCGTGCATGAAACGGTAAAAATGATCGCCGTCGACCAGCTCCAACGTCTCATGGAACTCGAAGGGGTAGTTGTAGTGCGGCGCCCGGTTCTTCAGCTTGAGCAAATGATAGTCGTGGTTGCCAGCTACCCAATGGATCTTGATCCGGTCCTGAAGGGCCTTGATGATCTCCACCGTGTCCATGTTCTCCAGGAATACGCCGGAAGCGTCCCTGCGCCACATGTCCACGATGTCGCCGAGCAGGACCAGGTCGGTCACCTCCCCGTCGTTATGGAGTGACGTCAGGAACGCATCGAAGGCGGCCTTCTCGCTTTTATCACTTCCCAAGTGCACGTCGGAAACGACAACGATCTTGATAATATCACCAGTGAAAACAAGGTCAGCTCGGATTATTTATACCAGTTGAGGCCAGGGTGGAGAAACACGGCAATTCGGTCAACGCTTTCATGGTTTCCAAACAAAATATGAAGAGACCATTTGGACATGCGAAGCAGACCTATTCTTAATTGGAAAGGCAAGTCATCGGAAAGGTGGATTTAAATGGGTAGAAGGTCGGGGATCCGTGCTATTGCGATCATCTGCGTGATGGGGCTGCTCTTGGGGGCATTGTTCATAGCGGCAACGGGCACGGTCCGGGCTGAAACGACGGACTTCACATACTCTGTGGACGCATCGGGAAAGGCCAACATTACCGGTTACAACGGGTCCGGCGGGGACGTCCAAATCCCAACGGAAATAGATGGGCATTATGTCGGGGCCATTGGGGACAACGCGTTCAATGGCAACACGAACATCTTATCAATAACATTCGAATCGACCAGCGAGATCACTAGCCTCGGGAATTATTCGTTCTCAAATTGTTCAATCCTAACTTCGATCACGATTCCCGACAGTGTCACCACCATCGGAAACGATGCGTTCAAAGGAAGTTCTGCCCTTGTTCACATGCTTTTCAACGGCAGCGCGCCCACCACGGGAACAGGATCGATCGATGATCACAACACCAGCTTGATCATCTATTACTACTATGGTGAAAACGGATTCACGATCCCGACATGGCAAGGAATCCAGACAATCTGTAACTGTAACCTCGTGATGGGTACGAACGTAGGAACGACCTCGCCGGCACAGGGCATATCATCGGTCAATGGAACGGTCACCATAACGGCGACAGCGCCCGCCGCTCCAATGGGAGGAAGGTATTACTTCGATGGTTGGGCCGGGACTGGCTCGGGCAGCTATAGCGGCACCGCCAATCCAGCCACGATCACGATGAACGAATCGATCAACGAGACCGCCAACTGGACTCTCCAGTACCCGCTGACGATGGTCACCAACAATGGCACGACCTCACCGGCTGAGGGAACCAGCTGGTATAATGTAGGGACCATCGTGAACCTGGGGGCCACTGTAGGCACTCAACCAAATGCGAGTGAAAGGTATGTATGGGGAAGCTGGTCCGGTTCCGGGTCTGGCAACTATACAGGAAGCACAGCCTCGGGGGCCGTGACCATGAACGGCCCGATCACCGAGACGGCGTCCTGGACCCATCAGTACCAGGTGTCGTTCGCCGTGTCTCCGTTGGAAGGTGGTGCGGTAAGCCCCTTGGGAACCGATCAATGGGAGGATGCCGGATCCATCTCGATCCAGGCGACCCCGTCCGCGAACTACGGTTTCTCCTCGTGGACCAGCGATACAAGCTCGATAACCTTCGACGGACAGACGGCCTCAACACAGGCCATTATCGCTGGCGCGGGAACCATCACCGTTAACTTTGTCATCCCTCCTGTTGGTGTGACGATAACGTCCAGCCCCGCCGGTGATGGGTATGTCCTAGTCGACGGAACTGCGATCACCACACCCCATACCTTTACCTGGGCGATCGGAGACAGGCATTTGATCGAGGCTGTCTCGACGGTTACGGTTGCAGGGAATCAGTATAAGTTCAGTTCTTGGAGCGATGCCGGAGTCCAGTCCCATTACTATACGGTGACAGACACGACGGCCACCGTTACCGCAAGCTTCACTTATCAATGCCAACTTACCATGGCCGCCAATTATGGCACCACCAACCCGAGCATCGGTGTCTCCTATTTCGACCCCGGAACCAATGTGCTGATCACCGCCACCGCTCCCTCTGCCCCGCAGGGCAGGCCTACGTGTTCGTCGGCTGGACGGGTTTGGGCACGGGAAGCTATTCCGGTGCAACGAACAACGTCATCGTGACATTGAACGTGCCGATCAGCGAAACGGCCACCTGGGCCCTGCAAAGCCTGCCCAGCGCACCGACCGGAGTGACGGTTGTTCCGGGTGACGCCCAAGTCTACCTTAACTGGACCGTGCCATCCTCAAACGGAGGCCCCACGATCGACTATTACGTCGTATATCAGGACGGCGTGTTGGCGAGGTCCGTTGTCTCCACGGCAGCCACGATCAATGGCCTGACGAACGGTCATTCATATTCGTTCACCGTGGCGGCCCACAACTCGGCCGGTAACGGACCGATATCAACGCCTGTCACTGTCGTTCCAAATAAGGTTATCGACACGCTGGTGCTCAATATAGTATCCCCGTCTGCCGGCGCCTACAACACGACTGGGAACGTTACGCTGAAATGGACTGTTACCGATGTGAGCTCCAGCGTCATCAAGACCGAGGTCAGCAAAGATGGTAGTACGTGGAGCATCGTCACCGGAACGAGTAGACCGTTCACTGGCCTTACCGAAGGCTCTCAAACCCTCTACGTCAGGGTCACCGATGCGGCTGGATTCGTGAATAAGACATCGGTCACATTCATTGTCGACACGACATCCCCGAAGATCCTTTACAAATCCCCGACCGGCAGTTCCGTTTTGACCATGAGGGCGATCAACGTCACCTTCAGCGAGGCTATGAACAGGACCACCACCATCACCATAGCTGGGATCAACGGGACGACGGTTTGGAGCGGCAACAACCTCGCGTTCATCCCATCGGCGGCATTGAAGGGAAGGACAACCTACAATGTCACAGTGAGCGGCCATGATATCGCCGGGAACGCTCTCTCGACCTCTTGGACGTTCACGACCGCGAACGTGGGGGAGCTGTCCGGGATCGTCTATGGCCACGATGGGAAGGTCCTGGCCAATACATTGGTAACGCTGGTCGGACCCAACACCGGGGCGCAGACAGAGCTCACCCACGTCAGCCTTGCGGTGTCAACTGAAACCGCTGAGTCGCAGGTAACCACTACGGACGCCAATGGAAAATATTCGTTTTATGATGTGGCCATCGGCGGCTATACGCTGGAGGTAACGGAAAATGGTTACGCAACGCAGAGCACAGCCTTCACTATGACATCGACCGACGTTGACAACGGAGGGCTGGTCATGGACCAGCATGTTTCGGTCGGCTCCATGACCGACAACACGGTGATGATCGGCGCCATCGTGGTCCTAGTCGCAGCCGTAACGGTCCTGGTGTTCGTGCTCCGCAGGAGGAGCATCCCGCCAGCTGTCGTTGAACAGGAGAAGGATCGGCCTAGATCGGAGACCCCGACGCAGGAGATCGTCGAACTGAAGTCGATAGAGAAGAATGTGGATATCCCGGCGAAGAAGACCGTTGATGGTAAGAAGCATGAACCATCGACGAGGAAGAAACCGCAGGAGAGCAAGAAGGGAAATAAGGTCGATACCCCAGCGAAGAAGCAGCAAGGGAGAAAGAAGGGGAAGCGTGCCGAGGTCCAGAAGAAGGGGCGGCAAGCGAACAAGAAGGACAAATGATATCCTCATGCGGAAAACGGGACTTCGCCTCCTTCCTATCCCCTCTCCATCCGCCATCTAATTATTTAATTAATTATATTTTAGACACATCATTCTTAAATAATCTGAAAGGCACTACTTCTCTGGGGTTCCGATATGAAGTTCCTGATCGTATATGACTCGGTTTCGAAGACACGAATGACCGAGAAAGTCGCAGTGATCATCCAGGACGGGCTCAAGGAGAAGGGCATCGAGGCCGAGGCCCTGCACGTGAGCCATGCGGGCGAGATAAAGATCGAGGATTATGACTGCCTGATCATCGGTTCACCGACCATGGGCTGGAGGCCGACCAAGGAAACCGTGAAGTTCCTTGACGGGCTGAAGGGGAAGAAAACAGCCGGCAGGTTTGCCGCCTCCTTCGACACGCAGATGAAGTCGTTCATGAGCGGCAACGCGAACAAGGCCATGGAGGCGCAGCTGAAGGGGCTGGGCTTCAGGATGATCAAGGAACCGCTGTTGGCCTATGTGCACGGCGGGAAGGACAAATACCAGCTCAGGGACGGGGAATCGCAGAAGGCCAAGGAATGGGCCAAGGGCCTGGCCGATGCGGCAGGCAAGAAATAGGAACCATGCCGAGTATGCCTTCCTGAGGCAGTGCGATATTTTCGCTTTTGCGATCATATAGAGAGCGACTGTCCCGATGATTCCGTCTCCAATGGTTAATAAGTCAAAACCCGATGCAGAAAGACATGGCGTCGATCAAGGTTCTCTATGTCGACGACGAGCCGGAACTGCGTGACATCGTCAAGACATTCCTTGAACGGTCCGGCGAGATCCAGCTGGACACCGTTCCCTCTGTCACGGAGGCGGAGAAGGCGCTCACCTCCGGCCAATACGACGCCATCATATCCGATTACCAGATGCCCGTGATGGACGGTTTGGAATTCTTGAAGAGGCTCCGTTCCGAGGACAATGACATCCCCTTCATACTCTTCACCGGCCGCGGCAGGGAAGAGGTGGTCATCGAGGCCCTGAACTCCGGCGCGGATTTTTACATGCAGAAGGGCGGTTCACCCCAGACACAGTTCGCGGAACTGGAACACTACGTCGTGCGGGGCGTCAAGAACAACCGGACCGAGAGGGCTAGACGGGAGAGCGAGGAATATTTCCGCAGCCTGGTAAACAATTCGTTCGAAGGGATCTGCGTTCACATCGACGGGAATGTCGTGGAGACGAACCAAGCGCTCTGCGATATCTGCGGTTATTCCAGGCAGGAGATGATGGGCAAGAGCTTCGCCGACATCTTCACGCCCGAGACCATGAAGGTGATGCGGGAGAAGTTCAAGCTTCCATTCACCGGGCATTATGATGCCCAGGTACTCAGGAAGGATGGCCAGATCGTTTCCGCCCTGACCACCGGGAAGGACATCATCTGGAAAGGTCGGGCGGCAAGATTGGGAACCGTCTTCGATATCACCGAACGGACGAAGATGGAGGAGAAGCTGCGGCAGAGCGAGAAGAACTACCGCACGCTCATCGAGACCTCCCCGGACATAATCTGGGAGGCTGACCGGAACGGTAACTTCACCTACATCAGCCCCCGGATTACCGATATGCTCGGATATAGTCAAGAGGAACTGATTGGCCGGCCATTTTCCGCCCTGACGACATCGGGATCGACGACACTGGCGAAGGAACGGTTCAGCTCCCATATGCGGGCACCGGAAAGACATGTCTCATTGGAGGTGACCGTGAACCACAAGAACGGCGACTTACGCACCATCGAGATATGTTCAGGCCCGTTCCTGGATGACGCCGGGAACCTAATCGGTTTCCGGGGGAACGCCCGGGATGTCACGGAGCGGAGGCGGGCGGAGAAGGCTGAGAAGGAGGCAAGCGCGCTGCTGTCCGCCATCCTGGAAAGCTCGCCGGATGTGATCGTTTTCGCACTGGACAGTGAATACCGGTACTTGGCGTTTAACAAACGGCATCAGGAGACCATGAAGGCGATCTGGGGGAGGGAGATCTCCGTGGGGATGAGCATGCTGGACATCGTCGGAAAGGACGAGGACCGGCAAAAGGCGAGGGTCAATTTCGACCAAGCGCTGGCGGGAAGAAGCTTCACGGTCACCGAGGAGTACGGGGACGAGTCTTTGAACCGTTGGACCTGGCAGGACTATTATTCCCCGATAATCAACGATGACCGGCAGATCGTTGGCGTGACCTGCTATTGCCTGAACACGACCGAACGCGAGCGCGCGAAGGACGAACTGCAGGACGCAAACAACAAGCTCAGGATAATCACCAGCATAACCAGGCACGACATGCTCAACAAGTTGACGGTGCTGCACGGCTACCTGCAGCTGGAGCAGGCGAGGGCCGTCGAAGGTAAGACCGCGGACCACCTGGCGAAGATGGTTCAGATCACCAGGAACCTGGAGAGCCAGATCAATTTCACCAAGGAGTACCAGGACATCGGGTCGTTCAAACCGACGTGGCAAACGCTGAAGGACGTCTGCCTGCACGCCCAGGAGCAAATGGACCATGGGGACGTTGATGTCCAGCTGGAACTGGACGGATTGGAGATGTACGCAGATCCGATGCTGAAGAAGGTGTTCTATAACCTCATGGACAACTCAATGAAGCATGGCCAGCATGTGCAAACGATAAGGATCGGTTACGAGGCCTCGAACGGCCATGTGATGATCGTCTATCGGGACGACGGGGGCGGCGTATCCGTGAAGGATAAGGAGAAGCTGTTCATTGAGGGGTCCAGCAACCACGGGCTGGGGCTGTTCCTGGCCAAGGAGATCCTCAAGATCACCGACATAATAATCAAAGAGAATGGTGAACCGGGGAACGGGGTGCGGTTCGAGATGGACGTCCCTCCCGGGAAGTACCGGTTCCAGAACCCGTAGCCATTCATGTTTTGCAAGGTTCAATTTTGATCTCCTGAACGGCTCCTTACACTCGGCGTTCTTCTTGAGATGTTGTAGCGATCCTTTGCTGAACCCCATCTTTTTCCATTCGGCATAGGACAAGTCCTTGATCCGCTCCCTCATGTCCTAGCAATCGTCGTCTCTTTACTTTAGCCAGGCTTTCAATTTGGTCACAACAGGGGAACGTACTATAACGGAGCCTCAGAGTTCAATTATCGCCAATTCCCGATATTTGCCAGGCATTATCAATTGATCTTTAGATCAAGTCATGGGACTCAACACCTTGCATTAAGGAAGCATTTTTTCCCTTCTGATAAGCCTGCTTGACAGGACCAGCAGCGTCACGGACAGGACACCGGCCAGTATGGCAATCGACAGTTCGGCTAGGAACGCCGAGGTAAATCCCAGAAATCCCAGATAAAAAGTTGGAAATATGAACACACCGCCAAGCCCCATGGCGAGAGGAGCGTTGCCGCCTGTTCGTTGCTTCTGTAAAGAGCTAAAGGCGATCATCGCCATGATGATAAAGGAGACTACGGAGAGACCGAGGAACGCGGTGAGCAGCAGCATCAATAGGTCCAAAAGAAGGATCGCCAGTGACCCGGCGATGGCGCATGCGATAAGAACGACGACGAATTCGGCGACGAAGACGGTCAGGGCCAAAAAGAGAGCGGCTTTCAGATACTGCTTAAAGATGTCATTTTGGTTCCACCCAAGAGAGAGTAAGTGCTCCAGGACGCCGTTGTTCTTGTCATATACATAAAGCAGTATGACCGGCATTGGGAACATCAAGATCCCAAAGGCCAGGAATGAAACGGAAAGGAGAAAGTACGTCGCATTTGAGGTGCTTGCGAAAAGAGTTAGCGAGACTATGATGAAAAGCCCAATGGCCGCAAAGAACAGCCCCAACACCGCTTGTGTCTTACTTAAACTAAGGCTGCGCTTTGCAAAGACCACAGCATTATTTTGCATTTTTCGTAGCCTCCTGTCCCCTTTTACTGCTGGGCATCTCGAACAGTTCCTGCAATGGATTATCAAGCTGGCGCATTTCAGTAACCAACACACCTTTTTCAATGATCTTTTTTAGGGCGAGCCCAGCCTCCTCAGGGCTGGATACACTTATGACGTAGTAATCGCCCTCACGTTCGGCACCGACGATCCCTGTTATGTCGGTCGTTGCTTTTATTCCCACTCGGTAGTTCTTTTGTTTGATGTTCGAGATCCTGTCGAGCATCGTTACCGAGCCGTTTTTGATTAGGATCAGGTAGGTTCCTATGTCGGTGGCCTCATAGAGGTTGTGAGAAGAGTATAGGATCATTTTGTCCTTGCTTAGTTTTAGAATGATGTTTCGTATTTCCTTGGACACTACAGGGTCCAAGTTCGCGGTTGGCTCATCTAGCAGGTATAGGTCTCTTTCTTTCAGGAACACTTTGGCGATGGCTGCTCGTTTCTTCTGTCCCTGGGAAAGGTCCGAGAACTTTTTATCTTTCAGTTGGTCGAGACCCAGCAGCTCGATCGCCTTGTCCGGGTCTCCGCCTTCGATGCCGGAGTAGAACTTGAGCGCCTGATATACTGTCATCTCTTCGGGCATGGCATTGTACTGCGAGGAATAGCCCATTCTAGCTCTTGCTTGAGCTGAAACGGTCGTGTTCTGGCCATCGAGAAGGATTCTACCGCTGAAAGGCTCTAAGATGCCGGCGATCGTTCGAAAAAGAGTTGTCTTGCCAGCACCGTTCGGCCCCAGGACAACGTATATTGAGGGTTCCTGAAGTTTGAAATCGATATCATGCAGGACAACCTGCTTATTGTACCCTGAGGATACCCCATTTAGTTCCAAGGTAGGCACTTTTGGTCATCCCAGCGATGGAATGAATGTCATTTTCCTTATTAAATAAATCGTTTGATTCGAATTTTTTAGAACTATTCAAGTGATTTTAATTTCCATAGCTATATATTTTATTGGCCCTCACATCTGTCATTCATTTACTTATTTTGTTATGGTCCACAACTTCATTCAATATCTCTTTCGGAGTTCAAGGTTAGTCAGTCTTTCATATACAATTCCTAAATGATGGTTTACTAGCCTTGCATCAGAGCGATATGGACAGACGTAAATAATTGGGAATCAGTGCATAAGCCAATCAGTTATGATTGTAATCCTGGGTGCCAATCAAGCCTCAGGATGTCACAATGACCTTTAGAATAATGGAGGCGGTTCGGAGATGCAAAAATCATATTGGCTTGCAATTATTGGCGGATTCTTAGGAATTCTTAGCGGGGCGGTAGTTGCAATTGCTGGATATTACGTTTCAACATTCGATTCCGGTGTCTCGTCT
>CAVWKV010000116.1:0-12662 GCA_963755265.1 uncultured Methanomassiliicoccales archaeon | reverse complement strand
CGGTCGGCGGTACGCGCGCATGGACGAGGTCGGGACGCCGTATTGCATCACGGTCGATTACGAGGCCAAGGAGAAAGGCCGCGTGACCATCCGCGACCGGGATACGACACAGCAGAAGTGGATCCCCCTGGGGGATGTCGTCAAGGACATCGAGTCGCTGTTGAACGGGAAACCGTTCAGCGAGCTCAAGGGCGAAGCGAAAGTATAATCACCCTTTGGCTCCAGTGATATCGGGGACGAAGATTCGTAAGAAGCTATAATAGCTTCCAGCTAGCTATGGAAAAATGAGGTGAGTAAAAATGGTTGGAGAGAACTTGGAAGCCCTGAAGAGGCGGGAAATGCTCCGGTCGGTAATAGACTCGAAGCAAATCTCCGAGCTCATAAACACAAAGTTCGAGACGATCGACCCGGAAACGTCGCTGTCAGACGCCGTGGCGAAGATGAAGGCCCTCGATCTGTACGAGATCCCGGTCGTCGACAAGAAGAAGCTGGTCGGTGTATTGAGCTTCGGCTCGATGATCAAGAAGAGGACAATGGTCGTCGGCATGAAGGTGAAGGCTTTGATGGACATCCCTCCGGGAATCACGGCAGAGACGACCATCACCGAGGTGGCCGAGCAATTCATCGCCACGAACTACCGTACCATGCCCGTCGTGAAGGGCACCAGCCTGGTCGGGATGGTGTCCAGGGCAGACGTCATAAAGATCGTCCAGGGCATCAAGGAGTTCAAGAACATCAAGGCGTCGGACATAATGACCTACGACATCACTGCAGTGGAGTCAAAGGAACCGATCCGGAATGCACTAGAGATGATGCGGCGCATTGACGTACGCACTATCCCAGTGGTCGACGCCGATTTCAAGCTGACCGGCATCATCGGTATCCGAGATATCATCAACTTCTCCTGGAGCGGCGGTAAATCAGCGAAGGAGACGCGCGGTGAGAAGGTCGGGAACCGCGACCCGGTCGAGGTCCGCGTGGATTCGATCATGCATCCGCATGTCACCACGATCGAGCTGGAATCGACGGTCAACGACGCGGTGAAGCTGATGCTGAAGCAGAACATCTCCACATTACCGGTCATGGAGAAGGATGTCGTGAAAGGCGTCCTGACCGCATACGACGTTCTCGAGCTGATGGCCTCGGTCCGTCAGAGGGATGTCGTCTACATGCAGATCTCCGGGCTCGAGGAGGAGGACCGCTACTCCATGGACACCATGGAAAGGGAGATCCAGACGGAACTGGCCAAGATCTCCAAGATCCAGAAGCCAATGTTGTTCAACATGCATGTGCAGAAGTACAACGCGACCGGTAACCGTGCCAAGTACTCCCTGACAGGAAGGCTGCACACAACACAGAAAGCCTACATCGCCAGCGCCGTGGAGTGGTCCCTCATGGGAGCCACATCGAACCTCATGAAGCGGTTTGACGAGATGGTCATGGAGAACAAAGAAGCGAAGATCGAGAAGCGGAAGAAGATGCAGTGAGCTGCTTACGCTTCGTGAAACCATTTCCTAAATCCCTTATTAGTCTTTTAGAACACCTATCTTGTGGCAAAGTTCTCGCTAATACAGCCATTAGGTCCGTCGTCAATCCAGTACAAGAACCACTGATTTATTGCTGTTAAATGGGTACGTTTTATGAGAGGTGGCTATTGCATCCAGCCAAACGGAATGGGAATAACGTTGTTTTAGCCAGTCACTAGATTCGATAATAATAGGAATATAATGATTAATGTAGATGATATAAAAACAATGTTTATTAATAGGTATGATATGCGAGGAGATAGCGCGGGAGGGTCCGACACACCTCAGATCCTCCAAACTCTGACGCTTATAATCTGGCTTTCCCGCGCCCCCTAACTCCGATATGTTTTGTAAATGTTGCTGACGCAATGCTTTTTACCACATCCACCTTTCCCCTTCTGTCCATGGCACAATATGAGGCGGTACCGACAGAGAGGAAATGGCAGGCGAAATGGAAGGAGTGGGAAATCTATAAGTTCGACCAGGAATCGGACGGTCCTGTGTACTCCATTGACAACCCTCCCCGGTATGCGTCCGGGGCGCTGCATTTGGGTCATGCCACAGGTTATTCGCTCATTGACTTCACCGCTCGGTACCACCGAATGCAGGGATTCAACGTCATGTTCCCCCTGTGCTTTGATGTCAACGGCACGCCCGTCGAGGTTAAGGTGGAGAAGAAGTACGGCATCACTAAGCTGACGAAGCCCCGTCAGGAATACATCAAGCTGTGCGAGGAGTATGCCAATACCTTCATTGGCGAGATGACCAAGCAATTCGAGATGCTGGGAGAGAGTATGGACCCCAGTGTCTATTATCAGACCGACGCTCCCTATTACCGCCGGATAACACAGATCTCGTTTCTGCAGATGCTGAAACGCGGGCTAGCGTACAAGGGCAAGTACCCGGTCAACTGGTGCCCCCGTTGCATCACCGCGCTGGCCGACGCCGAGGTCGAGTACCAGGAAGGCGTCACCAACCTTAATTACATCAAGTTCAAGGTGGCCAACTCGGACGAGCACATCACCATCGCAACCACGAGGCCGGAACTGATCTGCACCTGCCAGACCATCGCCGTCCATCCGAAGGACGCGAAGCTTGCGCACCTCGTAGGAAAGGAGATAGAGACGCCGATCTTCCAAAAGAAGGTAAAGATCATCTCCGACGAGAAGGTGGACCCTAAGTTCGGCTCCGGAATAGTCATGATCTGCACCATCGGAGACAAGACCGACCTGGAATGGGTCATGAAGTACAACCTGCCGCTGGAGAAGGGCATAGACGAGCAGGGCAGGATGACCGAGCTGGCCGGTCCTTTCGCCGGCCTGAAGGTCAAAGAGGCCCGTGCCGCTGCCATCGAACTGCTGAAGCAACAGGGGCTCATCATCAAGCAGGAGGTGCAGCCCCAGAATGTCTCGGTTTGCTGGAGATGCCACGAGACAATCGAGTTCCTGCAGGTGGAGCAGTGGTTCGTCAAGATCATGGACTTCAAGAAGGAGGTCATGGAGAAGGCGGACGAGATCGAGTGGTTCCCCGAGTTCATGAAGGTGCGTCTCCGTGACTGGGTCGAATCGCTGCAATGGGACTGGGTCGTCTCCCGTCAACGTTACTTTGCCACTCCGATCCCGGTCTGGGAGTGCGACAACTGCAAGCACGTGGTGGCAGCGGATGAAAAGGACTGCTATATCGACCCGACGATAACACCGGCGCCGTTCGACAAGTGCCCTAAGTGCGGCGGCAAGCTGGTCGGCTGCCCGGACGTGTTCGATACTTGGATGGACTCATCGGTCTCACCTTTGTACAATACATTCTGGATGAGGGACGATGCCAAGTTCAAGAGACTGTACCCGATGTCCGTTCGTACCCAGTCCCACGACATCATCCGAACCTGGGCGTTCTACACCATCCTACGTGAGTACCTCATCACCGGGAAGATCCCGTGGAAGGACATCATGATCCACGGGTTCATCATGGCCCCCGACGGTACGCCGATGCATACGTCCGCCGGCAATGTCATAGACCCGATGCCGCTGCTCGAGACGTACGGGGCAGATGCCATGCGCTACTACGCATGC
Source organism: uncultured Methanomassiliicoccales archaeon (assembly GCA_963755265.1). Taxonomy (GTDB): domain Archaea; phylum Thermoplasmatota; class Thermoplasmata; order Methanomassiliicoccales; family UBA472; genus DASXVU01. The sequence goes on along the minus strand of CAVWKV010000116.1, from coordinate 9,067 downwards.
ACATGCGCACTGGGCGAAGATAACGCCTTCCGGGAGAAGGACGTCATCCACGGCAAGAAGCTGGCGACGAAGCTCTGGAACCTGGGCAAGTTCGTGGAGATGGTCGTGAAGGAGAAGCCAAAAGAAATGGGTTTGCACCTGATCGACAAGTGGATATTGTCGAAATTCTCGAAGATGGTACTTGCAACGACGGAATGTTACGACCACTACCAATTCGACAAGGCGATGAAGGAGGTCGAGCAGTTCGCCTGGCACGAGTTCGCCGATCACTATGTGGAGATGGTGAAATCGAGGGTGAAAGACGAAGACGACGAGGGTGTTCGTTACACGCTGTACACCGTCTATCTGGGCATCATCAAGATGATGGCCCCAATGATGCCCCATGTGACCGAAGATGCGTACCAGTCCGGTTTCGCAGAGTTGGATAGGGCGAAGAGCATCCATGTTGCGAAGTGGCCCGTGGCGGTGCTTTTCGACGAGCAGGCGGAGAAGGACGGGGACCTGATCAGGGACGTCATCGGCGCGATACGCACTTACAAGTCAGAACGCAAACTGTCGCTCAACTCGGAGATCGAGATGGTGGAGATCATCGGTGACGCGTCGGAGAAGTTTGTCGGGTCGGAGATGGACATATCCTCGACCGTCCGGGCGAAGGAACTCAAGCTGGCGTCGAAGCTGAACCTGGAGGAGAAGGTCATCGCTCTAAAGCCGGTCCTTTCAAAGATCGGGCCGACGTTCAAGCAGAAGGCCAGGGAAGTCACCGACCGCATCAAGGCACTGGACACGGAGAAGGATTCTGACGCTATTGCCAATGGCACCTATGAGTTCGAGCTGCCCGACGGAATGAAGGTTACGCTAAGCCGCGAATTCGTCGACATCGAGAAGAAGATGACGCTCCAAGGCAAAGCCGTGGACACTGTCCAGGTCGGGGAAGTCCTCATCGCCATACAGCCTTGAACAATTGAAACTATTTTTCTTTCTTTCTTGTTCCAATCATCTCTGGGCTACGATAGCTATAAACCATGTGGTGAACCCTGCTCCCAGAAGGATGAGCCCCGACTGCAGATGATATATGATAGTGAATCCAGAAAGGAAAGCGAAGAGCATGGCAATGATGCCGAGCCCACCACAAATACGGTAACCCCGCCACATCGTCTTTAGTGGCGTGATGATAGAGTCGTGCATGAACCAGACGAGGATCAGGAGTGCGATGATCGCCGCGTATTGCACATACTTCTCTGTCTCGTTTACGAATATGTTGAAGAGCACGCCACCGGGGCTGAAGCCCAATGTACTGAAAAGACCGAAAGTGAATATCGAGATTATCGGTTTTACCGAACGATAACGTCTCTTTCGTCTCGCTATTCCCATCCCCCGAATGAGATAACATTCCGGTTATTAGAATGACACGAATCGACTTACCTGGTCTTGCGATTTATATGGTGATGGGTATGCCAGTCTACGACAATAAGTTTAAATGCAATTTGCATATTCGTGGATAAGCACACACCGTGTGGGCGTAGTGTAGCTGGTTATCACTCAAGCTTGCCAAGCTTGAAACTCGGGTTCAAATCCCGACGCCCGCACTTCAATTACATCCAGATAACCAAGAAAATTTCTCAGAAGGGGTATAATTCGACTCTGGACATCTGGCCATTCCTTGGGGCTTCATATTTGCGTATACTTTCTTGGCCTCAAGGATAGCCGTGTCATTCGTTTTACGACAGTAGTATTTCTCAGTGGTCTTGGTGCTAGAGTGGCCCATCATACGGGATACCGCGTCCAAAGGCACTCCCATATTGACGTTCTCTTGGCCGAAGGTACGTCGACATGCCCTCAGGTCGAAGGTGATGCCCGAATCCTCGGTGACCCTCGCCCTGAGCTTCGTCAGGCTATTGGAAGCGAAGTAGCCGTCGCCGCCTTTCAGAACATCCTGAACTGCCGGAAACAGCGCTTCGAGGTTGGTCAGGTTCTCCATGGCCAACCTTTCATTTCGTGCCTTGACGTACCTCTTCAGGAACGGGATGCCATCAGGCTGAATGGCGGTGTCCCTGGCCGTTCCGTACGAATCCTCGCCCTTGACATGATCCGTATGAAGGGTTCCATTTTTCAGGTCCAGATCAGAGATGTTCGCCAGCCTTAGTTCTTTTGGTCTCAGACCGGTACAGATGGCGGTCACGGTCAGACCGTAGGCTACCATCCGGTTCCAATCTTTGTCCGATACCTTGTTAGCGCATTCCATGATCTTATGGCGACCATTTGTCGGGATTGGATCGTAGTGCTTCGAGCCTCGCTTGGGGAAATGCTGCACATGTCTTGTCTTGGCCTTCTCCATAGAAGCGTTCCCGATGAAATGCAGGAGGTTGCTTAGGGTATCCACATTGTGACAGATACCAGAATCATGCAATCCACGGGCTCTGAGAAGTTTGAGATAGGATAGGATGTCCTTATCAGTAATCGCGTAAGGAGCAACGTTCTTGATCGCTCCGTTTTCTTTCAGGACATCGAAATCCTTGCTCATCCTTCTTAACCTTCTCTCGGTCTCGATCCAGGTGCTTTCAGCCAGCACTCCATTCATATTCCGGAGGTAGTCGTTGGCGATTCTCATGAAGGGGTACTTGCCCACGTTCCTCCCCTCCATTTCGTCGCTTCTCTTGGTCCTTGGACGACCTCTACCACTTGCCACTGAGAACCTACCATCCGCTGTGCGCGGAACATAGTTCTCGTATCGAGCATGCCCCTGCCCGGTATTTACCGCTTCGCTGAGACGGCGCGGGACCGGGCCGGAAGATGCTCCGGGTTTGCGTGGCAAAGAGGGCATCTGGATCACCTTTTACTTGCTCCTAGTCGATGCTGGACCTCAAGAATCGTCACCGCGTCCGTGGCGATTCCCTGAAGATGTGCCGTTTCTGATCTCACGTTCACGTGACATAAACAAAATTATCCTTGAACTGCGATAAGTTTTCAGAGATGGCGACAAAAAAATGTAGTAAAGCAGAAGTACTTGATTCGGAAAAAACTCCAGTCAGAAACATCGACCAGGCTTCTATGAAGTATGAACTGGGCCGCGCTGCCGGTGCATTCGAAAGCCTCGGTTCGATCAAGTCCAGGGAACTGAATCGGCTCGCCGATAAGGGGATGAACGCCACCGCCAAATTGAGCCTGATGTCCCGCGATTATTTGCCACGACTTTGCGATATCATCCACCGCGGTCTCACCCTGGAAGAGGTGCGGCTCCTTACAGGAACGAGCGAGGACGAGCTTAGGGCAGCCCTCCGCAGACCGATAGTCCGGAGGACGACCATCAACACGAAAGAAGAAACGAACCGGGACGACTGGATCAATATCGCGTTCATCGTCCGGGAGATCGGGCAAGCCCGAGAAGGCCCGGAGGGACTGATGAACGGCGAGCAGATGTTGGCCCCGGCAAAATTCGTGAAAAGAAGGACCAGGCATAGATGCTACGAACGAGTCTCTGGAACATTGCCGAACTTATACATGTTCCGCAGGCCGGTTTTCTACGGCGGTCAGAAATCGGATGAAGTGGGACGACTGCTGGACGACGATCCGGACTCTGTTCGGGACAAACTCGTGATCGATCTGTCACTCTTGAAACAGATCCGGTCCATCGTCGCCCATGAACGCGCCTCTGATATAACGAAGAATTTCGCCCTGTTCTACCGGAACACCCGGCAATACATGGTCCATTATGCTTATCGATACAAAGCGTTGAACGACGAAGACACCTTCAGAACGATCAACAAGCTTGCCGAGCCATTTGGTTTGGTCGAGAACTATCTTTTTCAGCTATCCGAAGCCATGACCGACCCGAAGGTCAAGGAACAGATGATCGGCGAACTGGACTCGGCAGTGCTGGACATCAAGGCCAGACTCAAAGGGTTGACCAAATGACGAGTTGAACCTTCTAGGAACCTATAGTTAACTCTGGTTTGATAAGGTTCAAACTAGGTTTGAAAGGGTTCTAGCTAGGTCCCCTAGCACTAAAATAAGCACTCTGGTTTGAGGGTTCAACTGGAGTTCAACTAGAGATCGACCTGGGTTTGAACAGGGTCAACTATAGTTCGAACAATTTGAACCCGCTTACAAATTAGTCAATTCTTATGCTAAATCCGGTTATGACCTGAATCTCATCGCTCTTATTCATTCCAAATCGATATGAAAACGAACTCCTTGTGTGAGGGGATATTATTCGCCAAGTGCCTGTTCTAAGCTCTCAACGCTCACGGCGACCTTCTTTCCCTTCTCAGTCAAGGTGAGATAGCGGGAGAAAGGAGTGGTCTGTTGGGCATATTCCTGTACCAACCCCGCTGCGATCAAATCGTTGACCCGTTCCATGACAGTGCGGTTGGACTTTGAGACCAAATCATAAAGGACGGCTCTTGAGATATTGCCCTCCCTTTTTAAAGCAAGGAGGACCTTGAGAGCGTATGTTTCCTCAAGCATCCCCACCTTAGCACTATCATACTTCATTAGAAACTACAATCAAACCATTGAATTAGGTTTTAACTGGCCATTATTAAAAGTTATATGTAGTAATTACAATTGATGTGTAGTAATAGCAAGTATTATTACCACATCAACCCAATCATCCCATCGTGAGTCGGTTAAGAACCCTCAGGCGGCCCGATTGATTTGAAAAGTCTTCGAAAAAAGAACTACCTATCATCTTCAATGAAGAAGTGTAGAATAACGGTATTCTCGATGTTACCAATCTTATTCGTCACAATCGGAAGGGTAAGAATCAGCGCCCTGTCAATCAAAGAACATGATTTTAAACCTACAGTTGGTGAAGGACATGAGCTCAAGGATTAGATCGTCGGTATGCTTGCTTTGCCTGTTCTTGTTGATCGCCATACTGCCCCTTTCGTCTAGTATTCAGGCTAGCGCGGCGCTATCCGCTCCCTATGACGTGGTGGCGACCGTGGGGAATGGACAGATACATCTCACTTGGAATGCACCGATCAACGACGGCGGCTCTCATATCGTAAACTACTTCATCTACCGATCGACAACTTCAGGAGGCGAAGCCGTGATGTCGCCACCGATTCCCTTCTCTTATACCACTTCATACACCGATACAAACGTGATGAGCGGCACCACCTATTATTACCAAGTGGCCGCCATCAATGGCGTTGGGCAAGAGGGGCCGATATCCAACGAAGTGTCGGCGACTGCCAGTAGCAGTTCATCATCGTCCGGCTCAATCCCATCAGCTCCGACCGACGTAACGGCGAGCGTGAGCAGCGGCGAAATCGTCATCTCCTGGAACGGCCCGGCATATACTGGAGGGTCATATTGCAGTTATGAAGTTTTCCGGGGGACTTACCCCGGTGGGATGTCCGTGCTTTATGACTCCCTGCAAGGCACCTACGGCAACTCGTTCACCGACACCACCGCTCAAGCTGGCCAGCAATATTACTACTATGTTGTAGCGACCAACTCCAACGGCCAGAGCGTACCGTCGGAAACGGTGTCGGCGACTTCACCGGTTGTCCTCCCGCCGAACTACTACACATCCCAATCGAACAACAATTCTTCCCTGATGATCGTCGCACTTACTGTTGTCGTCGCAATAATCGCGGTAGTGAGTTTGATCTTCATGATAAAAAGAAAGAAGAAGAGGACTCCACCCGCTCCGTCTCAATATCATCCACCAGTGCAACCGCCGGAGTAGTGACCGATGACAAATATAAGTTGGCTAAGATGGCCGTTCGAGATTCCAGGTATTAAACCCCATTGAAGAAGCACTATTATCACTTGCGAGGCCCTGAATCGATTCTCGGGCTACTCGAGGCAATCACATCACGTCTATGTTCATTCGAGACGGCATGTCCCGCTAATCCCCTCCTCAAGTAGGCAATCGAGGGAATCGGGATCGTTTCAATTCTAGACACAGTATAGTCAGTTTATTAAGAATATTTACTAGAAAATTACTAGAAAATATTCTAGAAATCAACCAGAAATTTACTAGAAAATTTTTAAAAAATCCTTAAAAAAATTCTTGAAAAATTTCCAGAAAATACGTCAGAAAACTTAAGAATTTATTCTGAAAATCTTCCAAAAAAACAATCTCGAAAATTTCAAGAAATCTGGACTTCGACACTCAATATTGATAGGTTTATTGCGGCGCTTAGACTGCCGTCGGCTAAAGAGGTTTCACGGGATGTATTTCAAGTACTGGCATTTCCCCCTCAAAACTGGGTAGTCTAGCAGGACGACCAATTCCTTTCTAAGGGTGGCATCCATTTTCTTGATGTTGTCAGCCTCAGAATTGAATTTCTGAAGATCGTTGAAAAAATTATCTCCATAAAGAAGTTCATCCATAATCTCAAACAACTTATCCGAGTTAGGGTTTGATGATTTCAGAACCGGACTCTGATCGACAGTAACTGTATTCCATTCTTGTTCAATTGAGATGTTTGGGAGGTTTCCGTTGTCTCTTCTGATTCCGTTGTTTCTGTTTCTAATTATGCGAATCACGAGTTGGTAATCGAATTCATCAGGGTTCCTTCCATCTCGATAATTTACATTGCCTGTCGCGTATTTCGCTCCTGTCAATTCTTCAATCCATTTTACAATTTCCTTTTGTATACGATTCTTTTCAATTCTCAGATTGAGGTTCTTTTCCTTCAATTCCTCCCAGTGACTTTGAATCCTCAATTCTGATGGAATATGATTTTCTATCAGATCAAAAAAAATGGGTTGTCTTCAATATCTAAACGCACTGGATTGATATCATTATCAAAGGTCTCCATCCACGGAATGCTAGGGAAATTGCTTTTCCATTCTTCGACTATCCTCTTTAAAGACTCGGTGTGCTTTATGTAAATCTGAATACGAAAAGCTCGATTCTTGATGCTGAAATAGAGTGAAATACCCGCTATGGATATCGCAATAATTGATAAATGGTTGGGATATTATTGCTAATATCGTCGATTGTTGACACTGAGTATTAATGGTCAAATGATATGAAAGAACTTCCCATTCCATAGTATTTTTCTTATAATCCCAATTTGTTGAATAATACCGAATTACGCTTTTTAGAATCGTTAACCAATTTTCCGAAAGGTAAGACCTCTATGTATGCATTATCTTGATCATAGAAGGTAAAATAGCCTTGTCCATCCGGCGTCGGCCTAAAGTTTCTATTGGCGATGACAAGTTCTAATGTCGAAGTAATATCACATATCGCGTACAGGTAATAGCGTGTGGTTGGAGAAATGAGTATTAAACGTCCTTCGCTGTCTATCGCGTTCCCTTTCTTAATTTTTCTCATGTAGTTCAATAATTGTTCGATAGGATTGTTGGCAGCGGTGTAGTCATTTCTCATGGGTCTTTTAACTTCAAAGATTACTATTGAATCATAACGAGACCCCTTTTCAGTATCTATGGTGGCAATCGGATTATTTAGAATTAAAATGTCCGGCCGATCTGTAGAATCAGAATCCTCGACATTCTTGTCAGATGAAAGGAAAAAATGGAAGGCAAGACGCTCATCAATCAGCCATAAATTATGTTTGTCATAAGGAAGTGTGTCTGTCGTTTCTTTCATTGGGAATAGCAAATCATGGACCATATTTTCTTTGTTATAATGACCTTTGTTCGTGATGTTAATGGCTTCATCCATTAGTTGAAGAACCACCTTTCTGCGAGTCACGTATTCAGCTAATATTGACTTGCTATTATCAGTCACTTTTTTAACATATCCACTGAAAAGCTCTTCGTAAGCCTGTTCGTCAAGAATTGTTGCATTGTTTAACCCTCTAATCACCTTGTCTGAGTCCGACTTCATCTCCTTATCAAATTGCCGCCTAATCTCGACTAACTGATCTTCTATCTTTTCGTTAGTAATGCCTGGGTGTATCTTCTGCTCAACTGCCTCTCGCTTATACGTTAATAGATGTCGATACTGTGGAGCTTCCGTCCTAACAAATTCTTCAATCTTTTCCATTTTTTCCTTCTTAATAGCAGCTAGAATGGTTGACAAATGCTCTCTTATTTCATCACATACTCTTTTTATGATTTCCTCCCGAGAAATTGTTATACCAGTATCTGACACTGGAAGGACAATTTGTGTTCTTGACGAGTCAACCTTTTTATTTATATAGTCACTCTCTAAAAACCCGGCATACCAAAAATGATTATTATCCAAGGATATTTTTCTATATAAATCTACAATGTAGGTGTCGAGATTAATATTCTCAACCTCTCTCCTGTCCGCGATGAAGTACAATTTGTGTTTATCCATTAACGCTTCATCGATTAGCACATGCAACAAAGAAAAATCATATTCCTTAATCTTGAAATGAACACGATTACGATCGACATTTATCTTTTCATTAAACAATTTATTTAAATTGATCTCTCCTCCGTCAGAATCTAGTAGAATAATCGCTGGACATTTTTCATCTAAGAAGAATGGTAAACAATGTTCAACGATTTTTATAGCGATTGTGTCTATACTTTTTGGAAATGCTTCTTCATAATCTGGATTAATTGTATTCAATTCAATAACAGTATGCAATGACTCATTGCATTCATTATTTTCAATAATATTAATATACGGAACATCTATATTAAAAATGAATTTTCTTTTTCTTATTGTTTTGTTTGTGTCTATGAATACACTTTCAATATTCACGGACTTAAATTCTTTGAGCCATAATAGTCTACCGACTCCTTTTCCGCCTTTACTAATTTTATAAAGAGAATCAGATGTTGTAAACGAGTAAAAATTGTTGTCATCAAATCCGATTCCATTATCCTCAATGATGAATGATTCAATCCCTCTTGCCTTAACTCTATCCTCATCCGAAATTCCCTGCTGACCGTTGTAAACAACAATGATTTTGATACGATATGCTTCGTTAGGCTCTCTGATTTGACGCTCTTCGATTGCCTGAAAAGCATTCACAATTGCCTCAAATAATGGTATCAGTGGCTTTGATTGCGGCAAATACGTATTTTGCACTCTTCCTTTTAAATCGATGTTAAAAAAGGGTTGAGCTAGTACCATTATTTATGAAAATAGTATTAATTATGACTC
>CAVWKV010000115.1:0-7280 GCA_963755265.1 uncultured Methanomassiliicoccales archaeon | reverse complement strand
AAGTTGTTATTCAGAAATATATTCTTAAATAAAACTTAATCGGTGTTAAGATCTGTGGAAACGGATGAAACGCCGGCCCCTGAGAGCACTGAGCCATCGGACAATGACGTTTCGGCATGCATCACGGACCTTCCCCTGATCAAGGCCGACCTGGCGGACATAATCGACGTGCCGAGGATTCAGTCCATAATCGACGACCTCTATAGGATCACCCATATCGGCATGGCGATCACCGACCTGGACGACAACATCCTGGTCGGGGTTGGCTGGCAGGACATCTGCCTCAAGTTTCACCGTGTTAACGAAAAGACCAGGACGAACTGCCTGGAGAGCGACCGCTTCCTCACGAAGAACGTAGAGGAGGGCAAGTGCAGGTCGTACAAGTGCAGGAACAACATGTGGGAAATCGTCACGCCGATCTTCGTCGGGGGTGAGCATAAGGGCAACCTGTTCATCGGTCAGTTCTTCTACGACGATGAGACCCCGGACTTCGGTCTGTTCATTCAACAGGCCGAGAGATATGGTTTTGATAAGGGCGATTACCTGGCGGCCTTGTCAAAGGTTCCCCGGCTGAACCATGAAAGGGTCAAGGACATGATGGAGTTCAATGTCAAGCTGACCTCGCTCATCTCGCAGCTCGGTTACAGCAACCTCAAGCTCATCAAGGAGAACGCTGAACGGATAAAGATAGAGCAGGCCTTCCGGGAGAAAGAACAGATCATCGACCGCATCCTGTCCGCCGATCCGAATGGCATCCTGATCTTCAACATCGCCGATGGCCAGGTGGTCTATCAGAATTCGAGGGGCATCGAGCTGTTTGGACTGCCGCCAGAGGAACTGAGATCGCTGAGGGACGCCATCAGGAGAAGGGGCCACCCCGAGGACATCTGGAAGTTCGAAAAGGCAGTGGCGGAGATGCCCATCCTCATGGACTACGAGACCAACGAGATCGAGGTGAGGCTCCGGAACCGCGTCGACGATTGGATCTGGGCGCATTTGTACCTCGTTCCCTTCAGGAGGGACGAGAACGGCGGTTTGGCTCAAGTATTGATCGTCATGGAGGAGGTGACGGAGCGCATTTCGGCGGAGAAGGAGATGGCCCTCCAGCTCGAAGAGATATTCAGGACCAACGAGTCGCTGACCGAGATCACCAGGGAACTGCGCCGGAGCGAGACGGAGCTGAGGAAGGCAAATGACAAGATGAACATTCTCAACACCATCACCCGCCACGACTCCATGAACCAGCTCGCGGTCATCAAGGGCTTCGTGAGCCTCCTGGAAATGACGGAGCTCACACCGAAGCAGGCCGAGCACGTCAATAAGATGGGGAAATCGGTCGACGCCATATGGGAGCAGCTCGAGTTCGTCAAGATCTATCAGGACATCGGGGTCAAGACGCCGACGTGGCAGAATCTGAGCGATTGTGTCAGGGACGCCAGGCAGATGCTGACCCTGAACGGCATGAGAATCGTCGAGAAGGACCTGGGATTCTGGATCCTTGCCGATCCGATGTTCTCCAAAGTGGTGTACAACCTGGTCGAGAACGCCCTCAGGCATTCTGGCGGTGCAGATCTGATGTCCATCACAACGGAGGAACAGGGGGACACTTTGACGATCGCGTTCGAGGACAACGGGTCCGGCATATCCCCGGAGGACAAGGTACACCTTTTCCAGCAGGGGTTCGGGAAACACACTGGCCTGGGGCTGTTCTTGATCCGGGAGATCCTGAAGATCACCGATATCCAGATCTCGGAGACCGGCGAGGCGGGAAAAGGGGCGAGGTTCGAGCTCTCCGTGCCTACAGGGCATTGGTGCAGCCAATAGGTATGAACACGTAAGCGCCTTTGCCTTCCAATCCTCCTGCCATGGCGTGCTCTGCAAGTCATGGCCTTCCGCATGGTCCTCCGCTCGAAATTTGGTCATTTATTTCGCGTTTCGCAATTTAAAGCAAATATTTAAGTCGCATCTTGGTCAATGGATATATTGTGACCGTTGTGAGGAATACTTTTAGGATTCTACTTGTGGATGACGAAACGATCGTCCTGGATGTAGCCAAGGAGTTCTTGTCGCTCAACCCGGAGTTCGAGATCGTTACCGCTTCATCGGCAATAGAAGGCTTGCAGAAGCTCAAGGACATGAACTGCGACGCTGTGGTCTCCGATTACCATATGCCCGGAATGGACGGTATCGAGCTCCTGAAGGAGGTTAGGCGGATGGATAAGGTCCCATTCATCCTGTTCACCGGGAGAGGCCGCGAGGAGATCGCCGTCGAGGCGATCAACAACGGGGCCGATTTCTACATCAAGAAGGGCGGGGACCCGAAGACCACGTTCGCCGAACTGGCCAATGCCATCAAGCAGGCCATCGCCCGACGCCAGGCGGAGCATGCGCAGGCTGAGGCCGAGGAACGCTATCTTTCACTGTACGAACACATGGTGACCTTGGTCTTCACCCTTGACCTCCAGGGGAACGTCATTGACGTCAATCCGGCCATTCTGAAAATGATCGGTTATAGCTTGGAGGAATTGACCGGCATGAATGTGGTTGACCTCCTCGTCCCCGAACATATACCATTGGCCATGGCGGGTTTGCATGAGATCTTGCAGACCGGCACCCAGAAGCAATTCGTTGAACTGCGGCTCCGTCGCAAGGACGGCAGTTTTGTAGACGTCGAGGTCGGCGGGTCCCTGCTTTACCGGAACGGCAAGCCGCATGCTATACAGGGAATCGCCGTCGACGTCTCGGAGCGGAAGATGGCGTGGCGCGCGGTTACGGAGGCGAACCGGAAGCTCAATCTCCTGTCGGGGATCACCTTGCACGATGTGCAGAACCAGCTCATTGTGCTGAACGAGCAGATCCAAAGGGTCCGGCATAATCCGGGCCGCCCCGTCTCCATGGAGCATGTGGCATGCATGCAGCATGCCACCGAGAAGATACAATCGTACCTCAACTTCGCGCGCGAGTATCAGAACATGGGGAAGGCCCCTTCAAGCTGGTACCGCCTCGACATAGGCCTCGAGGAACTCAGATCGAGTTTTGACCTAAAATATATCTCCTTCGACCTGGACGTCAACGGCTGGGAGATCTTCTCGGACGCATTGGTCGATCGGGTCTTCTACCAACTGTTCGAAAATACCATTCGTCACGGCCAGAAGACGACCAGGATCCGCATGTCGGCACGTGAGCAGAATGGCGTGCTGATCCTGACGTACGAGGATGACGGCATGGGAGTGCCGGCCGATCTCAAGAAGGCGATCTTCGAAACAGGGCCGAGGGAGGATGCCCCCCACGGCCTCATGATGACGAAGGAGATATTGGCGATCACCGGGATGACGATCGAGGAGAAGGGCGTGCCCGGACAGGGAGCGTTGTTCGAGGTCAGAGTGTCCTCGGCGGCATACCGGAGACGTTCCCACTAGAATTTGTGCGGGTGGGAATCAAGATCAACCGGCCACGTCCAATAACATAAATATGGGCACAACAGATGTTTTATGGCGCGCCGACTAAGCGTATTGACGGGATGGTTCGGTGTCGGATCCCGCGGCCGGTCGCGCTTATATCTATTGACATCTATGGAAGTATATAGTTATCGGTTCCTTTCACGCTAGAAATACACTGGACGCACGACAAAACGTGTCACTGGGGGGACTTTCGCTCCCCTCCTCCCGCAAGACCTAACCACCCGCCGTCCGTCCTCGAACTTATGTTGCCTAAAGGGAACAGGGAATGGGACGAGTTGCCGTGCCCGGAGTGCGGAGCGGAACAAGTCGTGATCACGCAGGACAAGGGCTTACGCATTCCCGGCAGGTGCAAGGCCTGCGGCAAGGACGTGGAGTTCGAGCGGGATCCAAAGACTCAAGGTTCCTGGAGAAGCTCCGCGAGAATAGACCGTTTGAGCTGGACAATCCGGGCGGACGCAAGTAGTGACCAGGACGCGGGATTATCCGCCGGAGTATAATTCATTACTCCTCTCTCATTTCAGAGGAGCATAAACATCACCATGGTCGCAGACTCTGAATAGAACAACAACATTATTGCCATTCTCTTTCACGACCTTATACATGATCCTATGATTTTTATTGATTCGAATGGTCCGATATTGCTTATGTTGGCCATTCTTCTTTTCGCCCAAAGACTCAGGATCCTTTTCATTCCTTAAATCTAAAAGAATCTTCTCCATCCTATCCACAAGCTCTGGGTGCTTCCGCTTTTTCTTTGCATAAAGAGCGTCAAAATTATTGGAAGGTATTACTTTGTTGATCTGATCACCCAATCACAATGAGCGGAAATGTGCCAAGAACGCTTCATCAGACATCTCGGCCGGTAGATCAGTAGCCCGCCCGCATTCGAAATCGCGCTCGCTTATCTCAGCATCCATCAGCTCTTCGATTGTCAACGGGTCATCATCCTCGGCTTGGTATAGGCGGGATCTGTTATCCGGTAAGGGATAGATCATGGAAGATCTCAACTTGGTGAAACGGGATATGACATTAGACCAACTGACCAATTGACATCCGGCCTCAGGAAATTGTGAGGCGCTATATTCCATCTCCTCCTGCCCTAGCATGTTCACGATTTCGCCTCCTTCAGCATTATCTCTCCATTATCCTTAATCTCTAGGTTCCAGAACGAGCCTGCCTTATATGGGACCGCTCCTTTGAAATCGAAATACAGGGCGAGCACATTGGCACCTTGTTCCTTGGGCGGCGCTTGGCCTACCGGTCTAGGCATTGACCGTGCCATATCATCACTCACCGGCATCATCTGACCGAACTGGACCATGAAAATACTATTCCCTTTGACATCCATTGCCCGCGATACGCTGATGACCTCAACCTTGATGATGGCCATGTTGCTCACCATGCCTTAATAACGAGTAAACGATTGATAGAAATCACTGATAACTCCTTCGTGGCGACCATAGTTGTTGTATTACAACCGGGAATATAAAACGTATCACCATTTTTCACTGATAATACATGCGTTATAAGCCCGTTTATTTGGTTTAAATTTACTTCTCGAGCATCTGCTCGATCTCCGAGAACCGGTCAGTGATAAGGTATGCGCGCCGCCGTCTTTGAACCTAACAAATGTGAGGAAAGCAGGAGACACTGACCGGCCGACGCACAATGAGCTGCAAAGGGCAAGATGATAAGAAATCATCGGAGGTTTTTCAGAATCTATAATTCAATCTCCGCAAGCCGATCGCCGACATCGCAACCTGGACATAGGTACAGTTAAGTGTGCAGCCTTAGGGAGATCTTCCCGATGCCTGCCTGCACCGCCATCGAAATATGCGGCGGATCCTAATTCAACGAGATGAGGATCCGCCGTAAGCTCGTTACCATCGTTTCCATCTCTTCGAGGCCCATCGGCTTCTGCAAATATTCATTGGCCCCGTTGCCGCATGCCCTTGCCCTGTCCTCGATGGAGTCGGAGCCCGAACACATGGCCACAAAAGTATGCGCTAAGCGGTCATCCCCTCTTATGGATGCCAATACCTCATGACCGTTCTTCTTGGGGAGGTTGATGTCGAGCAGGACCAGGTCGGGAATCGCGGCATCACCTTTTGCGGCGCTTTCCATCATTTGGATCGCCCCTTCTCCGTCCCTTACAAAAGTGATGTCAGTGGGCAATCCCGTTTCCTCGACGAGAGCCCTGACTAGTCGTGCGTCGGCCTTGTTGTCCTCTACGATGAGGACCCGCATGTGGCGCCGCCCTGTCATTCCCATCCCCGCCAATATTTTAGAAGATGCATTTAAGCAATCGATATATTAACGGACTCCCTCTTATTGGCGGGGAACGACAATTTGGCCGTTCATTTATGCGGTCGGTGACGTCGCTTTTCGATCTCTGCCAACCGGTCGGTGACGTCCGCCAATCGCATTATTAACGTGAACATGTGCACCCAGGTCGACACCGGCCAGGAACTACATTATCAAGTTCCGTACTAAGCCCACCACTTTTAAGAGTTCATGAATCATAAAATAGTTCTCGGTATCCATGTTGGACGTGCTTTACGCCGACGACGAGAGGGGAATGCTCGAACTCGGCAAGGAGTTCCTGGAGATGTCCGGGAGGCTGAAGGTCGAGACGGCCATATCTGCAAAGGAAGCACTCAAAAAGATGGCAGAACGCCGCTTCGACGCGATCGTATCGGACTACCAGATGCCGGGGATGGACGGCCTGGAGTTCCTGAGGCGCGTCCGGAGCCGGGACGAGTCCATCCCGTTCATACTTTTCACGGGCCGCGGCAGGGAAGAATTGGTCATGGAGGCTTGCAACGCCGGAGCGAGCGGCTATGTGAAGAAGGGATACAGCCCTGCCCCGATGTTCGTCGAGCTCGAGCGCATCATCGAACAGGCCGTCGAAAAGAGCGTCACCAGGAATAAAATCACTTTAGATTTCCATGCGAAGTTCGCTCCCCCTCTCCCGGAGATGTCCATACCCCAACAGGGTAAATAATTGTTAATGCGAACCATCGGATATTCGGATATACCATTCCCGTCCAGCTCCCAAATATGAACCCTTAATTTCGGGCATCATGATAACGGGGATAAGCCCCCTATTGCTGGACATTTATGCCCCAATACACATCGGCCCTGATGAGACGGGTAATCGGAGAGAAATTGGATCACGCTGAAGATCCACCCGGCATGCTTCTCTTAAGTAAATTTAGCGCTTCTTAGTTACCATCGTGTTGGCGTACTTCACCGCTGTCCTCAGGCCGTTCAAGAGAAGGAAGCAGGTATCGGCCGGGACATCCTGCCTCTTCGACATATTCAGATAAACCTCATCTGCGTTCTTACCGATCAGTTCGTCGACCGAGTGTATCCCATAGATGTACAATGCCTGAGCCGTAAGCTCATTCATTCCGGGAATCTTCTTCAGATCGTTCAGGACACTCTCCTTGTCCATCGGCGGATGTCCGGGCAGCCCGATTTCGACATCCTTGACCATGGTCATGATCTGCTCCTTGGTCGCCTTCATATCCGGATGATGCATGTCCTTGTGCATCTGGACGAACTTCATCATGTCTTCCGTTCCCGACGGATCTGTGATGCTCCAGCCGCACGTGGGGCAGGTAAACTGCTTTGCAGTTGTCATATTAATCAACGTGTTTTGTGAGCGCCTGTTATTAATAATCGACCCCATTGATGCGAGCTGTTCAAGCACATCTACCGAAGTCCATCCAGATATGTTTGACCAAGAAATCCGGTCAACGAAGGGACTTCCTCACTCTTTTTGAAGGTGAAATAGGATAAGATCCGTAATTTCCT
>CAVWKV010000114.1:0-24850 GCA_963755265.1 uncultured Methanomassiliicoccales archaeon | reverse complement strand
CCGATTTCCATGAGGCGGTCGTGTCGCACAGCATCGGCTGTTGCAGCATGCCGTCGCCCATGAGCGCGGCCAGCCTTATCCTCTCGTTGACGGAATAGGAATAGTCCAGGCCCATGCCCAGACCGGCCATCAATGGGTCCATGGCGATGTTCTCCTTCTTTACACCGAAGTCCGTCAGAAGGATGGTGATCTGCTTGGCCAGGTTGATATCCAGGTTACTGAAGGCGATGAGCGGGTGATCGTTCGCCATCGAGGCCGCGGAAATTGATTTGTAATGTCCCTCCTCGGCGTAACCGAGCAGCAGCCGCTCCTTCGGGGCGATGTTGCTGACTGCCTCCAGCGTCTTAGCGTCCTTCTCCTCCTGGCCGCATCCGTAGACGATCAGCGGGACGTTGACTGCGGCCAAGACCCTCTTGACCGTCTCAGCGGCCACCTCAGAGGGAATATTCCCCTCTTCGGGGTTCGTGGATATGAGCTTCAGGCAGATGACATCGGCGTGATATTTCTCGACCCATGCCTTGGCCCAGGGTACAGGGTCGTTGACGACGTCCCCGAAGAACTCCTTCACGGCCTTGGGCAGATCGCTGGTCGTGTCCATGACCTCACCGGCTATGACCTGTCGGTTCGGCGACGTCCCTTCATAGGAGAGGAACGGCATCCCGTTGCTTCCGCCAACCAAGACCTTCTTACCCCGGGAGCCGCCCTTCTCGGATGATGAGCCAAGCTCAAGTACGCCGATCTTGCCCGTCCACTTCTCCTTGGGGATTGGAACCTCGACCATGTTATTGACCTTCCTGAACGTTATTGCAGCAGCGGCGGCATCCTCAGGGCCGGATGGTCCACCTTGGCCATCCACTCTGTCAGCCCGTCGGCGTCCGTGGTCATCGTCTCATCGGCTATCTTATCCACGAACCCAGGCTCGCCGAGTTCCGCCGCCCTTTTCTCCAGCGAGCTGCGCATCGACTCCTTGAGATCCTTTGGCATCCACGCGATGCGCAGGAACCCGCCGTCCGCTGGGATGAATTTCTTGCTGATAAGGTATTTCCTGCCAACACCGATGAACCCCGGCGTCTGCTTTCCGCCGCCGATGGAACCGGCCAGCGTGGAGAACTTCATTCCCACAGGGGTCATGCCAGGGAACTCCCGGTTGACTACGATCACGGCCTGCACGTCCGCCGTCATGGCCACGATGCATTCGAAGCAGCCGCATGAGGTCATCGGGTCCTCCATCAGCGTGTATGCGTTGAACCGCTCCAGCTTGTGATGGGTGAGGTCGTAAACTGCCTGGTTGACGCCGTTCCATTGGCCTTTGATTGCGTCGATCACCTCCCCCTTGGGTATTGGCTGGTTCGGGCCGGTCGGGGAGATCTCCTTGCCGGTCTTGGCGTCCAGGTAATTGATCGCACCGCACAGCCCGAGCCTTTCCGGGGTGACGATACAAACATGGTCGGGGGCGAACGACTGGCACATGAGGCAGGAGTAGAATGTGTCCACCGCCTCGTCGGTCAGTCCGGCCATCCTGGCGTCGCGCTTGCCGTAAACCTCCATGGCCGACGGCTGAAGCCGCTTGATCTCCTCCAGATCGGTGATTATAGTGACCTGAACTCGACTGATGATATTCCCGAACTCCTCCTTCATCTTGGTGATAAGGATGTCGCCAAAGTGCTTGAAACGGAAACCGGCGGCGACTGCGTTCTTGCTCAGCCGCACCCAGTTGAGATTCCTCTGTCCCGTGTGCCAGACGCCTTCGGCGAAGTTTAGGAACAGGTGGATCCTGCGCTCCATGACCGACTCGAAGTCCTCCTGCATCCTCTTGCCGTAGACATCGATGATTATCGCCAGCGGCGTGGACGAGCCCTCAGGCATCTGGTCCACGTCTTTTCCCACGATGGTGATCTTTCCGTCCTGGACATCCGCTTCGTCCCTCATCCTCAGTAGTTCGAAGGACAGCGTCTTGGAGGCTCCTCCCGCTTCCACGTAGGTGTCTGGCCTGCGGACCGTTTCCCCCTCGAACGCCGGTCCGTAAGCAACAGGGACATCGACCGAGGCTGTCTTGACCTTGATCTCACGCAGTTCGATGGCCGTCTGCAGCATCCGGTCCGGTGTCTGGGTGACGAATCGTTCTGGGATACCTTCCAGGACCTGATCAGCTACGACCGGGGAGCCGTTCAGCAGTACGGCGAACTCGGCCGACGCCTTGATCGCGTCCAGCGGCCCGAACTGCAGAACGAATACCTTCGGCCTCTTCTTCATATATCCGGCCAAGCGTTCCCGGTCGCCCCGCTGGACGCCGCCGAAAGATAATGCCGCCCGGATGGCGAAATTAAGCGCGTGGATGACCTGGGTGAACTCCCCTATCGGGTACAGCATCATGTCCAGGCCCATGTGGATGCCGTTGTCCTTTAGCTGCCTAACGGTGTCATAAGAGGCGAAGATCAGCATGCCCTTGCTCTGGCATTCGCGAACGGTCTTGACCAGCTGCTTTGGGTCCTTGGCCGTACCGATCAGGACCGCCGCTCCCGGGATGGTGTCATCGACGAACGCCAACCCCAGCTGCCTCAGGATGCGGTCCGGTACAAAACCGGTGTACATCGTGCCGTCATATGGTTTGGCGTCATCCAGGTACTTCAGGGCCTCGACGATCTCGGCCGCCACCATGGTGGCCTCGCCGGCCGCGAGCGCGCTCTCCATTGTCGATGTCTCCCGGATCCTGCCCCTTACCTTTCCTAGGATACCGGGCAGGTCGGCCAGCTTCTTCGCCTCGGACCCGTCCCAGGCATAGATGGCCGGCAGTTCGTAGGCGGTCTCGGGGTACTCGATCCTCTTGTCATAGCCATGCTTCTCGATGGCCACCCCGAGCAGCTGGTCGGCGAAGCCGGTGGCGATCAGCGCGCCGTCGATGGCCATGCGGTACAGGCGCTGGTTGGAGAGCTTCTTACCTTCCTCGACGATGTAATGATTATCGAACGAGAGTGTCCAGCGTCTTCTCTCGATGGAATTGAGCAGGCGCTGCGAGGCTTTGAGTGGGTCCGCCTCGAAGATGAAGTGACCGCCGAAGACATCGGCCGCCGAATGCTCCAGAACCTCGGTGACCAGGGAGGAGCCGTAAATGTAATTGATGGTACCAACGTGGACAGGCATTCCCAACGCCACGCACCAGGTCCCGATGGACACAGCCTTCTCGTGGTTGGCCTCAGGCGCGGAGACCACGAAGGGTATTCCGGACACGTCCGTTCCCAGCCTAACGGCGATCTCCTTGGCCAGATTCGCGGCTCTGGAATTGTCGACACACGAACCCATGTGCCAGACCGGCGGGAGCTTGACCCCGTTCTTCTCTTCCAGTGCCCTGATGAACGATCTGAGGCCGGGTCCTGCGAACTTCTCGGTGGCGTCGGCCGCCAATAGACCGTTCTTGGCGCAGGCTCCGGCGGAACAGCCAGTGGTCAAAACCAACACATCATTCCTGAGCATCTCCTTGGCTATGGTGAGGTGGTTCCGGTCCTGGACTGCCTTCTGGTTGTTGCATCCGGCCAGCAGCGCGATCCCCCGGAGCTGACCGGACCGGATGGCCTCGACCAGATGGATCAGTGGGTCCTCCGGGACGAACACCGAGCACAGCTCCTCTATCTGCTCGGTGCTGAACCCGGCCACGACATCGAACTTGACGTCCGGTATCTTGACTTTGGTCGGTTCCCTTCTTTTGAAGGCATTGATGGCCATCCGCACGATCGACCGGGCCGAAGCCTCCGCGTCCTCCTCCCGGAATTGGACGTGCGTGTCGTAGGGGATGCGGACGTTGCTCATGGTGGTCACCATCTCGGTGTGCATGCAAGAGCAGACCTCCGACAGCGAGGGCATGATGCACTGGTAATCGGCCACCAGCAGGTCCACGGCTCCGGTCGCCAGTGCCAATTCCTGCGATGCGAAGTTGGACGCCATGGAGACGCCCTTCCTCATCAGGGTCTCGTTCCCGGTGCAGCATATGCCAACGATGTTAATGCCCGAAGCGCCTGCCTGCCTGGCTTCCTCATCCATGGTCCGGGCGACGTCCACGATGACCTCGCTAAGGACCGGGTTGTGACCATGGATGGCGATGTTCACCGCATCCTCCTTGAGTGCACCCAGGTTGGCATAGGTGTGGACCAGTCGTGGCGTCCCGAACAGTATGTCGGAGAGGTCTGTGGATATCTGCATCCCGTCATAATCGGCGATGGCACAGCGGATGCCGCCGAAGATCAGCGGCAATGGGTCAGCGTCGCAGCCCAGCGATGTACGGTGCATGACGTCGGCAATGGAATGGTCGATCGAGTCGGGCATCACGCCAAGCGCTTCCAGAAGCTCGGCGCGCTGCTTGGTAATGTTGGCGACAGTGAAGTTCAGGGGCAACTTCTGGCTTCGCCCGTAGTCATCGAAGACCTTGACCAGGACATCCTGGGCCAGTTCTTCCTTGGACCTTCCCTGGACTCTGATTCCCAGGCGTTCGGAGAGATGCCTGAGCTTCAGTTCGTCCTTGATCGAGTACGCGGGAGCATTTCCTTCCAACGCTTTTCGCAAGGTATCGGCTATATGCCGGCCATGCCCCGAATGGGAGGCGGTACCGCCGGCAATGTGACGGATAAGGTTCCTGGCCACTATGGTGTAGTCTCTTGCACCGCAGATTCCCTTCTCTGGCGTTCCGCCATAAGGGTTGATACGGCAAGGGCCCTGGAGGCAATTGTTGCAGCACACGCCGAGCTCACCAAAACCGCATTGCGGCTGCATAAGTTCAAACCGGTCCCAGGCGGTCTCGATTGTCTTGGCGGCCGCTGTTTCGATACAGTCCTTTGCCCCGGGATCGCATGTGCGTTCCGGCGTGCCCTTTCGCTTGGTCGCCATCGGATTGTCTCCTGGAGGCCGGCCCGAAGACGCACATAACGTCCTAGATTCGAACCGGACGTTCGTCCCATGTCGTGACTGCATATCCTTTTTTCGATTCTAGCCTTCAGGGGCAGCGTTGGAAATCGTGTTCCAGCGTGACAATGGTCAACAATGCTCACGCGAAAAAGTGTAACGGGTGATCGCCATGAAGCGGAAGAGCTCCCGGCGAGGAACCTATATGTGTCAAACCATGACATCTTTTTTAATCCAGATAGTCCCTCTATAACTTTATGAGAGCCGACCAGTTGTTAAAGATCAACAAGACGCCTGCCGGGATACCAGTTATCACGGAACGCCTGCCGCAGACACGATCCGCCGCGGTATCGATCAGCGTCGGCATAGGTTCCCGGGACGAGGGGCCCAAGCAGCACGGCATGGCACATTTCCTGGAACACATGCTCTTCAAGGGTACCAAGAACCGTTCCTTCAACCAGGTCAACGAGACCATCGAGGAGGCAGGCGGCTATCTCAACGCCTTCACCACCCAGGAGATGACATCATTCTTCTCGTTCTCCATCGACGAGACGATTGAGACGGCCCAGGGCCTGGTCCAGGACATCTTCTGTAACCCGTTGATGGACAAGGGTTACACGGAGCTGGAGAAAGGCGTGGTCAAGCAGGAGATCAACAACCGCCTGAACGATCCGGAAAGGTACATCAAGAACCTCCTCCTGCGATCACTGTTCAAAGGCGGTCCGCTGTCCCGGCCCGTCCTGGGCACCGACCGGAGTGTCGACTCGTTCGTCGCCGAGGACCTGCTGGAGTTCCATGCATCCAAGTATCGGCCGCCTCGAATGGCCGTGGTGGCCTGCGGGAACATCGACGAGAGGCAGATACTTCAATGGGCAACCGACTCGCTGGATGGATTGGAGAAGGCCCGGCCGGTGAAGCGGCAAAAGCCAAGGTTCTACGCCTCCATCGATGCCTACCCGAAGAAAGGCGACCACATGTACGTGGGGATGGCGTTCCCGGGCCTGACAGCCAAGGACCCGGAAAGCTATGCCCAGGACGCGCTCACAGCCATAATCGGCGGCGGGGCCAGCTCCCGTCTGAACCGAAAGGTGAGGGAGGAGGAGGGTCTGGTCTACTCGATCTATATGGCGCCATCGTCCTATTCTGACTCGGGAACGATCGAAACGTACTTCTCGACGTCCGGCGACCGCGTCCAACGGGTCATCCAGATCTTCGGCGAGGAGCTCAAGCGGTTAAAGGACGAGGGACTGACGCCAGGCGAGCTGGAGCGGGCCAAGCACGTGCTCAAGGGAAGCATCCTCCGGAACATCGGACAGCCGCGAGACGACATGCGCATGTTCGCCTACCACTACATGATCACCGGGGAAGTGCCGCTGATCGACGACGAGGTGAAGAAGTACGAGGAGGTCACCGAGAACGAGGTAATGAGGCTGGCACAGCAGTTACTGGTGCGCAAAGACCTAACTGCCGCGGTCTACGGCACCAAGAACTTGACCGAGTCCACAGTGGCGTTTGCCAAAGGAGTAGACTTCTGATCACTGGATGACCAGAAGGACCTGGCCGCCCTCGACCGTCTCACCCGGCTTCACGGACACGCTCTGCACAGTGCCCGCGACGTCGGACTGGATCTCGTTCTCCATCTTCATGGCTTCCAGCACGGCGACGATCTGGTTCTGCGCCACGGTGTCACCGGCCTTTACTTTTATGGATATAATCTTGCCTGGCATCGGAGCCATGATCGAACCCTTGGAATCGGAACCTTTGCCTCCGTGCGACACCTCGGCCTCTACGGAA
Organism: uncultured Methanomassiliicoccales archaeon; assembly: GCA_963755265.1. Lineage (GTDB taxonomy): Archaea > Thermoplasmatota > Thermoplasmata > Methanomassiliicoccales > UBA472 > DASXVU01. The sequence continues at coordinate 18,166 of CAVWKV010000114.1, read as the reverse complement.
ACTGCGGCCATCTCTCGGGCCGGTTCCACCAAAACCTTCATCTGGCGTGAACCAGTCGTTACGTTGGCACCTTGGTTCAACGCCCCATCTATGATCACTGGGAGGAACTCGCCATTGATCGTTACCCCGTTGTCCTTGAGCACCACCCGGTATGTTTCGTTCCCTATCATGACCCGGTAGTCCCCGCCGTTCTTCTCCACTGTGACCTCGTGCGGCTGTCCGTTGGCGGTTATCTTCAGTTTCAGATCAGCCACCCCCCTTGCCTCATCTGCTCGCGGCGGGCCACGTTCTTCCACTGGTCTTCCTTACCGTTGCAGACGTCGACCATGGACTTCTTCTCAGTGGAGCGCATATACAGCACGGCGACCGCAGCGATGTCCTTCAGGTTAACGCCCTTCTCGTTCATCTCGCGGTCCTTGAAGAACTCCGTCGCCTCGCGCGGGAAGAGGGCATAAGAAAGTACATCCTCCTCGTTCCGGGCCAGGGCCCCGACCTCCTTTGCAAGTCTGTCATACTCGGGCTCGAGCAGGTCGGCCGGGCGCACAGTTATTGGCTTCTCGTCCCCGATGATCTTCTTGCGGATTTCCGGAGAGATCTCCGCCGGTGTTTTGCCGTACAAACCTCGCACCAGGTTCTTGGTCTCGTTGGTGACCATCTTGTACCGTTCGCCGGAGATCACATTCAGCGTGGCCTGGGTTCCGACGATCTGTGAAGTGGGCGTGACCAGAGGCGGGTAGCCAAGATCGGCCCTCACCCGGGGCACCTCCTCATAGATCTCCTGGATCTTGTTCTCCTGCTTAGCCTCCTTCAGCTGGGCGGCCAGGTTGGAGATCATGCCTCCCGGTATCTGGTAGATGAGGGCATTAGTGTCGACGCCGGTGTGGCCGCTCTCGAAGTCAGAGTACTTGAAGCGCACCTTCTCAAAATAATCAGAAATCTCCTGCAGTTTCTTCAGGTCCAGGCCGGTGTCGTACTCAGTCCCTCGCAGCATTGCCACCATCGATTCTGTGGGCGGCTGGGCGGTACCCTGGGACATTGACGAGATGGCGGTGTCTATGATCTCGGCGCCCGCCTCGATGCCTTTCATGTAGGATGATTCGGACATCCCTGAGGTCGCGTGGCAGTGCATGTGCACCGGCAACGCTGTCTCTTCCCTAACCTGCTTGACCAGCTCATACGCTACGTACGGTTTTAATAGGCCGGCCATGTCCTTGATGCAGAGCGTGTCGGCACCCAGATCCTTTAAGCGGTCGGCCATCTGGACGAACGTTTCAATGTTGTGTACCGGCGACGTGGTATAGGCGATCGCCGCTTCCACTACGGCCCCCGACCTTTTGGCCGCCCGCATAGCCGACTGCATGTTGCGCACGTCGTTCAGCGCATCGAAGATGCGGAAGACGTCGATGCCGCGGTCGTGGGCCTTCTGTACGAACTTCTCCACGATGTCATCCGAGTAGTGCCGGTAACCGACGATGTTCTGTCCCCGGAGCAGCATCTGGAACCGGGTGTTCGGCATTTCCTTCTTGAGCTGGGTGATGCGTTCCCACGGGTCCTCCTTCAGGAACCGCAGGCACGAGTCGAAAGTGGCCCCGCCCCACATCTCCACCGACCAATAGCCGATCTCGTCCATGACAGGCGCTATGGGCAGCATGTCCTCTGTGCGCATCCTGGTAGCCAAGAGCGATTGGTGCGCGTCACGCAATACCGTGTCAGTGATCTTGATCTTCATCTGGGCAGCCTCATAGCGGGATGTTGCCGTGCTTCTTGGTCGGTCTCGACTCCCTCTTCTTCTCCAACATGTGCAGGGCGCTGATCAATCTGGTCCTGGTCTCCTTCGGTTCGATGATGTCATCGAGGTATCCCCGTTCCGCCGCTACGTAGGGGGAGGCATACGCCTTCCGGTACTCGGAGATGAGCTCGTCCCGCTTCACCTGCGGGTCATCTGCCATGATGAGCTCCTGTTTATAAACGATGTTGATGGCCCCTTCCGGTCCGACGATGGCGATCTCAGCCGAAGGCCAGGCAAGGTTGATGTCGGTGCGGATGTGCTTGGACGACATGACGCAGTACGCGCCGCCGATCGCCTTCCGGGTGATGACGGTGACCTTGGGCGTCGTGGCGTCGCAATAGGCGTACAGAAGCTTGGCTGCGTTGCGGACCAAGCCGTTGTACTCCTGCTCCGCCGACGGCAGATAGCCGGGTACGTCGACGAATGTGATGATCGGGATATTGAAGGAGTCGCAGAACCGGACGAAACGGGCGGCCTTGATGGATGAATTGTTGTCCAGGGTGCCGGCGTAGACGGACGGTTCGTTCGCAACGATACCGATGCTGATACCGTCCATGTGGGCGAAACCTATGACCATGTTCCTGGCCCAGTTCTCCTGGACCTCAAGGAACTCAGCGTCGTCCACCACCTTCTTGATGACCTCGCGCATGTCATAGCCCTTGGTCGGGTCCTCCGGCACGATGGTGTCGAGTGAGTCCTCGCGGCGTTCCGGGTCGTCCTTTCCGGCGCCGTGCGGGGCAGTGTCCAGATTATTGGACGGTAGGAAGGAGACAAGCTTCTTGACCTTCTTGATGCAGTCCATGTCGTCCTCGGTGACGAAATGCGCGGTACCGCTCTTGGTGGCGTGGGTCATCGCTCCGCCCAGTTCCTCGAAGGTTACTTCCTCCTTCTGGACCGCCTTGATGACGTCCGGGCCGACCACGAACATGTGGGACTTGCCCTTGACCATGAAGACGAAATCGTTCATCGCCGGTGAGAATGAAGCACCGCCGGCGCAAGGCCCCATGACCATGGCTATCTGCGGTATGACCCCAGATGCGAGAGCGTTCCGGAAGAATATCTCGCCGAAGCCAGACAATGAATCTGCGCCTTCCTGGATGCGTGCTCCGCCCGAGTCGTAGATCCCGATGATCGGCGCGCCGGTCTTCACCGCGAAGTCGTACATCTTGCAGATTTTCTGTGCGTGCATCTTGCCCACGGAACCGGCGAAGACGGTGAAGTCCTGGGCGAAGACGAATATCTGGCGTCCGTCGATGGTGCCGTGTCCGGTGACAACCCCGTCGCCGGGCACCTTATGTTTGTCCATGCCGAAGTGACAGGACTGGTTCGTCACGAAGGCATCGAACTCGACGAAGGAACCCGGATCCAGCAGAGCATCTATCCGCTCCCTCGCGGTCATCTTGCCCTGTTTGTGGTGCTTGTCCTCCTTGTCGGCCCCGCCTCCGGCGCGGGACCTTCGCTTCATCTCCCGCAATTCCCTGTTAGCTTCTTCGACGCCCATTCCTTGTGCCTCCAGTCCGATGCTTTGAATTGATGCCCCTGAATTAACACCTTTTGCCTAATTTATTCCAATCTTACCGATTGGACTTCCTAATGGTGGTCTCGTACACCGACGTCAACCGGTGTACGTTGCCGTCATGCGCGAGTATTGTCAATGCCCCGGTCACATCGACCCCCGTCGCTTTTCCAACGATGTTCGTCCCGCTCATCTCCACCTCGATATCGGAACCGATGGTGGAGGAACGTTTGTTGTAATCGGTCATCTCGAACGTTCCCTTGAGGAACGATGCATAGAACGTGTCCAGCCGGTACAATAGAAGGTTCAGGAACGCCTCCCGGTCGAGCTGCTTTCCAGCGCATGCGCTCACGGACGTCGCTTCCGGAACGCCCAGGGTTGTCGGTTCGACGTTAAGGTTGATCCCGATGCCCAGCACCATGTAGGCGACCTCGCCGCCCCTGGATGCCGACTCGACGAGCAGTCCAGCGACCTTCTTTCCGTCGATCTCGACGTCGTTGGGCCATTTAACTGTGGCTTTGCATCCGGACGCTTCTTCGATGGTTTCCGCTACCGGGACGCAGGCCAGGACGGTCAGTCGCAACATGTCCTCCACCAGGACCTTAGGACGCAAAAGTACGGAGAGATAAAGTCCACCCTCGGGGGAAGACCAGCCCTTGCCCATGCGGCCGCGGCCCGCCACTTGTGTCTTGGCGGTTATGACGAGGCCCTCCTCTTCCCCTTCGTTCGCCAGCGACTTCGCTAGGTCGTTGGTCGAGGCGACCTCGTCCTTGACTATGACCTTCCTGCCGACGATCATTTGGAGCACACTTACTCAGACCCTGATCTCCTTCAGGGCGGAGAGCTTGTAGTTCCCTTTTAGGCCGGACAACATGGTCTGCAGTCCGTCCTTGAGAGCAGACGCCCCGCCAGGGTACTTGCTCACATCGGCGACGAGCTCGATGTTCATCTTTTCGTAATAGACCAGGACCTTGGTGTGCAGGGCGAGCAGGTTAATGTCGAACTTGGCCAGCTTGTTGGTCACTTCAAAGATCGAGCCGGGCTTGTCCGGGATCTCGATGTCTATCTGTGCCAACCTGACCGTCGGCTTCATGAACGTGAGCGAGAGCACCCATGCATCGGTGTCTCCGACCATCATGACCGGGTCGCCATCCTTGACGCCCTCGAGCATCTTCAGGTAGTCGGCGGGGATCTCGATCTCGCCGTTCTTGATCATGGTGGGTGCCTTGGACGCTTTCTTCAGTGCCTTGGCCTTGACCATCTGGCCATGGTCGGAGGTGCCCTTGGTGTAGCGATCGCTGATGTTGGACGCTTTGATCTCCATGGCGTCGATGTTGGAGACCGACGAGGACTTCTGCTTCCTGAGCGTGTCGAAGTCCTCCTGCAGCTGTGGTAGCTCTCCGTAATAACTGAGGTCGATGAGCATCTTCCACACCATGGTAACGTTGGAGATCATGCTGATCGAGTCGGAGTTGAGTATGTCGACGTTCCTCTCGGAGAGGAACTTGGAGACCTGGGCGCATGAGCCCGGCACATCGAGCATGTAGAACGTGGCCTCGCATATCTGCCGGTAGTTCTCCGGTCCGAAGGTGGAGAGAACAATCTCATAACCGGTGTTGCCGTTGAAATCATAGCGGAACATCGTGGTGTAGACCTGGCATCCATCGACCAGACCGAGTGGATTGCCTAATTTCTCGCCGATCTTGACCCTCGAATTGTTCATTCTTCCGAATTCCCATAACCTCATTTTCGGACCCAGCACGCCAATGACATTTCGCTTGATAAACCTTGTCAATGTCATTCTTATAGGGTCGGGCATACTGGCCATGCACCGGGAGCATGAAAAAGTGGCCGTGCGATCTTCATAGGCTTAGGCACATCGGCGACTACGCCAAAGGGCGAAGCTGATAAGCGCAAATGACCCGGTCGTTGAGCGGCTCGGTCTCGATGAGGCGCTTGCCCTTCTCGGTGATCCGGACGATGATTCCGTCCTCGACATCGATCAGTGAGCGGGAGGCCAGCTCCTCGATAGTGGTTCGGACAGCCCTAGCTAGCCTGCCTTCGGCGGCGTCAACGGAAAGCTCTTCGATGCAACGGCTCGGCGGTTCCATGCAGAACAGGTCCCTGCTGCCCCGGTCGTCGTCCATCAGGAGGGGATTGTAGAAGCAGATTTCCAGTCCCTCGAATATGTCGGAATACGGGACCTCGTTGGTGCTCTCGGCCTTCCTTACCACCAGCGGGCAGTTAAGCATCAGATGGGAGATGGTCTGGGTCAGGGTCTCCCGGGTCAGGTGAACGTCCCGGCAGATGATGCCGGTGTCGACGATGCCAACGTTCGTCCGTTCCAGGCGGGAGGCCAGGGAGATATCGTTCATTACCAACTTAGGTAGGTTCAAGGTGTACACAGGGGTAATTGCCACCTTTGCCTGCTCGATGACCTTCTCGTCCTCGACCACGGTGCAGCGCAGCTCGTGCGGCGTAATGAACCACGACCAGTCAGCCCACAGGTCGTCCGGGATGCTCACTAGATCCATCGTTCCGCGATTGAGAAGGGGATTTAAAGCAATATCCCAAGATCGACCCTTGCGGTCGAACGATATTTTCTTTTTTCAATTATGATCAGCAAGAACAGGTCTTCGATCCTTGTCCCGGGGCAGACTGCGGTCGTTAATCTATTTCACTCAGCATAGACGATACGACCCCCATGGTAGAAGCGAACGGATACCTCAACATCGGGACCTATTCCCTTATCACCAAGCTAAGCCCCAAGGCGCTGCGGCTCTATGAGGGGAAAGGGCTGCTGGTCCCGGCGAAGAGGGAATATACCCTCTCGAGGTCGACGTGCTCGGTCTGCTCGGGTTCTCGGTGGCGTTGATCGCTATCGGGATCGTAGTGGCGATGCGCGCGCTGAAGGAGAAGTGAACGATTTAGGGGCGCAAGCCCGATACAATTTTTATTCAAACTTCAGATCGATTAAAGTTTATCTTTGGTGGGCTCAACGTTCGAAGAAATATCTTTCATATCCTTGCGATAAACGAAGAACATCTTACGTCCGACCCTCCTCAATTGTAAAAAACCCAGTTTGGTCAATAATAATAAGTCTGTTTTTGCAGTTTGATGGACAACATTAAATTTTGAGACTATTTCGGCGATGGTGACCGGTTCGTCTTTGTGTTTTATAAAATCCTTGAGTATCTCGGCTTGCCTAAAGTTGAGCTCAGGATGCGTGTTCACGAGCTTAATCGCCGTTTTCTGTTCGCGTTGTTTTCTTCTTATATAAAGTCTAGTATTTTCTAGGGCCTTCTCCATGCATTCCAGGTTATAGTTTATGAAATAGGTAACATCGTTATCGTCGGTCTCCGTGTATAAGTAAGCCATACCATACTTTCCTCGACTTTCCTTGATGACCTTGGAAACCGCCATATATTCAAAGAGCCAATAATCGGATTTTAAGGCGTACCAATACATTAGAGCTCTGGCCAACCGTCCATTCCCGTCGACGAACGGATGAACATAACCTATCATGAAATGAATTATGATGGCCATCACCAAAGGATGTTGAAAATCATCCTCTTTCTCGTTATTGGCAAAGGAGCATAGCCTCTCTATATAGTCAGCTATTTTTGTTTTTGAGGGTGGATGATGAGATATTTTGCCTTCTAGTGGATCCATGACAACCGTTGCATCATCTTCTCTGAATCGTCCTTCGAATGATGGGTCTTCAAGTGTATTATGGGTGATCGACTTATGAAGTTCCAGAATGGCAGAGGTTGTAAACGGTTTCTTCGCCATTTCTTTGACCTTTTGCATCGTCAAATAATCGTTGACGATCATTTGTTCGGATTGAGAATGCGGTTTTCTCCCCTCTCGGAGCATACGTTTGGCCACATTGGTGGTCGTTGCTGCACCCTCAAGTTGACTAGAGGCGATAGCCTCTTCCATCAACGAACTTACGATGTATCTCTGCATTTCTGATTCTCGCAACGGTTCTTCCAAAACCAGCGATCCTGACGTTCCAGTATCGAGAATATGTATGATTTGATGGGACCGGTTGGTGATGTTGTATGTCAGAACTGTCTCCCCAAAATCGACGTATTTTGATTGACTTCTCCTTGATATTTTCATGAGTGCCCAAACATACTCAGGATCTGAGAGGTCCTTTCTTCTCAATTCATCCCAATGGATATATTCTACGTTATACCGATTTGCCAGATCAAAAAGATCCAACGATTCTTTCTTGAACAAATTCCCCTTTAATTTCTCCTCGTAGATTTGATCGAAAGCCCTTGGCTTCTCTGGCATTTTCATATTTTTACCTGTTGCGGGTAGATGATGTCATACTGGGTTTAATAGCATATTGCTAAATTAGCATGTTTTAGCAATAATTAGCAATAGCTGCAATCATAATCTTTAGAATACTCAAGGAAATCAGATAGAAAGGAGAAGGCCTATAGCGTATCGATTCGGTCCTTTATGAACTGGAATATGGGCAATAGCGGCTCGATCCCGGGCATGTCCATCGGGGAAACGCCAAGGAGGTCTGCGCCCTTGATCGCGTTTGAGCTCGGCAGTGTGGCGATAAGCACCAGTTGCTGCTTCTTCAGCTCCTTGGCCACCAATGCCTCCTCGTTCTCCGACGAGCACTTATTTAGGATAATGAAGACATTGCCGACTCCAATCTCCCTGACCATCCGGGCGATCGTTGTGGCAGTGTCGACCGAACGCATGCCCGGCTCGACCACGATCAGCATAACGTCGACATTCTTTGCCGTCGACCGGCCCAGATGCTCCAGCCCGGCCTCCATGTCCATTATCACCACTTCTTCGCCGGAGAGCACGTGGGACATCAGCGCCTTGAGTAGCGACGATTCGGGGCAGAAACATCCGCTTCCCGGGGTCTCGATCGTGCCCAGTACTAGGAGGGTGACACCGTCCGGACCGCTAACACCATACTGGTCCACGATGTCGTCCACCTTAGGGTTCAGCTTGAACATCCCGCCATAGCTGGAACCCGGTCTCGCACCGGTTCGTTCCTCGATGAGGTCCAACATTCCCGATAAAGGCGTTATCGACTCACGGTCGTTCTTCGGCACTCCAAGCGCCGATGCCAGGCTCGTCGCCGGATCAGCGTCGATGGCGATGACCTTGCTGCCCTGGCGGGCATACAAGCGCGCGAGCATGGCGGCGATGGTGGTCTTTCCCACCCCGCCCTTGCCCGCAACGGCGATCTTCATTTCCCTACTTCCTCACGAAGACGATGCCATGGCTCATCAAGTTTGCTTCCTTCAGCGTGATGCTGTTGAGCACCATCCTCTGACCCACGATATCCGTGAGGATCGTCTCCTCGCCATTAATGATGATCCTTGAGACGTCCTTCATGAGCTCCTTGACCGCACCGTTCTCCTCCAGGAAGACCGTCGACTCGCACATGAGAATGCCATTGCGGCGACGATACTTAAATTGGTCGGGAGGATCGTTGTATTAGAAGGTCGGTTGAGGGGTGTGGCATCCCGTTCTGCATGGTGGGGAACCATGGGTACAAAACGAGCCAGGACGCCACAGGAAAAATTACGAAATCCGGTATATTTGATATCTTGCCTTGCATTTGTAAATAGAGAATCCTTGCCTAGGCGAACTTCCACTGCGAATATTTCCCGTTGCTTTTCCGGCGCAGTCTAGGAGCTTCCTCGATTAGCGCGTTGAAGACATAACGGACCGGTACGCGTTTCTGTTGTCCGGTCCAGTAAGGGCATTTTGTGCAACGGAAGCCCAGGTCCACCTTCTCGTCGAAGAGCGTCTTGTTCATTATCTGGAGTGTCTCGGAACCGCAGACCGGGCAGCATCCCTTAGTCGAAGCCTCGTTCGTCTCCCGGTAATGGATATGGAGCTTTATAGGCGTCTTGAGCACGGCGGCCTTACGTATGCGGATCTCGCTTGCGGTGTAGTCTGAATCCCTCTTCTTCAGAGCCTTGTGGACGAGTTCGGTGAGCATCCTTTGGGATTCGACGGTCTGCTTCTCTCGGATGACCTCTGATATCGCCTCAACTAGGACCTTGGTCGGCGGTATGCGGTAGCTCATCCCGGCAGACAATAATCTGTGAGTACACATATTTTTCCGAAGGATGGAAGCCGTCAAGACGAGGGTCTCATGAAGTTGACCAAGGATGGGGCTTCGATGATGAGATTGGGTCCACAGCCTTTTCGAACTCCGCTGCTCCACTGCATAGATGCCGTAGATAATCAGCCCCATGTCGATGAGGGTGAAAGCGGATATCGATTCACTTAGCATGATTGCAGCTAATAGAACTCCGACCAGCGGTTCGAGGTAGATGTACATGCCTACCGTCGATGCCGACAGTATCATCGGGTCGATCTTTAACCCGGCCGAAACATGTTGAATGTATATGCGGATTCCAAGCCTCGTACTCATTGAAATGATGAGGATATTCAGTGCCCGGTCAGAAACGTGAAATATCACCGGTATCCATGATAACCGGATAATATGACGAAGAGCAGGGTCATCATCATGGGGGCGGCGGGTCGGGACTTTCACAATTTCAACACTTATTTCCGAGACAACGAGTCGTATGAGGTGGTGGCGTTCACCGCCGCCCAGATACCGAACATCTCTGACCGGAAGTACCCTGCCGAACTGGCCGGGAGGTTGTATCCAGATGGCATCATGATCTATCCGGAATCGGACCTGGTCCCTCTCATACATAAGGAGAAGGTGGAGCAGGTGGTGTTCGCCTACTCGGACATCTCGCATATCGATCTGATGCATAAAGCGTCGCTGGTTCTCGCGAACGGCGCCGATTTCCGATTACTGGGCAATCCTGAGATAACATTGCAGTCTTCCAAGCCGGTGATCAGCGTCTGCGCTGTCCGAACCGGTGCGGGCAAGAGCCAGACCTCCAGGAAGATATGCCGGTTCCTGAAGAAGAAAGGACTGAGGGTGACCGCCGTCCGTCATCCGATGCCCTATGGCGACCTGGTAAAGCAGGCGGTCCAGCGCTTCGCCACATATGACGATCTGGACAAGAACGAGTGTACCATCGAGGAGCGCGAGGAGTACGAACCGCTGATCGACAACGGCATCGTGGTCTATGCCGGCGTCGATTACGAGAAGATACTAAGGCAGGCGGAGAAGGAGTCGGACGTGATCGTGTGGGATGGGGGCAACAACGACACTTCGTTCTACCAGTCGAACCTACACATCGTGATTGCGGACCCGCACCGGCCCGGGCATGAGATGACATATCATCCGGGCGAGACGAACGTGCGCATGGCCGATGTCGTGGTCATCAACAAGGTGAACACCGCGGACCGGAAGGACATCCTGACCGTCAAGGAGAATGTCAGGAAACTGAATCCCGACGCTCTGGTGATCGAGGCGGCGTCGCCGATCAAGGTGGACGATCCGTCGATGATACGGGGGAAGAGAGTGCTGGTCGTGGAGGACGGGCCGACCGTGACCCACGGAGGGATGGCCTACGGTGCCGGGACGATTGCGGCGGAGGACAACGGGGCGGCGGAGCTGGTCGATCCACGCAGATATGCGGTGGGTTCCATAGCTGAGACGTTCGACAAGTTCACGAATCTGGGACCAATATTGCCGGCCATGGGGTACGGTGAGGCGCAGGTCCACGAACTCGAGGAGACGATCAATAACACCGACTGTGATGTCGTGGTGGCTGGCACTCCGATCGACCTGAACCGGGTGATAAAGGTGAACAAGCCGATCGTCCGAGTGCACTACGAGCTGGTGGAGATAGGGCACCCGACGCTGGAGGAGTACATCGACCAGAGCCTTGGTCCATTATTGGAAAAGTGCGATGACATGTGCAAGATTCTGTAGTCGGGCGCCCAAAAAGACTGAAATAGTGTCTACCGTATCGACTGGAACACTCGGCGGGGGTAGCCAAGCTTGGCCAACGGCGCAGGACTTAAGATTCTGTCCCTAGCGGTTCAAGGGTTCGAATCCCTTCCCCCGCACTAAAAAGCAAAGCCAGTATCATCGATTCTTTCGTCAATCAGGGGGTAATTGACATCCGGCACAAGTTTTCGCTCGGGAATAGATGCGGCATTTCTGCCCCAAATATTCCGGGCACTTCGTCATACCCTTCATCAGCCGCCGGCCGCAGCTCGGGCATACGGTGACGACGACCCGGATCGGGCCGTCGTAAGGTTCTGCTTTCTTGATGATGATCGTTTTACCGTGCATGAAACAGATTCCCTCCGATTGTTGTATTGATTCCACAAGGACGAAGTCGCGACGGCGCCTGGGATTGGAATAGGTGATCATGACAAAAGATAGAAAAAGGAAAGGGTTAGGGTTAAGGGGTTTAGACGACTGCCTGAACTGCCTGGAATCCGATAACACAGTCAGTATATGCACCGTTCACCTGGATCGTCAAATGATATAATGCGCTATACGGAGTTCCAGTATCTGTCTGGGCGGGAAGCAGGGCTGTCATTGTACTTGTTGTGTGTGTCCAATCCCCACTGGCTAATGCTGTCGACGATGATCCGCCGGGCAGGGTATAACTGACGGCGAAATCAGCGACTGAAATTGTCCCGGTCACCGTGATGGTCATTTGGATCTGATAGCTGCCAGTCCAAGTTGACGTTGTCGAAGCGGTCACATTCTGTCCATATTGCTGACCTTGTATTGCATCGGTGGTCGGCCAGGGTGCAAAGCCGCCCCCACTGTTTGTTAGATCAAGTGAGATCGGTTTCGCGACAACATTATTGGAGGTTGTCGACACTGGCAAAGATAGCAAAACAAGCGAACTTGCTACCACCGTAACACTACATAAAACTCCGAGCACCATCAAGAGGCTCGATCCCGTTATTACTTTTCCTCTAAACTTCATTTCCTCACCTATAGGCTGGATAGGCCCCATCCAGAGGTCGACCCATGATTTTATGAATTCATTGCATAGGCTTAAAGGCATTGGTTTCAAAACGATAAACGATAATAACACCTACAAAGCTAAGTCCCGACAAATGATTCTCCGTGAATATATGCCGACATGGACCAACCGCCATTGGACCGACGAGCTCATCATCGAGGAGCTCAAGGCATTGCACGAGCGCGGCGTCCCGATGACCTGCAAAGGCATCGGGGCGGCGGACCGCGTTCTCTTTTCTGCCATATCGCTTCATTTCGGTTCATTGGGGGGCGGCCTGAAGGCGGCCGGATTGCCGATGACTCCAAGGGAACGGAAATGGAACAGGGAGAAGGTCATCGCGGAGATCCAACGATTGCACGGCGAAGGCGCGGACCTGTCCTCTTCCAGGATATTCTTCTCGGACCGCCGCCTCTACGAAGCGGCGACAAAGCATTGCGGATCATGGAGCAAGGCCGCAAGGCTTGCCGGCATCCCCCGTTCGGAATATCATCGCACGAACAAAGTGCCGAAGTCGTATCTCAGCGAGAGCGAGATCATCGACGGTCTCAGGGCCCTTCATGCTCAAGGCGTCGAGATGTCGATCGGTGGCGTCGGGGCTGCTGATAACCATCTCTATGCAGCGGCGAGGAGGAAGTTCGGAGACCTGAGGACCGCGCTGGAGAACGCGGGCCTGCAGGTCTTCGTTCCCCCGCCCCGATCGGGATGGACCGCGGAGTCGGTCATAGCGGAGATCCAGAAGCTGTCGGCCCAAGGCGAGGACCTTTCCTGTCGGGTATCCATCAACACCCATACCGAACTGGCCAACGCAGCGTTTAAGATCTATGGAACATGGTCGAAGGCTTTGACGTCTGCCGGAGTCGACCCTGAGAAGGTAAGGAGGCGGCCGCGTCAAACGGATGAAGAGCTGATCACGGAACTGAGGCGGCTCCATGACAACGGAGAACCGGTCAATGCCTGGGCGTTGCATCAGAACCATGCCAGCCTAGGTAGCAGACTGAGGGTACGTTTTGGTTCGCATAACGCCGCGTTGATGGCGGCCGGGTTGGATCCGGCCTTGATACGGCAAAAGAGAGGGCGCCCGGTCTCGAAAAGATGAACGTCACTTTCGCCCCACTCTCCCCGCAACGCCTATCTTCTTCCAAGCAACGCCCCGGATTAATCGAGTCGCTTCGAGTGACCTTATATCTCCCCGGAACAACTAGTTACTACGGGAATGATCGAAATGAAACCAGGAAGCGGAAGGAGCACACGATATCCTCACTACAATGATCCTTCGGAAAACCAGTACTATCCCACCAGTTGCCCCAAATGCGGCAAACCGGTGGTGCCCCAGGATGTCTTCTGCCATCATTGCGGCCGTAGGCTGCGGTAACCTAAGTCGTTTAGATAAAAGGGATATGCTGGCCGAAGTACTGTGTTGGATGCCGGGCTGGATCCTGCCAAGATCCGCTTGAAGTGAGGTTGCGACGGCCGGCCTCTAGGTGGTAGAATCACGGGTTGTCTAAGGAGATCAACGCGCGGCCGGCCTCGCAGACATCGATCGATACGGTCAGGATAACATCCTTCCGGCTTGATTATCGTTACATGAAAAAATGAGCGCCGGCCATCCCATCGGTCAAGAACGGAAGGTCACTGGAACGAACCCGCTTGGCCGACGCATTCAAGCTAACGATATGACGCGATAAAACGTTTTCGCCGACCTACCCCCTCGTCTAACCCCTGATCGAACTCCGAGAAACCAGCTATTGGGATGAGTCCGTCTAACTTTTCTGATCGGGAATACTATGGTAAGGTGGCGTCTTGGATGCCCCTTTGCCATTCCCTTCCGAAGAACGTCGTCCCCCAGGCAAAGACCAGTGTTTTAACCGTAAGGGTCTCCTTGTATTCTTTCGGCCCGTCGCTCACGCTGCAGACTATGTATCCGAGTTCTGACATGTTGGACAGAAGGGCCTCCGTACTCAATCCGGGAAAACGGAAGGCCTTGATGATCTGCTCCTGCGTCATGGCTTTGCCATAACGGTCCTCGCTACTGATCATCGCGGAGATGATCGTTTCCATCGCCCCCAGTCGGCGTAGCCTTTCCTTTTCGCCGTCCGAGAGCATTGCGGACTTGATCGGGTCGATCTTCACTGCATCAGCACCTGGACTGTCTGGGATAGCAACGGATGCAATATTTGATTATTGACCTCAATTTTTAATTTCCAACAGTGGCCCACTTTCACTTACCTCTCACCGTCAACCTCATCACCCCCGCCTTCCGTCCTATCGATCATGCTGCCGAAGACATCAAGGGAATGGGACGAGCTTCCCTGCCCCGAGTGCGGCGCGGAGCAGGTCGTAATCACGCAGGACAAGGGCTTACGCATCCCCGGCAGGTGCAGGGCATGCGGCAAGGACGTGGAGTTCGAGCGGGATCCGTGGAACTACGGGAGGTTCCTGGAGAAGCTCCGCGAGCATAGGCCGTTCGAGTTGGACAATCCGAGCGGACGCAAGTAGATTATTCGTGCACGAATAACTTATCGACTCTGTTGCAAAACTAATTCTGTAAACCAACCGTTTTACGAGCCAGTAGCAACAAATTAAACATCGCGATCTTCGAATGAACCTCATTTTTCCGACCCGTTTTCGAACGGCATCTTATTCGATATCCGAACAGCCTGCCGATCATGCTGAACGCCGTTTCAGCATGGTTGCGCTTGCCGTACAGGGCTGCGGCCCTGTTCGGCCAGTGCTGCCAGAACGAGGCCATTTTCTGATAAAGTGTCTCAGGTTTCGAGAAGTGCCTGGCATTCTTCTTGATGCCGTGGAGCGGCGTCGCTCCATGCCGCCTGGCGGCGGCCAGGCAGTCGTTACCGAAGTATGCGGAGTCCGCCAGACTCCGCTTCGGCGAGACGTTCTTCGGGAGCTTATCCCAGACCTCTGGAAACATCTGGCTGTCATGAACGTTCGAGTCGGTAAGACAGTAACTAAGTACGAAGAACTGGTCCACTTCGATCGCCGCATGGATCTTGACCCAATCTTGCGTCGCTTTCAAACCATGGTCGGTCTCCCGCCAGGAACGCTTCCGGCCGGAGAAGCCGGAAGCGTCCGTGGCAATGATCGGAGATCGCTTCGGAAGCGAACCTATCACGAAGTCATGGAATCGCTTCCAAAGCGTTAGCCAGCGTGTGCTGGTGTTCTTCCGACAGAGGACCGAATGGTCCGGAACCCGGTCCATTCGGAAGTAGTCTGCCAGCATTCTCAGGAGACCTTCAGTCTCCCGAAACGTCGCATCGAACAGCTGGCGGACCAGGAAGGCCGCGAGGAGCGTTCGCTCCTCGGTCAACGGCCTTCCGGTCCACCGATGACGTTGCCAGTATGGAAATTTGTCAGCATAGAACCGGATCGCTTCGAACGCCAATCTGACCTTGTTGATCATGACCTCATCGTACATTCGTTGCTCGCCGAGCAACGAATCTATGTCGATGAGGTAGGTGTCGACCTTTGTCTGCCCCGTAAATTTGAATACCTGGGCCGGTATTATGATATTTGTGGCAACCAACCGTATCACTTTCTAAGCAACTGGCGGTATAGGTTGGGCCACACTTTAATGTTTTGTTAACAATATTGATAACAGAATATATTATAGGTATTCAGACCAAGATCTCATTGGTCAGAGTTTTGCAACAGAGCCACTTATCTATTGATCATCCGTTCGATATCCGCGAGCCAGTGAGCGATGGGATGTGCGCGCCGCCGGCTTTGAACCCAACAAATGCTGAGGAAAGCTGGAGACACCGACCGGCGACGCACAATGAGCTGCAAAGGGCAAGATGATAAGAAATCATCGGAGGTTTTTCAGAATCTATAATTCAATCTCCGCAAGCCGATCGCCGACATCGCAACCTGGACATAGGTACAGTTAAGTGTGCAGCCTTAGGGAGATCTTCCCGATGCCTGCCTGCACCGCCATCGAAATATGCGGCGGATCCTAATTCAACGAGATGAGGATCCGCCGTAAGCTCGTTACCATCGTTTCCATCTCTTCGAGGCCCATCGGCTTCTGCAAATATTCATTGGCCCCGTTGCCGCATGCCCTTGCCCTGTCCTCGATGGAGTCGGAGCCCGAACACATGGCCACAAAAGTATGCGCTAAGCGGTCATCCCCTCTTATGGATGCCAATACCTCATGACCGTTCTTCTTGGGGAGGTTGATGTCGAGCAGGACCAGGTCGGGAATCGCGGCATCACCTTTTGCGGCGCTTTCCATCATTTGGATCGCCCCTTCTCCGTCCCTTACAAAAGTGATGTCAGTGGGCAATCCCGTTTCCTCGACGAGAGCCCTGACTAGTCGTGCGTCGGCCTTGTTGTCCTCTACGATGAGGACCCGCATGTGGCGCCGCCCTGTCATTCCCATCCCCGCCAATATTTTAGAAGATGCATTTAAGCAATCGATATATTAACGGACTCCCTCTTATTGGCGGGGAACGACAATTTGGCCGTTCATTTATGCGGTCGGTGACGTCGCTTTTCGATCTCTGCCAACCGGTCGGTGACGTCCGCCAATCGCATTATTAACGTGAACATGTGCACCCAGGTCGACACCGGCCAGGAACTACATTATCAAGTTCCGTACTAAGCCCACCACTTTTAAGAGTTCATGAATCATAAAATAGTTCTCGGTATCCATGTTGGACGTGCTTTACGCCGACGACGAGAGGGGAATGCTCGAACTCGGCAAGGAGTTCCTGGAGATGTCCGGGAGGCTGAAGGTCGAGACGGCCATATCTGCAAAGGAAGCACTCAAAAAGATGGCAGAACGCCGCTTCGACGCGATCGTATCGGACTACCAGATGCCGGGGATGGACGGCCTGGAGTTCCTGAGGCGCGTCCGGAGCCGGGACGAGTCCATCCCGTTCATACTTTTCACGGGCCGCGGCAGGGAAGAATTGGTCATGGAGGCTTGCAACGCCGGAGCGAGCGGCTATGTGAAGAAGGGATACAGCCCTGCCCCGATGTTCGTCGAGCTCGAGCGCATCATCGAACAGGCCGTCGAAAAGAGCGTCACCAGGAATAAAATCACTTTAGATTTCCATGCGAAGTTCGCTCCCCCTCTCCCGGAGATGTCCATACCCCAACAGGGTAAATAATTGTTAATGCGAACCATCGGATATTCGGATATACCATTCCCGTCCAGCTCCCAAATATGAACCCTTAATTTCGGGCATCATGATAACGGGGATAAGCCCCCTATTGCTGGACATTTATGCCCCAATACACATCGGCCCTGATGAGACGGGTAATCGGAGAGAAATTGGATCACGCTGAAGATCCACCCGGCATGCTTCTCTTAAGTAAATTTAGCGCTTCTTAGTTACCATCGTGTTGGCGTACTTCACCGCTGTCCTCAGGCCGTTCAAGAGAAGGAAGCAGGTATCGGCCGGGACATCCTGCCTCTTCGACATATTCAGATAAACCTCATCTGCGTTCTTACCGATCAGTTCGTCGACCGAGTGTATCCCATAGATGTACAATGCCTGAGCCGTAAGCTCATTCATTCCGGGAATCTTCTTCAGATCGTTCAGGACACTCTCCTTGTCCATCGGCGGATGTCCGGGCAGCCCGATTTCGACATCCTTGACCATGGTCATGATCTGCTCCTTGGTCGCCTTCATATCCGGATGATGCATGTCCTTGTGCATCTGGACGAACTTCATCATGTCTTCCGTTCCCGACGGATCTGTGATGCTCCAGCCGCACGTGGGGCAGGTAAACTGCTTTGCAGTTGTCATATTAATCAACGTGTTTTGTGAGCGCCTGTTATTAATAATCGACCCCATTGATGCGAGCTGTTCAAGCACATCTACCGAAGTCCATCCAGATATGTTTCGACCAAGAAATCCGGTCAACGAAGGGACTTCCTCACTCTTTTTGAAGGTGAAATAGATAAGATCCATAATTTCCTCA
>CAVWKV010000113.1:0-7638 GCA_963755265.1 uncultured Methanomassiliicoccales archaeon | reverse complement strand
GGAGCAGTTCCTGCTCGACGGTGGCCCGGCCACGCTGACACTAAAGGGCACGCCGGCGTGGGCGCTGGTCAACGAGGGTGCCTGGGGCGTCTACCGCACCTATTACACCGGTGGCCTCCGAGACGCGGCTGTTTGGCGCTCTTGACCAGCTCGACGCACGGGAGCGGCTAAGCCTCGTCTCGGATACCTGGCAGCAACATTCGCAGCACGGTCCCGCTGGAGCTTTCGCTCCAGCTTTGGTCGTCTTTGCGCGACGAGCGGGACCCGGACGTGTGGTGGGCGACTCAGCAGGCCTCGGGCTCGTCGACCTCGTGTGCCGTCCCGAGGACACCGCCCTGCTGGGCGACTGCCAGGCAGCTCGCCGGTGATCTTTTCACCGACCTCGGCTGGGGCGAAGCCCTGGCACCGCAAGACCAAACACCCCTGCGGGCACGCCTCCGGGCGGCGCATTGTGACCCTGTTGGGCACGCTGGGCGCCGACGTCCAGGTCCGCCAGCAGGCCCTCGAGCGCTTGGTCGTGTTGCGGCTGGAATACTCTCCGGACACGTTGTAGGCGGCGATCGGAGCATCGAACCTCACGCGCGCTTCTTTGATGATGTCTAGATATACCAGCGCCGGCTTCACCATAAGTATGTCAGCCCCCTCCGCCAGGTCCTCGTCCATCTCCCGGAGCGCCTCCCGAGCGTTCCCGGGGTCCATCTGATGCGTCCTGCGGTCCCCGAACTGCGGGGTCGACTGGGCAGCCTCGCGGAACGGGCCGTAGAAGGCTGAGGCGTACTTTGCGGAATATGCCATTATGGGCACGTCTTCGAACCCGGCCTCGTCCAGCGCCCTGCGTATGGCCGATACCTGACCGTCCATCATGCCGCTTGGGGCAACCATGTCCGCCCCCGCCCGGGCCTGGGCGACCGCTATCCGGCCGTAAAGCTCGATGGTCTCATCATTTTGCACATATCCGTCCTTCACTACTCCGCAATGACCATGCGAAGTGTACTCACAAAGGCAGAGATCGGCGATCACCGTGATCTTGGAAGACTTCTTGATCTCGCGTATGGCTCGTTGAACTATTCCGGCCGCGCTCCATGCCTCGCTGCCCTCCTCGTCCTTACGTTTCGGTATTCCGAAGAGGAGAATGGCTGGGATCCCGAGGCCAGCCGATTCCTCGGCCTCGGCGGTCACCATGTCAAGAGGAAGATTGTAAACCCCGGGCATCGATTGGACCTCCCTCGGACGGGTGATGTTCTCGTCCACGAAGATCGGGCTGATCAGGTCCTTCGTCGACAACCTGGTCTCACAGACCATCTCCCTTACCATGGCATTCTTCCGCAATCTCCTCGGCCTGTTCTCCGGATACACTTTCATCATCCTCGATCTTGAACAATTCCCTGGTCATTTCCAGCAATCGATCGTCCCCTTGCCTCGATGCGCACTTGATCACTTCGGTGGGGTCGGCCAGGAATCGACCCATCAGTGACCTGGCGAAGTCATCGACCACTTCCTGCGGGTCCTCACCCGAGGACAACCGGTTCGATGCTTTTGCCACCTCGCGCACCCGGATGGCGTTGAATTTGCGATACAGACGTCCTAACATAAGCTGTGCGCGCATCTCCTCAAGCGAGCGATTCAGCAGGTCCAATTCGCCTGATATTATCTTTTCGGCGTTACGTATCTCGCCCTTTCGGCGCACGATGTTCTCTTCGGCCACGTCCCTGAGCCCATCGATATCGAATAGCTTGACCCCGGGAATATCCTGGATGTCCGGCGACACGTTGCGCGGGAAGGAGACGTCGATGACCAGCATCGGTGCCGCCTGCCCCCGGGCGATCATGGCTGACTCTAGATGACGCTTCTCCAACACCATATGGGTGGCGGAAGTGGCAACGAGCACCACATCCGACTGTATCAAGAAATGTTCCAGGGCGTCGAAACGGACCGCTTTTCCGTTCAGCTCCCAGGCCAGCTCCACCGCCCTTGAATATGTGCGGTTGGAAACGAACACTGTTTCAGGGCCCTTTCCTATGAGATGTTTAGCAATCAGTGTAGCCATCTCCCCTGCCCCGATCACCAGAACGTTCTTACCCTGTAGGCTTCCCAGCTTGGCCTCGGCCAATTCGACCGCGGCGGAGCCGACGGACACGCAGCCCTTGTTTACGCCGGTCTCGGTCCTGACCTTCTTTCCCACGCTGATGCTCTTCCGGAAGACCAGGGAAAGAACGGGACCGAGACATTTCTCGTGCAGCGCCAGGTCAAAGGCCTCCTTGACCTGCATCTGGATCTGGTCCTCTCCGATTATCATCGACTCCAGTCCGCTGGACACGCGCAGCAGGTGCTTGACCGAGTCCATGTTGGTGAGGAATTGGACCAGGTTCTCCTGGTTGTTGAACGGAATAAAACCGTTGACATACTCTTCAACCTTCTTTCGGGTAGTCTCATACTCTTCGGTGACGGTATAAATCTCGACCCGGTTACATGTCTTGAGCACTGCACACTCCTTGACGCCATCCAACGCTTTCAGGATCTGCAGCATCTGTCTGGGTTCCTGGCCTCCAAGTGCTTCCATCTGGTCCAGTCCTGCGCTCTTATGTGTGATGTGTGCGCTAAATATCGTGTACATCAGGGACCCCCATCTTCCTGAAAGCGTTCTTCCTGGCTTGTTCCGGGTCTCGGCGTAATTCCTCCCATATCATTTCGTCGCCAAGTATCTCCCATAGGAACCTTTCTCGGTCAGCCTGATCGGGAATAATGGATCTTGCTTTGTCCCGCAGTTCCTCTTGCAAGTCGATCATGGATGATAATTCTGGGCCGAGCTGTTCTCCGACAAACTCTTTTAGGAAACGTGACATGGCCGGGCTCCTGCCCAGAGTGGATATTGCAACGATGAAATTGCGCCTCTCGACCACCGAGGGAATGAGGAATGAGGATATCCCATCCCCCCGATTGCAATATACACCAGATATGTTCGCCCTTGCCTCTAGTCGGTCATTGAGTGCGCGGTCCCCAGTGGCGATGATCACGAAATCGGCCGCATCGATCAATCTTTCCTGGTTGGGTCCTATCTCTGATGTTATCTTTTTAATTGTTGTCGTCAGGGAATCGAACCCCTGAACGAAGTTTCTGCTAACAACCGTGACCTCTGCCTCGCGGGCAAAGAACCTAGCCTTGCGTAGGCCGACCTCCCCACCCCCGAACACGACGACGCGTTTCCCGCGCGCCTCAATTAGTAACGGCAACATCGACGCTTGCCCCTAACCTACCGAAGGGTCCCTCTAAATGGACCGAACTCATAAAAGGAGATACAAGAGATTCTTATTTGAAGCATTCTATAACGTTATTCCCTAACATCTGGACGAACAATTAACGATACAGTATGCTAACCAGTAGAATTCCCAGTTGGATGATACATCCAATAATGTTTAATATAAGTTGGATGTATTATCCAATTCAGAGACAAATGACACTTCGAGGGGGGCCTACGCAAGATGAGGTCCTTGCCGTCTCGCTGTTTAAAGCAGGACTGCGCAAGGAGGACACGTTCGCCGATCTAGGATGCGGAACGGGAAAGGTGAGCATCGCCGCCGCGAGGACATGCTCAAAGGTTCACGCCGTCGACGTAAGGGAAGAGGCGATCATACTCGCCAAGCAAGAAACACAAAAGGCTGGCGTCAAGAACATCGATTTCCATCATTGCGAAGCCGCTGATTTCCTCAAGGGCGATCCGACATTAGACGTGGCATTCTTAGGCGGTTCAAAAGGGCTTAAGGAGACACTGGAGGAATTGGACCGGTTGAAGGTCCGGACTGTTGTGGTAAACGCAGTGCTGATCCGGACCCTAGAGGACGCGGTATCCACAATGAAGAGGCTTGGAACCTTCAAAGAGGCTGTCCAGGTTCAAGTTGCCAGATCATACCAGCTGGCCGGATCTATAATGTTCAAACCAATAGATCCAGTTTTCGTAATCGTAGGGAGTAGGGAAGAGTAGGGGATTAACATGCTGATCGGATTAGGACTGGGGCCTGGGGACAAGGAACTGCTTACACTTAAGGCAGTACGTCTTTTGAAAACGGCCGATAAGGTGTTCGTGCCAGGAAAGATCGCCTACGAACTGGTCAAGGACTATGTGGAACCGGAGATCCTGGACTTTCCGATGACTGGCGATGAGGACCTCATAAGGAATAGGCTCGAGGCCCAGGGTGAACGAATAGCACCATACGCCAAGAAAGGGATGGTTATCTTCGGAATGATCGGGGATCCAAGCTTCTATTCCACGTTCTCAAGGCTGTGCCATATCATGTACGCCAAATACCCAGAGATACAATTCGAGGTAGAGCCAGGGATCAGTTCCATCACCGCGTTCGCCTCCCGGGTTGAAGGACTGTCAATCAATGGCGGTTTCGTTGTCTCCGACGGACCGGACCCGGAGAGTATGGTCTTACTGAAGGTGAGACATCCCCGGGACAAGGTGCGAGAGCTCAAGGAAAGAGGCTACCACCAGTTCTACCTCGCCGAAAGGATCTATATGCCTGGCGAGAGGATCTACAGCGAAGAAGAAATGCCCGAGAACAGCGACTACTTCTCGATAATGTTCGCGAGGCGATAAAATGGATGTTGTGTTTTTCGTTGGCGCCGGTCCTGGGGATCCAGATCTCATCACCGTGAAGGGCATGGACCTGGTAATGAAGGCCGACGTGTTGATCTATGCCGGTTCGTTGGTGAATCCGGTCATCGTCGACCGTTCCCCAGCGGAAATAAAGCTGGACAGCTGGGGCATGAGCCTGGAGGAGACTACCGAAGCCATTGTGGACGGCGTGTCCAGAGGCAAGAGAGTGGTACGGTTGCACAGCGGCGACCCCTCCATATTTGGGTCGATCGTCGAACAGATATTCAACTTGAAGGCGAAAGGAATCGACGTGGAGATCGTTCCCGGGGTTTCATCTATGTTCGCGGCAGCCGCGGCTCTCAAGACCCAACTGACCTTAAAAGGGGTTTCGGACACGCTGATCGTCACCAGACCAGCCGGCGTCACTCTCGAATCGGACCAGATACCTGAACTTTCAGGCCGGGGTGAGTCATTGGTCATCTTTCTGGGTACGGACAAGTTGGAGAACATCATGAAAAAGGTCACCTGTCCTAGGGATACTCCAGCCGCTGTTGTTTACCACGCATCCTGGCCTGATCAGAAGGTGGTCAAGGGGACGGTCGGGGACATCACCAGCAAGGCAAGGGAGGCCGGTATCGAGAAGACCGCCCTGATCATTATTGGCGGGATCGTAGACCCGGAATCTCGCTATAAAAACTCGGTGCTGTATTCATGAGCGACATCTGGGTGATCGGATTCCCCGGCGACAAGGACGCAGCAGGGATAGCGAAGTTCTTAGAAGCAGATCTGGTCGATTACCATGACGATGTATTCGAGAACGCATTCCGAGAGAACAAAAGCATAGTGGCTGTGATGGCCACCGGAATCGTCGTACGCAAGATAGCCCCGTTGATTCATGACAAGTGGACCGATCCGCCGGTCGTCGTCGTCCCTTCCGGATGCCGTTATGCCATACCGTTGATTGGTGGTCATCACGGGGCCAACGAGCTGGCTAAGAGGCTCACAGGTATCGGCGCCGAGCCGGTGATAACCACTGCCACCGAGGTGAATGGCAAACCATCGGTAGAATCAGTCATGGAACAACAGGGCCTGGATATCATAAACAAGACGTCGACGATCGCAGTGAACAAGGGTTTCCTGCAGGGAGATGTCCCAGTTTACCTTGTTGAGGGACCGGCCATGGTCATCGCCGGACCGAAGGTCTCGGTGCTGTTCAAGAAGGGATGCTACGTCATCGGTCTAGGCTGCAATAGCGGCACCAGCAAGGGTGAGATTGTCAGCCTGGTGAACCGGACGCTCGGGGACATGGGCATCTCGAGCGATGATATCCTCGCTTATGCGACCACGGTCAAGAAAAAGATGGAGCGTGGGTTGATCGAGGCCGTTGAAACCCTGGGAGGCGACCTTGTCTTTCTGGACGATGAGGTCATCAATTCCAATAAGGGGGTGACGCCATCTAAGGCAGGGATCATCGGCTTGGTGGGCGTCGCCGAACCGTCAGCACTGGCACTGTCGAAACATCATCAACTGATAATGGAGAGGAGAGCAGAGGGGAATGTCACAATCGCGATCGCAAAGTGAGACAGGAAAGTTGTTCATCGTCGGGACTGGACCGGGGAGCGTCGACATGCTGACCGAACGTGCCAAGACGGCTATTCGGGAATCGGAATATGTCATCGGCAACCGAATGTACGTAGACCTGCTGGAAGGTAATCTAGAGGGGAAGAATGTGATCATGAGCTCGATGGGCAAGGAGGTCGACCGGGCGAAGAAAGCCGTGGACCTTGCAAAGGAGCACAAAGTGTCCCTGGTGAGTGGTGGGGACGCTGGCGTTTACGGTATGGCCAGCATCGTCCTGGAGGTTATGGAACGGAATAAGGTCGAGATTCCATACGAGGTCATCGCCGGGGTCACTGCCGCAACAGCTGCCGCTTCCAGGCTCGGTTCGCCATTGTCGAGCGATTTTATGGTCATCAGCCTGAGCGACCTGCTCACACCGTGGCCATTGATCGAAAAGAGGATCGGGCTGGCTCTGGAGATG
This sequence comes from uncultured Methanomassiliicoccales archaeon, assembly GCA_963755265.1. Taxonomy (GTDB): domain Archaea; phylum Thermoplasmatota; class Thermoplasmata; order Methanomassiliicoccales; family UBA472; genus DASXVU01. The sequence goes on along the minus strand of CAVWKV010000113.1, from coordinate 1,000 downwards.
AATGTGCCGTTGGTGCTGTACAACCCTAAGAGCAAGACACGCAAGACACATTTCAAGGAAACCGTCGAAAGAGCGCTGACGAAGCTGCCGAATGATACTCCGGTCGGCATTGTGAAAAATGCCTACCGCGAAGGCGAGATAGTAAAAATCACCGACCTTGGGGCGATGGCGGAGGACGACTCTTTCGTCGATATGCATTCAACGGTTATCATAGGCAATTCTGAAAGTAGGGTATGGAGGGAGGGAGACAATGTCAGAGGAATCATCACACCTAGGGGCTACGACAGAAAGTACGTATATTGACCTCGGAGCAGACACAGCAGAGGGTTTTTCAATCTCATCACGAAGCCGGGCCTTGGCCCGAATCGCAGTTGGTTCAGCAAACGATGAGGACCGGGTGAAACAGAGATGCTCTATCGCGGTGGGCGACTTCGAGATGGCAAAATTGATACGATTCGAAAACCGGCCGATCGAGGCCGGGCTCAAAGCCCTGGAGAACAAGGCGCCCATTTTTGTGGACATCAAAATGGTACAGGTGGGAATCCAAAAGAAAGGGCACGATTCGCCAGTGAAATGCGTTCTCGACTACGGCCAGGACATATCCAAAGAAAGGGGCATTACTAGGACATCTGCTGGCATCATCGCATTGAAAGACGAAATAGAAGGGGCGATAATCGTTATCGGCAACGCACCGTCCTCGCTGCTGGTTCTCTGCGACATAATAAAACAGGGAGTTAGGCCGGCCCTTGTCATTGGCTCTGCGGTCGGCTTTGTCAATGCGGCCAAATCAAAGGAGATGCTGCGGACATTGCCTGTACCTTCCATCTCTGTTGAAGGGACTAGGGGAGGCACCCCGGTCGCGGTGGCGGCATTGAACGAAATCATCACCATCTTCAACGAGAGGAAGCATGATAAGTGATCCTGTCACGGGGTTCGACTATCCAGAGACATGGGTTAGCAGATGTATGAGTTCGGATGAACTTTAGAGAACTCATTGTAC
>CAVWKV010000112.1:0-14029 GCA_963755265.1 uncultured Methanomassiliicoccales archaeon | reverse complement strand
CGGTCCTGGACAACCCCAAGTACATGGAAATGATCAAGAGCGACGCCTACAACATGCGTACCTATTACATGGGCATGGTGGACGTGAAGAACCAGGTCAACTTCTATGATGGAGATGTCCGAGTGGTGGACCCTTCGGGGGAAGAGTTCTCTAGATTTGGGGCGGCCGATTATGCCGAGCACATAGGTGAGAGGACGGAGGAATGGACCTACTCCAAGTTCCCTTACCTGAAGAAGGTTGGTTGGAAAGGTTTCACGGACGGTACTGACAGCGGTATCTACAGGGTCGGTCCCCTTGGCCGGCTCAACGCCGCTGACGGCATGTCCACGCCCCTGGCCCAGGCCGAGTACGAACGAATGTTCAAGACGTTAGGCAAGCCGGCGCATGGTACCCTGGTGTTCCATTGGGCACGTGTGATCGAGCTGCTCTACGCGGCCGAGCATGCGGTGGAACTGGCGAACGACCCTGAGATCACGAGCACGCATGTCCGCAACCTGCCGGGAGAGCCGGGTGAAGGGGTCGGGATCGTTGAAGCGGCCAGAGGGACGCTGATCCACCATTATCGCCTTGACAAGGACGCTCTCGTCCAGAAAGTCAATATGATCGTGGCCACCACGAACAACTACCCCGCAATCTGCATGAGTGTCCGCGACGCCGCCAAAGGCCTGATCCATGGTGGCAATGTGAACGAGAACGTACTGAACCGCGTGGAGATGGCCTTCCGAGCCTATGACCCCTGCTTTGGGTGCGCCACCCACTTTGCGATCGGCCAGATGCCGCTGGAGGTCCAGGTCTACGACGCCGACAAGCATCTTCTGAGCAGAGTTTCTCGCTAGGCTGACACCTAACCTTATTCCCCCTTCACATATTACATTCAGGCGGTTGCACCAATTGGAAGAGCACACCCGGGACATGGAGGACGAACTGCGGACCTGGCTAAAGGATGCGAGCAGCGTTGTAGTTGCCGGGGTCGGTAACGCCATCCGCTCGGATGACTACATCGGGGTCAGAATTGTCGTTGACCTGCAGGGAGTCGTGTCAGAAGCCGTGCGACTAATAGAGTGTGAGACCGTGCCGGAGAGCTTCGTGGACGAGATCGTGGAGATCCGACCATCCCATGTGCTTCTCATCGACGCCGCCATCCTCGGACTAAAACCTGGGACGGCCCATCTATACGACGCAGAGGAAGTGATGAACGTCACGACCATCTCGACCCACACTCTACCTCTCAGGGTGTTCTGCGAGTATGTCAGGAAATTGACCGGGGCTAGGATCGCCTTGCTGCTCATTGAACCGAAGAACGTCGACTTCGGTGAGGGATTGACGCCTGAGATCGAAGCGACCGCCGCTAGGGTGGAGTCGACACTGCGTGTTACTTTACCTACGAGCATGCAATTCAAACAATTCATATGATGTAAAGGTTAGTATTGCTACAGTGATTCAACACCGGAGTTAGCCAGGGATACGCCATACCCAAATCCATGAAGAGTTTTCATAGGAGCATTCGGATTTGTGTTCAGTTTGATGAATACCTCCATGCCATTTTCTTAGATCTTTGTCCTAAGGCCGTTGCCCACCGCTAACAGTTCTGATGCTTCGTGAAATATTATGGCAAGTGCTATTGTCAGCACCCCGAACAAGGCCATTGGTATCATGATCGCCAGAACCACTAGGGAGAACACGATGTTCTGTTTGCTGATGACGTTGGCCTTTTTTCCTATGCGAAGCGCATAATGCAGCTTGTGCAGATCATCCGCCATCAATGCCACATCCGCAGCCTCGATGGCAGCATCTGTTCCGGCCACACCCATCGCTATACCAACACTCGATTCGGCAAGCGCTGGAGCATCGTTTATCCCATCGCCTATCATGGCCACCATACCATACTTGGACTTCAGTTCCCGGATGGTAGCGATCTTATCCTCCGGCTTAAGGTTTGCTCGGACCTCGTTGATACCGAGATCCTTGGCAACGGACCGTGCCGTCGCCTCATTATCCCCGGTCAACATCACCACTATGATACCCATAGAACGAAGCTCAGCGATCATTTTCTTTGCCTCTGGTCTCACTTGATCCTTAAAGCCAATTACGCCTAGGACATGGTCTTCAGTACCGACGAACACGACCGTCTTTCCCTCCAACCGCAATCTATCCGCTTCCTTCAACCCGTCTACAAGGTTTGATCGGTCGTTGAACATCTCCGGACTTCCAACAGATATTTCTTTGCCGTTCACAATCGCCTTCGCTCCTTGTCCTACCAGAGCCTGGAATCCAGAGTTCGGGAGCGCCTCGATTTTCGTCCCTGCTGCTTTTTCAATTATGGCATCGGCAAGTGGGTGCTCCGAGCATCTTTCCACAGTACAAGCCAGGCGGAGAACTTCATCCTGCGTTCCGTTGAGCGTGACGATATCGGTCACTAAAGGCTTACCCTTCGTCAGCGTCCCGGTCTTATCGAAAGCCACCGCAGTGACCTTGCCCAGGTTCTCCAAGTGGATCCCACCCTTGATAAGAACCCCCTTCCTGCCTGAACGTCCTATCCCGGAGGCAATAGCCACTGGTGTGGACATTACCAATGCGCAAGGAGCCGCGGCGATCAGGAATACGATCGCCCTCAAACCAGAATGAGATATCCCAACCAAATAGATAGGGAACGAGCATGAGCAGGAGACCACCAGTAAGAATTGCAGGTGAGTATCGATCACCGAAACGTTCAATGAATTGTTGTGTTCTGCCCTTCTGTTCCTGTGCCTCTTCCACCATGTGGATAATCTTAGAGACGGTATTGTCCTCGAAGGAGGAGGTGGCGCATACTTCCAGGGCGCCATCAATGTTCAGGGTACCGGCAAAGACCTTCATGCCTTCCTTCTTGGAGACTGGGCTTGATTCACCAGTCACGGGTGCCTCATTAATGCTGGACGTACCCTTAGTTATGGTTCCGTCCGTGGATATGGACTCGCCGGGCTTCACAAGGAAGACGTCATCCACCTTGAGCTCCGTGGCCTGGACCCTGATCTCCTTACCGTTCCTGAGGGCCGTCGCTTCCTTGGGAACAAGGTCCATCAAAGCGCGTATCGATCCCCTGGTCCGGGCATAAGTGTATTCTTCCACACCTTCCGCTGCTCCGTATAGGAAGGCCAGGAAGGCCGCCTCCTCCCACACTCCCAATGCCGCACATCCGGCCAAAGCCACGAGCATCAGGATGCTTATTCCCACCTTCTTCTCGCAGACTATCTTTGCCAGGCCTTCCTTGATCCAGAAATAGCCACCAAGGATTATACTCACCAGGTAGGCAGGGATCCTAATATAATCAGGTATGTTGATAAGGAATGACGAAATGAAGACGAGACTAGTAAGAACAGCGGCAAGAAGAGCGTTACGTATTGGTGGAAATTCGTACCATCTCAGGCTGAGCGCCTGTTCCATCTCTTCCTCCTCATCGCATCCGTGACATCCGCAATCCTTTTCATCCTCTGTTTCGCAACTGCAGCCATGTTCATCGTCCTCTCGGGAATTATCATGAATATTGGTTGACATTTTTCTCCCTGACCAGGCGCTTTATCACTTCATTTTGTGAATCAGGTATATTTTAGGAACCTATATGTAGCCTCGAGTTTCTTCGAACTCAGGTGGTATCTCTGAAGGAACCGACCTGTGCCCAAGATCATGTTTGCTTCTGTCCACTCTATGGCTTATTGGATGCAATCGGCAAGAAATGGTCATTACTGATCATAGCCATCTTGGGAAACGAGGGCGAAAAGGGATTCAATGAACTGAAAAAAGAACTTGATGGAATCAGTCCAAAAACGTTGTCAGAGACCCTTAAGAAACTCGAGGAGCTGAACCTGATAAATAAGCAGGTATTTGCGACCTCTCCGCCATCGGTACGATACTCATTGACAAAAGACGGAATTGAATTGCGAGGCCACTTACTTCCATTGCTTAGGTGGGTATCGCAACGAGGAGCGAAAGAAGAACCCTGGTGCCCAATAAAAATTTGATGGGAGAATAGATCAGAATATGAGATGAGAGTGTGGCTACCGGGATTCAACACCGTAGCTAGCCAGTAAGTCAAGAGTCCAGTTCAGTCAAGGGGTAGTTGACCTAAACCTTTTCCAGTACTCTTTCTAATGATTGGGATGGCGGACCTGTGGGGATTCGAACCCCAGTCTTTGGCTTCGAAGGCCAAAAGGATAATCCAGGCTACCCTACAGGCCCTTTTGACGGCCATCGTTATTACACCTTTGGTTAAATAATCTCTCTCACAATCCAATGCTGTTGATCACGTCGCCCGAATTTCCGTCGATGACAAGCGCTATCTTTCTTTCTTTATGAACATATCGAGCGAACCATATTGGAGCGTGCAGGAGTTCAGTCTCCGAGACGTCAACATCGGTGTGCAGTTGCTGGATCATATGATGCTCTGCATGAGCCTTGTCCGATTGCAGCTGGGTCACCAGCGTCTTGGCCTGATATCTAGCAACTTCCTCTCCAACATCGCCATTCAGTATCTTGATCCCCTTTGGGAGTTTCGACACGTCGAAGAACGTCCTCTCCTCAAGTCGGAACTGATAGTCACGGGGCTGATGCTCGGTCATGCCCTTTAGGGCCACGATAGGAAAATTATAGTTATTGTCGACCTCAAAGGTCTTCTTTGAGCCACCTCTTCCCGGCCCCATCATCGAACCCATCATTGCACCGGCCACTAAAGGCCCGGAAATGTTCGCCCTACCCCTCCCACCCCCCATCCCTGCGCCCATCAGGCCGAAGAGCGCAGCGGTAGTAGCGATCTGACCAGCTTCAACGGCGACGTCGCTGGCGATTACCGAGGTTCTCGCCGAAACTGAAACGATCCAATAAGGGACCAGACTGAGGTTCAATTCCTCCAATGTCGAGCTTTCCTGGAGATGACGATGCAGCAGACCTTGGTCCATCAATTCAGTAACCTTTGAGCGTATCCGGTCCGCATCTGGATAATTGACAGGCAACATTGTCTGCTTTTTGATGCTGGTCCATCCTTCATTCCCTAGGGTTATCGCCGAACCGCAGTACTCGCATGTGATGACCATCTCGCCGAACTTGGGTGCTATGGGCGCACCGCAACTGGGACAATTCAAGGATGCTACTCCGTTAGCGGCAAGCACCGGTTTTGTGCTGTTAACATCCTTATTGATCTTCGAATCCCCGATGTGCGTCCCGCACTTCATGCAATAATCGGCATTGTCTGGCAACTCGGCGCCACATTTCGGACAAAACATACTTGAACCCAAGCACTTACTGTCTGCATTCCTATTAATTCATTCCGAGTCGTAGAACCGTATTTTGCTGGTAGATCGGTTCGGTCACTAATTGCATCGATCGTTCAGGCAGATACCTAGGATAAAAAAACGACGATATGAAATGACAGCCTGTTAAGGAGAGATCATCCCTCCTAATCCCACCACGAAGCGGTAGCAGGGCAGGTAACATTTAAACCGTCCCGCCATGATGCGCAGTCATGAAGCGGGTCACGATGGGCCATGGGGCGGGCGGGGAAATGATGCAGGAGCTTATAAGTGAGCACATTGCCCCATTCTTGCCCAAATGCAAGGCCGTGGTGCCCCTGGAATCGTACGATGATTCTGCCGTTGTGGATGATGTTGTGTTCACAACAGACGGGCACACAGTGAAACCGTTGTTCTTCCCTGGAGGGGACATAGGCGCACTCGCTGTCTGTGGGACGGTCAACGACATTGCCGTGATGGGGGGAAGGCCGTTAGCGCTCTCCAATGCCATGATCCTCGAGGAAGGCCTGGAGATCGAGACACTGGAAAAGGTCACCCAAAGCATTGGCAATTATTCGAAGAGAGCGAACGTCCCGGTGGTCACTGGGGACACGAAGGTCATGGAGAGAGGGGCGATCGACAAGATGGTCATCGTCACCTCGGCCATAGGCAAACGCTCCCCTCAAATGGACCGCAATCTTCAGGTGGCATCGCAATACCGGAAGGTTGACTCCTGCTGGCTAACCGACGACAACCTCCGAGAGGGGGACGTCGTGATCGCGTCCGGTTACATGGGAGATCATGGAATAGCGCTCCTTTCCTTCCGGGAGGGATATGGTTTCGAATCCAAGGTGCAGAGCGATTGCTCCCCACTGAACGGGTTCATTGAGGAGATCTTGAAGGTCGGAGGGGCAGTCTGCATGAAGGATCCAACGCGAGGTGGACTGGCTAACACTGTTAACGAGTGGTCATCCAAATCGAAGATCGGCATCGAGCTCGATGAGAACTCCATCCCGATCTCGGATGCTGTGCAGAACGCCAGCGAGATGCTAGGATTGGACCCTTTGACCATCGGGAACGAGGGAAAGGTCATCGTCGGTTGTGTGTCTGCCATGGCGGAGCAGATCCTGGCTAAGATGAGGAGTTTGCCGGACGGGAGGAACGCAGCCATCATCGGAAAGGCCACCAAGGACACCAAACATGTCCTGCTCAGGACAGAGATCGGAGGAAAAAGGATACTGGAGCCGCCGGTAGGTGATCCTGTTCCGCGGATCTGTTAGGCAAATGGCCTCGTTACACGCTGGCCCCAATGATGTAACATATGGCGAAGGCGATCAATCCGATGACCGCCATGCGCATCCCCTTGATCCAAGGATTCTTGTTCGCCATACGCCCCATAAAATAACCTGTCACGAACAGGAGGGAAATGGCCAATGTGATCGATATTTCCGCTGCCGCGACTATGTCCGTTTCCGGGAGAACTAGGAACGGGACGAGTGTCACGGTTCCGGCAAGCAACGGGGCACAGGAGTTGACAAGTGCGATCAGGGTTATGCTTGCCCTGGAGGTCTTACCCAGGTCGGTCTCATCTACCGACGACAGCATGGCCCTGCTGATCTCGTCCAAACGCCGACTCTGTTCCAGACTCTCTGCCTCGTAAACGCTTGAACCGGTGGATATGGCAAGGGCCACCGTACTGGTTATTATCGTGGTCGTTACCACATCGATATTTGGATGAGGGGACAGGGCGGAACCAATGATCACTCCAAGGATGACGAATGTCGTGTCGAAGATCGTGTTCACGAAGTAGCGACGGAGTGCTGGCCTCGTCTCCGGCATCTTGAGCGCCTGTTTGAACATCCCTTTTGTGATTTTAGCCATGATTACCCGTCAGGTATCGGTAACATGCAGTGCCTTATCAAAAAGCTTGCCTCGATGAATTATGTAAAACCATGATTCCTATCTGCCCTCAACCGGTCCTCCAGATAGGGGACTATCTCTTACTCAAGATCGTGGCTAATATTCAAAATCTGCAATTCCTAGAAGAATTGCCCATAATCACTAGACCTCATACGCGCCTAACGACCGATTGCTTTGATTTTATTTGTTGTCTAGCCTACGACATCGCTTGCGCCTTTCTTGAAAAATAATAAAATGGGATGGAGATAGCGGCGAGAACAGCGCCTACAAGGAATGCAAACCAGTATTCACCGGAGTCTGCTATCAGACCGACCAGGAGATATGTGAAAATCATCCCTACAGTAGATAATGTGAACAGAAGCGAAATGCACGACGCCCGCAATTCTGAAGGGATCAGCTCATTTCTCCATAACACAAGATTGGCCATTGTGAGACCGTTAACGAAGCCCACAACTCCCAGGACGATGATCGACACCATGAGCACATTAGATATCATCAGCATGATAAAACACGGAACGAATGCCATTAGTCCGAACGTGACAATATCCTTACCATCTGTTTTCTTGAATATCGTAGGGACCGCCAGGCTACCCACAGCCGTCGAGATCATCAGGAAGGCGAAGAACAACCCTAACGAGGGGATATCCAAACCCTGACCGACAAGGAATGGTTGGTAAAGAAAGTAAAACACGATCAAAGATGTGTTCCCCAGTATTCTGGCGATAACAAATAATCGAAATGGACGAAACGATTGGAAATACCTTATGCTGGATTTCATCACATCCAGATATTTCAGGTCTCGATTTCCGTAGTTCTCCTTGAAAGAACCGAGCGTAAATACAACTGAAATGATCGAGATGGCCGCAGCCACAAAGAAGGGTGTGCTTAGTCCGTACACCACTAAGAAGGCCGCTATGACACCGGCCAATATCCCTACGATACTGAGCACGGCGTACAATATCGAATAGAAAGGCGCCGCTTCCTCCTCTTTGCCCCTATCCTTGATATCGTCAATGTACCAAGCTTCGAATGTGCCGTTCAGGAAGGCGTTGCCGATACCGAAGACTATTTCTCCGATCAGGAAGAACAACAGTGTCGAGGACATACCATAGATAAAAAAACCAAGGGCCAGTGCTAACACTCCGATCCTGGCGCCCTTCATTCTTCCAAACTTGTCCGCTATGTTGCTGGTCGGGAAATCCACCAGGATTGTCGTGATATAACTCGCGATGTAGATCAAACTGATATCGAAAAATGTTAGGCCTTTGTCCAATAGAAAAAGGACATAATAGCCTTGCACCAGCAATAAGCCCATATTAACCAACGACAGGAAGGCCAACGCCGTTTTTGATGATCTATCGAAATTGAAAATCGTCACGAGATCACTTATCTCGAACATAATCACATTGTATGAACTAGATAATACAATCAAGACTAATTTAAATATATGACTGATATAGATAATAATAGGAGCTATTTGAGTTTTATATTTCCGCTCTTAATGAAATAGTACATCAATTTTCCTGTCACTGTCCCGAAGCAACGAGAAGGGTGAGAATGGATCCGTTTAATCTTTACCCCGTTCTATTCTGAAAAGTTATACATGCCGGCGAAGGGTTTGAAGCTGTAACGGCATGTGATCAGGTGCGTGCCTCTTTGAAATAAATCGGACATCTACAATTGACTTTCTTATAAGATCAACAGTAACGACCGCTGGAATTCACCCGCCGGAATTGAATGGAAACAGAACGTGCTAGAGGTGTCCAATTTTCCCATTTGTTGGTGAATTCCGTTTACCCTACGCTTAGATTTTAATACGTTCTCTCCATTGACATAGGCGCTGGGCTCATAGTTTAGCGGTTATAACGACGCCCTTACACGGCGTAGGTCGCCGGTTCGAATCCGGCTGAGCCCACCACTATCTCTATCCAGACAATTATTATTTGAATTCAATTCAAACCTTTTCGGGGTTTATAGCTGGCTCGGGTAGAAACAATGTTTTGTATGCTTCATTGACCCTAGCGAACGCAGGTTCAGCCATGACGCGGCAATCATACAGCTCCGCGGTCTGTATTGATGCGTGCCTCATACTCTGTCATTAATCCACATCTATACCGATCACTGGATGAGGTACGTACCGATCCTCTAGCAGGCCGTTTCTTCAGTGGTCAACTTGATCGAAAGAGCGGCAACCGCATCTTCTGCATGAGATATTTTAGTGGTGCCGACAATGGGGTGGTCCTACGAATCGTTTGAATAATTGGATTTTAAATTTTATAATCTGGCTTGAGCAATTAGTGGTCTCGGCTGAGCTTCCTTCCATCGTGTATCTTTATGATACCGGATTTAAGACTCAACTCCTTCCGCATGACCATATCGAAACACTGGTGAAACGATTGCAAAGGTGGTGGGCCTTCGGCGAAAGAAAACCCCCACCTTTGCCGGTCATTTCACCATTCACATCATGTTCTCGCTATTTGATGCCGGGGCCGCATCATGGCGACGAACGTCGCCACCAGCGCGACAACGAAAAACAAGAGGAACGCCTCATGTAACCCGTTCTCGAACACGACCAGAGCCGGTGCGCTGATACCTCCTCCGTAGAGGAACAGGTTCAGTGTGTCTTGCGTGGATAGACCCGAAAGCACCAGGGGGAATGCGAAGGAGAGGCTGAGCATGGAACCCGTGTTCCTGAGCATGTTCCTGGTCGCGGATGCCGTTCCTAGGCGGTCCGGCGGCACGCTGTTCATTATGGAACTTGTGTTCGGCGAAGAGTACAGGCCACTGCCCGCACCCACCGTGACCATTAGAGCAGCGATCAGCCAGTATGGAGTGGAATGATCGATGAACGCCAGTCCCAACAAGCCAGTTGCTGTCAAAGCAAGACCCAGGATGGTCAGGTTCCTTGGTCCGTATTTGTCTGACACCCTCCCTGATATCGGACTAACCACCATCATCGTGATCCCGATCGGTATGAGACTGAGACCGGCGGTGAGGGGATCATACCTGTAAGGACCTTGAAAGAAGAAGACCAGCAGGAAGGTGGCCGCCCCCAGGCATAACCCGTTGAGGAAGTTCGTAAAATTGCCGACCGCGTACTCCCGGTTCCGGAACAGTTTAAAGTCCATCATTGGGTGTTTTGCTCTCCATTCTATCACAAGGAAGGCAACGATCCCGACCAGTGCGACGATGAACAGGATGTTGACCACGTCTTGACCGACCAGAGGGAATGAAGAGAGGGAGATCGCAAGCAAGAGGGCAAATAGACCAACAAAGAACGTGGCACTCCCAGCCCAATCGAATGTCTGGGTGTTAGGTACCCTGGTCGGTTCCCTCAAGCGGACGATCGCCCAGATCGTTCCCGCGATACCGAACGGCACATTGATGAGGAATATCCACTGCCATCCTAACGGCGCTAGTATACCGCCGACAACCGGACCCAGAACGAGGCCGGATGCGCCTGCTATCAGGTTAATGCCCAAACCAAAGCCAAGGCGCTCCTTATGGAATGCATCGGCGATCATGGCAGGACTGTTGGCGAGAAGCAACGCCCCTCCAAGTGCCTGGACTATACGATACCCCACGAGATCCCAACCATTGAACTGGGGTTGGGCCAGGCTGCACAAGAACGAGCCCAAGGTGAACATGCCGAAACCTATGACGTAAAGTCGCTTTCTTCCGAACATATCCGAAAGACGGCCGAATATCGGGATCATGACCGTGATGATGAGCAGGTAGGAAAGCAGGACCCACATCACCGTTAGGAACTGCATGTGCAGGGAGGACATCATGTCCGGGAGAGAAATCAATAGCGCCGATTCCTGAATGGAGGCCAAAAGCACTCCCACAGTGGTCACTGAAAGGACGACCCATTCGTATCCCGTCCCCTTTCCATGTTGGCCTTCATTTTTACTATTGCTGTGTGCTGCCCCTGCATCCTCTGAATTTGACGTATTGATCACCTACCGTAATTGATTCGTTCGTTCGTAATGCCGCATTCTCGATCCTTCTACGAGCTATTGGTCATCCAGGATGCAGGATCTTTGGAAGTACTGCCTTGACCTCTGCGATCCCCTTGGAAAGGCGCTTGAGGTCCTCTTCGCTGAGATGAGAGAGGTCCTCGACCAGCCGGTTCTTCAGGACCTCTATGTTCTCTGCCATGAACTTTCTTCCCCGGTCCGTGATGACGATATTCAACACCCTGCGGTCAGAAGGGTCAGGCAACCTTTCCACATAACCTTCCTTCACCAAATGGTCAACGATATGGGTCAGGTTTTGCTTCGAGTAGTAAAGCGTCTGCGCGATGGCGGACATGGAGATGGGGCCCTGCTTCTTGACCAACTTCAGCACGTTGAATATCGGCAAATTCGTGTTTATTCCGGTTCCGTCAGACCTAAGGATCCATCTGTGCAGCGCTGACAATTCCTGGATCATGTCATCCGCCAAAGCAAAGATCCACTCATCTTGATTCATAATGTCTCGACCTTCCTGAATCATAACATCGCAAACCAACTATTAATTAGTACCGTAATTGTACTATAAGACATAGTATAGTCAAATATGGTACTAATCGGCAGGAATAAATATGGCAGGTCTTATCCTACGATTCATGACCGAACTTAGCATCGAGAAGAACACCACCGCCCTGGTGGTCATCGATCTGCAGAAAGGCATTGCCGGGTTCCCAAACGCCGCGCCAAGATCTTCCCAGGAGGTCATCGCCAACGCGTCCAAGCTTGCGGGAGCGTTCCGAGCGCACGGTATGCCGGTTTTCCTTGTGCGCGTGGTGGTCACGCCGGAGATTGCACTCAGACCCATCGCCGACGAGAGTAGACCTATGCCTCCGGGACCGATGCCCTCCGATTGGTCTGATCTAGTGCCTGAGCTCGGACAAGTGCCATCGGACATAGTGATCACAAAGCATCAGGTCGGGGCATTCTACGGTACCGATCTGGAACTCCAGCTACGGAGAAGAAAGATCGAGACTATCGTACTATGTGGTATAGCAACGGACGCCGGTGTGGAGAGCACCGCCCGTTTCGCATACGATTATGGTTTCCAGCAGGTGTTCGCCGAGGACGCTATGGCATCCAGGTCAGAGGAAGGGCACAACGGAGCGATCAGGTTTTTCCGACGCGTAGGCCGCGTGAAGACCACTGATGATATCATCAAGGCATTAGGGTGATACCAAAAGATCAGTAAAGGCCAACGATTCGAAAACATATGTAACCGGTATGATATCGGACATTGTAATGGTATCGAACGGTTGTGACAGCTTCGATCAATCGATCTTTCTTAGACATTCAGACACCTCAACGACTTCAATATGAACGATGTGTTCAAATAGGTCACCTTTAGAAGATAGAAAAACAATAGTCAGAGCTATTGCATAAAGAATAACAACTTTAGGAAGGCGCAATATGAAAGTACTTGCAATTAATGGAAGCCCTAGAAAAACAGGGAACACCACAATGTTGTTGAAAAAGGCCCTCGAAGGAGCCGCAGCAGAAAGCGCCGAGACTCAACTCGTCAACCTCTACGATCTGGACTTCAAGGGATGCATTAGCTGTTTCGCCTGCAAGCTAAAGGGCGGAAAAAGCTACGGAAAGTGCGCATGCAAGGACGGGCTAACCCCAATACTGGAAAAGATACCGAAGGTCGATGCTATCATTCTCGGCTCGCCCATATACTTGGGGAACGTCACGGGCGAAATGCGCTCGTTCATGGAGCGCATGATCTTTCCCTACATTGTTTATGACAAGGAACGCTCGATCATCTTCCCCAAGAAGTTGAAGAGCGGCTGGATATACTCGATGGGCATGCCTGATACCCGCTTAAGGGAAGCCGGGTATGAACAGATCTTCAAGAATAATGAAATGTCGATGACCAGGATCTTCGGTTCTTCGGAAACTCTTATTGTCACCGACACATACCAATTTGATGATTACTCAAAATACGTGTCTTCCTTGTTCGATCCCGAGCTCAAGGCAAAAAGGCGGCAGGAAGTGTTCCCTATCGATTGCCAGAAAGCATTCGAGATGGGGGCGAGGCTGGCCAAGAAGTAAATCGATAAATCTTTCTTTGATGGGGGAGATAAATAATGAGAGTATTCATCACCGGAGGTACGGGGTATATAGGATCTGCATTTACACGCGAACTGCTCGATGTTGGGCATCAAGTGATCGGCCTCGCCCGTTCGGACACGGCCGCGAGTGCCTTGAAGGCTGCGGGCGCCCAGGTGCAGCAGGGCACCCTCGACGATCTCGACAGCCTACGGAAGGCTGCCGCCGCGGCGGACGGCGTAGTCCACTTGGCGTTCAAGCACGAAGCAATGCGTGCGGGCGACTACGCGGGAGCGGCCGAGGCGGACCTGCGCGCGGTCAGGGCGTTCGGGGACGCGCTCGTCGACACTGGCAAGCCTTTGGTGATCGCCTCGGGAACATCGTTGCTCGCCTTCGCCAGGCTGGGACGCGTTGGGACCGAATCTGACGCACTTCCCGGCGGACCGCGTATCGACTCTGAGAACGCGGCGATCGCGCTGGTTGGATGCGGCTAGGATTTGCTCTCTTCTTCATCACACCAATATTTTATGCGTTCACCCATATGATCTTCACCCCATTCACATAGCAGGTCGAGGATGGGGATGATGGATCTGCCATCTTCTGTGAGGGAGTACTCGACCTTTGGAGGAACCTGCGGATACACATGTCTTGTGATGAGTCCATCCGCTTCTAGTTCTCGTAGCTGTTTCGTGAGTATCCGCTGAGTGATGTGAGGTTTTACCTGGACTTGAACCTGGCTAAAGCGTAGGGTTCCGTCCTTTAGGACATAGAGTATCAGTGGCTTCC
>CAVWKV010000111.1:0-15940 GCA_963755265.1 uncultured Methanomassiliicoccales archaeon | reverse complement strand
TCCCTTCTCACAAGCTCCCTTGTGCTACCTTCTTTATTGGTCACATCACGTCGTAGGTCTTGGCGGAGCGCTGTTGTACCTCTGCGTTGAGCGCCGCACTCGTTTCCCTCGACAGGAATCTCCCCCGGACCAGCTCTTCGATCGCAGTTTGGAAGGATGTGTATTCGCCCCGCCTTATGCTATCCTCCATGACCTCGAAGATGGCCTTTGGGATTTCGACCGTGATCATGTTCCTCTTTGGTGTCGATTCTACCGCTTCCTCCGCTCCTGCATCCCCTTCTATCTTTGAGCGGATGGCGATCCTAGCCAAGTGGGACCACTTCGACACTTCTGGGTGCTTCTCGATGTATTTTATCGATGAGCACTAGGTCCTTCTTGCTCCAGCCTCAGTGTTATTCGTTCTCCATCAGTGTTATTGGCCTTCATTTCGCCACGGTTCAAATGACATTGTCATACTAAATATATAAAATTACTGAGCTGAGTCTCATTTTGTCATATTATGGCGGCATTGCGTTCGTAAGTCCAGATGCAAGGATGATAATGTCGTAGACTGCCCATGTGACAGACTAGCAAATGACCAAAATCCTATTTAGACCAAACCCCGATAACCCGCACTCGCAATGACAATGTGGGTGCACTAATGGTCAACCGAATGTCGGAAATCGAGGCAAAGTGGCAGGAAAGATGGTACTCCGAGCGTATCAATGAGTCGGAGAGGGATTCCCGCCCCAAGTTCATGATGATTTTCGCATATCCAGGGGTTACCGGTTACTTGCACGTGGGACACATGCGGGGCTTCTCATACGTGGATGCGTTCACCCGCTACAAAAGGATGCAGGGCTTCAATGTGCTATTCCCGGTCGGGACGCACGCGACAGGCAACGGAGCGGTCGGCCTAGCCACACGCATCCGTAAGAAAGACCCGAATATGATCGAGTACATGCTTCGCAACGGCTGTCCAGAGGAGATGCTGGAGCAATTGACAGAACCGCGAAAGGTAGTGGAGTTCTTCAATGACGTCTACGTCAACCAATATTGGAAGCGGTTCGGTTTCCTTTCCGACTGGAGACGGTTCACTTGTACCATCTTTCCCGATTACGGTAAGTTCATCCAATGGCAGTTCCGCAAGCTTAAGGAGCAGGGGCTGCTGATCCAGAAACCCTATTTTGCCCCGGCGTGCATAAGCGATGGGCCGGTGGCGATCGATGCTTCCGAGACGGACATCATGTGCGGCGGAGGCGCCGAGACCACCGAGTATACTCTGATGAAGTTCCGCGTCGGGGACATGTTCCTGGTCGCCGCCACATTACGCCCGGAGACTGTTTTCGGCCAGACCAATTTCTGGGTGAACCCGGACGTCGAGTACGTTAAGGTCAAACACGCCGGTGAGATCTGGGTGGTCAGCGCCCCGGCCGCCGAGAAGATGAAGTACCAGATGGAGGACGTGGAGGTCATAGGCAAGATCGCCGGCGCCGACCTGGTCGGGTTGAACTGCACGACGCCGATGACGCACCGCGAGATACCATCATTACCAGCGACTTTCTGTGACCCGAACGTAGGTACAGGACTGGTAGTCTCCGTGCCCTCAGACGCGCCCGATGACTGGATGGCTCTAAAGACCATACAGGAGAATGACGCCATGATCACGAAATACGGGCTCGAACCGTCCATGGTCAAGGCCATCAAGCCGATAGCTATCATCGACACCAAGGGCTGGGGCCCCATGCCCGCGATCGAAATAATCGAGAAGATGGGCATCACCAAGGTGGGCGACCCGCGACTGGAGGAAGCGAAGAAAACCGTTTACAAGGAAGGCTTCCATCAGGGCCGGATGAACCAGAATTGCGGGAAGTTCTCCGGCATGTCCGTAGAGAAGGCCAAGGAATTGATGAAACAGGAGATGCTGGCATCGAACGAGGGGGCGTTGTTCTACGATCTGTCCGAGAAGGTCATATGCCGTTGCGGCCAGCCAGTTCTGATCAAAAAGGTGACCGACCAATGGTTCATCGACTATGGCAACCAGAAGTTCACCGACATGACCAAGGAGCATGCCAGGTCGATGCATATACTGCCCGGTGACTACTATGCCAATGTGCAACCGGTGCTGGACTGGTTCCGGGAGAGGGCATGCGTTCGCCAGGGTAACTGGCTGGGCACGAGGTTCCCGTTCGACGAGAAGTGGATCATCGAGGCGATATCGGACTCGACGTTGTATCCGGTCTATTACCTCATATCAAAATATGTGAACTCTGGCCAGCTCAAAGCGGAGCAGATGAACGAGGCGTTCTTCGACTACGTGATACTGGGCCGCGGTGACCTGGCTTCCGTCGGAAAGAGCACTCAAGTCCCGACGCAACTGCTGGAGCATATTCGCGCGGACGTCGACTACTGGTACCCGCTGGACATGAACCTTGGCGGCAAGGAGCACATGACCGTTCACTTCCCTGCGTTCCTGATGAACCATGTCGCAATACTGCCGAAGGAGAAGTGGCCCAAGGGCATATTCGTCAATTGGTATGTCATCGGAAAGGCCGGCAAGATATCCAAGTCCAAGGGTGGAGCGCAACCAATACCAGGCGCCGCGGAGAAGTACGGAGTCGATTCGCTGCGCCTCTATTATGCCCATATAGCCTCGCCATTCGCTGACGTCGAATGGGACGAGGAGATCATCGAGAACTATGTACTCAGGCTAGAAAGGATAATGAGGACCGTCATCGACAACGCCGAGTTGGCAGAGACCGGGGAGGTGTCCGGCATTGACCAATGGCTCCTGTCCAGGATGGCTTCCAGGGTCAGCAAGGTCACGGGGGCGATGGAAGAGTACGACCTGAGGGTCATGTCCAACGAGGTATACTTCGAAACGCCGAACGATTTCCGCTGGTACTCCCGGAGGGGCGGGAAAAACGGAAAGGTGGTCCACCAGGCGCTGGACACATGGATCCGGATGATGTCGCCGATCACCCCGCACGTGGCGGAGGAACTATGGTCCGAGCTCGGGAATAAGACACTTGTCTCCAACGAATTTTATCCGAAGCCGGAGGCGGCACATTCAGTCCTGTCGGCGGAGATGGCTGAAGACTACTTGCGCGAGGTCATGGACGACACGAACAATATCCTGAGGGTGACAAAGATCGCCCCGAAACGTGTCATCCTGTACACCTCTGCGGCGTGGAAGTTCGCGGTTTACAGCATGGCCATCGAGCTATACAAGAAGGGTGAGCTGAAGATCCCCACGCTCACCAAGGCGGCGATGGCCGACGAGGAGATACGAAAGCACGGTAAGGAAGCGCCGGACTATACCCGTAAACTAGCCGAGGAATTGATGAAACGGTCGAGGACCGAGATCGAGAGGCTGGAGACACACATCGACGAGTACACGTACCTATCAGAGGTGGTCGGCTTCCTCGGTGCAGAGCTCGGTTGCCGGGTGTCGGTATTCTCGGCGGACGATCCCGCCAAAGAGGACCCTTTGAACAAGGCACGGCACGCCCAGCCCAGACGCCCGGCGATCTTTGTAGAGTGAGCCGGCCCGCTTCTCCCACTCATTTCTTTAGGCGAAACCTTCAATTCGCCTCAATGTGTTGGGCTAATGGGGTTCTCGGCTCAGGAGGCGGTGATTGGCCAGCGTTTTCAGTAGGTTAGGCAAGGCGGTCACTCGGCACTACCGGGCGATTATCGTAATATGGGTGATCATATTCCTATCCCTCATCTCGTTCGCGCCTCTAGCCAACCAGGCGGTGGTCTATGACGACAATTCCGGCGCCGGCAGGGAATCCTTAAGTTCGACCGTGGCGGAACAGTGGATCTCGGAGCGCTTCGGTCCAGTTACCGACCAGGGCTCGATGATCATCGTCCTGACCGCGCCCACTGTCATCGACGGAAGCGCACGGGACACCGTCCTGGCGATGGAGAACAAGATCGCTAGTGATGAGCTCAGAGCAACAGATGGATCGAACATCACCGTCCACGTCATGTCAATATATTCTCAGGCCGAGACCTATTCCGCAGCGTTCCTTACGCAGTTGGGAGGGAACTACCAACAAGCGTACGACCTGGCCAATGTCTCGAGGTATGCCGTGTTTGACATCCCGCTTTCGTTCTGGACATTGTACAACCTTACTGCAGATATGCAGAATGTCGAGTTCAGCATCCCTTCTGCTTATCTCAATAATTGGAACGAGGCGAACGCATCCCAACCGGCCGAGTCATTGGTCTGGAAGGACAACGCCGCCTACAACATGACATTAGCGTCCGTCACCGAATGGCTTGCCAATTCCACAACGATGGACGCGACCGAGAGATCTTTGGCGTTAGCCTACATGGGTTCGTTCGCCTCGGCATGGAACACCACAGCCACGGAAACGGATCTGACAACCGAACCGGCATCAAGAACGCAATCAGCCTTGGACAGCGGGTTCACCGAACTTCTGCAAACTGAAGCTTTCGGCGCCCTGCCGGCCGAAGAGCGATCGCTTTCCCTCGCTGTGAATAGCAATTTCACACTGGACAATTATCGAAACATCACCCTGAGGGACCAGTTCTGTGAAGGCCTATTCGAGACGGAACTAGAGCAAAGCATTTCGTTCCTGTCGCAGGCCCAGAAGGACGTGGCCAGAGGCTACTTCGTGCTGTTCTATACCGGATGGACATCGTTCCAGTCCGCCCCTGACGTGCAACAGTTCCGCTCCTTGGTCACAAGCGCTGTAAACGTCACCGCCAAACAGCTCCCGGCCGATACCGGCCAGATGATGGTCTCGCTCTACGAGACGTTGGGGTGGGATGGGTGGATGAACGATTCCCGGTTGTCCGATTTTACGATAAACACGGTCGCGGCCCAGGCCGGTTCCCAACCTTGGATTGTCAGGGATGTCATCTCCTTCGGTCCTAATGAAACCGGCCAGATCGAAATGTTGGCGAACTCGATCGTCAGGAACAGCACGCTGGACCGATTCCCCATACTGCTTGTTCCGGCGTTGGTCAGCGAGTTCGTGAACGCTCCAGCCAACGACACCATGCTGCTCTCGTTATCATTCACTTCTGAAGTGGGAACTTCGGTCAGCGGTACGCAGTTCGTTTCAACGATCAGGCAGATCGTCTCCGATGGGACGGCGGGAACTCCGATCACTGCATATGTCACCGGTTCTGACGCCATAACCTCCGACATACGGACATCTATGGACCAGGACCTGGCCCGCATCGATCCAGTAACGGTCCTGCTGGTGATCATCCTCATCGGTCTCTTTTTCCGTTCGTTCGTTTCCTCCTCGATACCACCAATGGTCATCGGGATGGCACTCGGAATATCGTTCTCGGCGATCTATTTCATCGGGACTTATATCCTGTCGGTCAATTACACCGTCCTCACGCTCCTGATAACCTCGATGCTCGGAGCGGGGTGCGATTACTGCATCTTCATCCTCTCTCGTTATCGTGAGGAGAGGGCCAAAGGTGTCGAGAAGGTCAAGGCGATCGAGACCTCGGTGACATGGGCGGGAGAGGCGATCGCCACTAGCGGAGCGACAGTCATTATCGGTTTCGGCATGTTATCGCTCGGACGGCTCGACATCCTACGTTCAATGGGTACGCTCGCGATCGGGATCTCCGTGGCGTTGCTGATGGCGCTCACCCTGCTGCCCTCGATCATTATGGTCCTGGGGGACCGTGTCTTCTGGCCATCGAAGGTCATAAAGCGGAGCGAGAATGGGACCAATGGTTACTTCAGCCGAAGCGCCCGTTTCTCTGTCAAGAACGCCAAGGCGATCGTAATCGCCGCCCTGCTGATATCAGTTCCGGCCACGTATCTGGTTTTGTCCATGCATACCAGCTACGATTACATCGAATCGATGCCCGATTCGCAGGCGAAACAAGGGCTCAACGTACTCGCCAATGGCTTCGGAGGTGGAAAGGTCATACCCACCTACGTAGGAGTGGGACTTACCGGATCAATCTTCAATTCGACTGGCGGGTATGATACCATCGAAATGAACGCCGTGGAAAACTTGTCGCAGGCCATAGCGTCTTTGCCGAACGTGGCATCGGTCGTCGGCCCGACCCGGCCATACGGTGAAGTGATCGACTATCAGCATATTTCCGGCAACAGATCTGTCGAAGCGGTCCTCTATGATCAGTACATGAGGACCATGGTCGGGACGGACAATAGTAGCGTGCTCCTGACCGTGACGTTCAAGGATGAGCCATATGCCGGCTCATCGGTGGCCAGCATCGACTCGATAAGGAACGTTGCCGACAACGTTGACAGGCACAGCAGCGAGATTGCTAATGTCGTTGTGGGAGGCGGGACGGCCTCGATGTACGATGTCTCGATCATGACCCAGCAAGATTTTGCCGGGATCGCGGTCTTGGTCATCGCCGGGATTTATGTGGTGCTCATGTTTGTGCTCGGTTCCATCATGGTCCCGGCGCGTTCTATCCTCACGATAATGATCAGCATCTCGTGGACACTTGCGCTAACTTTCCTCGTGTTTCAGTACATCATCGGCACATCGGTGGTGTGGATAGTACCGATGGTGCTTCTGGTCGTATGTCTGGGGCTTGGTCTGGACTACGACATTCTATTGGTGACCCGCGTACGGGAGGAGATGCTCAAAGGTAAAAGCGACGAGGATGCGATCGTACATGCCGTCAAGCAGACTGGTGGCATCATCACCGCCTGTGGGATCATCATGGCGTCAGCCTTCGGAACGATGATGCTATCCCAGAACATGATGCTGAGGGAGTTCGGTTTCGCCCTGTCGCTCGCGATACTCTTGGATGCCTTCTTTGTCCGGATCTACCTGTTCCCGGCGATGATGTCACTGATGGGGAAGTGGAACTGGTATGCGCCGAAGTTCATAGCCCGAAAGGATCGGCCGAAGAAGGATTGATCTCGCGTCAATTTGTGGTTCTTTCACATGAACACTCTTATCAATATCATATGATATGGAAAGACGGTATGGAAGCTTCAACCCCATCGATGGAATAGTGTGTTCTCCTGCCCCAATTGGTCAAGTATCTTGCCCACCACGAAATCGACCATCTCACCCACCGTTGTCGGCATGCTGTAAAAACCCGGGGAGGCAGGCAAGATGATCGCACCGGCACGAGCCAGTTTCAGCTCGTTCTCGATCATGATGGCGCTTATCGGCGTCTCCCGGGGAACGATAATGAGCTTCCTCCCTTCCTTCATGGTGACTGCCGCGGCCCGGGTGATTAAGGTGTCGGCGATCCCGGATGCGATCTTTCCCATGGTGGACTCGGAGCAGGGACAGATTATCATGCCATCGTGCTTGTAGCTTCCTGAGGCTATAGGTGCGAACATATCGTCATCGCTGTAGACTACGCCGGCCTTCTGTTCCACATCGTATATCTTCTGTCCCGTTTCCTCGACCAGCACTCGTTTGCCCATCTCTGACAGCACTAGGACCTTCTCTCCTTCGATGCATTCAAGTAGCCTGAGCCCATAGGCGATGCCCGACGCCCCGGTCATGGCGATGACGTATCTCACGTTTCTCCAAAGGGATTAAACCGTATTTTATCCTATGCGGGAATTGAAGGTTGGCCATATGTCCAGCGGGTGTGAAAGACTATTTATACGTCCACCATGTTAGAGGCGGACGGCGCAGTCTAGGCCATCGAGCCAAAGCTCGCCAAAGAAGGTAGGAAAAATGGTAACGGTATATGACGTACCTTCCGACAAGCTGATCGAGAAGACAGCGACTAAGCTCAAGGAGATCAACACGATCGCGCCTCCTGAGTGGGCTGACTTCGTTAAGACCGGAAGGCATACTGAAAAGGCGCCCTTGCAAGTTGATTGGTGGTACACAAGAGCAGCATCCGTCCTCAGAAAGGTCTATATCAAGGGACCGATCGGGACTTCAAGATTATCCGCCGAGTATGGCGGGTTTGCTGACCGTGGCTCCCGACCAAACCATGCAGTAAAGGGTAGCAGGTCTATTGCACGAAAATGCCTGATGCAGCTGGAGACCTCCGGTCTTATCCAGAAGGACAAGAACAACGGAAGGATCGTGTCTGCGAAAGGACAAGCGCTGTTGGACAGCGTGGCCAAGGAAGTGGCTGACAGTATCAAGCAGTGAGGGGTGACATCGATGGAAGACGCTGAACTCGAGGAGCTACGCCGGCGAAAGATGGCAGAGTTGCAGAGACAGCGTGACCAGCAGGCAATGGCCCAGGATCAACAGAAGCAGGTCGACGAGCAAAAAGCGGCGATCATGCGGCAGATCCTTACGCCAGAGGCCCGAGACAGGCTCGCAACGGTAAAAATGGCCTATCCGGACGTCGCCCGCGCGGTCGAGGACCAGCTAATACGTTTGGTCCAGGCGGGACAGATCAACCGCCAGATCGATGAACCGACTCTGAAGCAGATACTGAGAAAGGTAGCCCCCCAAAAGAGGGATATCACTATTGAGAGGGTTTGAACATGTCACACAGTAAACCATGCGCAATGAAGATTAGGCTCATGAAGAAGCTGAACCAGAACAGGAGGGTTCCCGCCTGGGTCATGCTTCGAACGAACAGGACTTTCCTGCGGCACCCGCAACGCAGGTCCTGGAGATACAGCAAGATAAAGGAGTAGGGACAAAATGGCAGAAGAAAGCGAGAAAGAGGTTGTCTTCACCATCCCATTGAGGAAAATGAAGATCGTTCCCTACACACAGAGGGCCAACCGTGCCATCATCGAGATCAGGGAATATATCATGAGGCACATGAAGACCGATGAGAAGAACGTCTGGATCGACACAAAAGTCAACGAAGCGATCTGGAACCGGAGCATCCAAAAGCCACCGTCGAAGATCATTGTCAAGGCGGTCAAGTTCGAGGATGGGCTGGTAGAGGTCTCCCTCCCGGATCAGTAAGCTCGGAAATTCATGTTAAATCTGTCGAGCTACAATGGAAACCAATACGTTGGCGTATTTACTTGCGCCAACGAGAACATTTCTTTAATACCGAACGACTCGTCTGAGACCTACGTCATGGACATCGAGTCGGCGCTTCAGGTTAAGTGTATCAAGACAACCATCGCAAGCACCAACCTGATGGGCGCCCTCGTGGCGATGAACTCATATGGCGCGATCGTAGCATCCATGGCCTCTGACATCGAGATTGAGACCCTATCCCGCCATCTGGCTGTCTACCGATTGGATGACCGCTACAATGCCGCCGGGAACAACATCCTGGTCAACGACAAGGGTGCACTGATCAACCCGGACATCAACCCTTCACTGTACCGCGATATCGCGGATACGCTCCAGGTCGAGGTAGTCCCAGGCACAGTGGCCGGACAGAACATCGTCGGTTCGATGTGTGCAGCGACCAACAAGGGCCTGCTGTGCCATCCCGAATCCACGAAGGCGGAGTTCGAGGTGCTGCACTCGGTCCTCAAGGTAAAGCCAGCCATCGGAACACTGAACTACGGTTCGGGAATGGTAGGGGCGTGCATCGTGGCGAACTCAAAGGGGGGCGCCGTCGGTTTCAGGAGCACGCCTATCGAGCTAGGCCGTGTCGAAGATGCGCTGGACATCTATTGAGATCGCCCACGCTATCCTTTTTTCAATAATCATCCTCTTGAATCAAGGCGAGAAAATCCAATACTCGGTCTCTTCAGGAAGTTCGTCCGGCATGAACTCGATCTCGTTGCCGACCCGAACCACTTTGTCCTCCGGCAATCCCTCGAGGAACTCATTGAGCGTGTGTATCGACATCGACAGCCCGCCAATGCGGAAATGCATAGGCACTGCCACCTTCGGCCTCAGGACCTCAATAAGTTCCCGGGCCTGTTTCCCGTCGATCGTGAACACGCCACCGACCGGAAGGAACAGGACGTCAATTGGCTGGAGCTCGGCGATCGTCTCCTTGTCAAGCATATGTCCCAGATCCCCCGCGTGGCAGAACACGACGCCGTCCAGCACGAACCGGAAGATGTTGATTTTTCCCCTCTTCGCCCCGTCGCTGTCGTCATGGAAGGCCGGTACCCCGCGTATGTCCACACCCTTTTCGATCCTGCGCCCAGGTTCCCTGACGCACTTGAACTCGCCCCTTACTATGCGAGCGCAATTGTGATCGAAGTGCTCGTGGCTTATGAGCACGATGTCCGCCTTGACCACCGGTGGTTTTACGCCAATGGACTTCCCGTCGTGTGGGTCTGTGACCACCGTGACTCCATCCTTGATCTCAAAACAAGAATGGCCATGCCAGGTGATCATCATTGTCTCACCTTCACTCGTTTCGGAATTCCGCCCCGCAATCCGGGCAGATCTTGTCGGTCGCTTTGACCAGCTCATGACATTTCGGACATATCAGGACCTCTTGGGGTTTGCTATCTGGCGATGGCCTTTCGACAAGGGTCATCTTGGCCCTATCTTTAGGTACGAATAACTCCACCGAGCCGGCTACAACCATCATTGTCGAAATGGTGACCAATACCCAGCCTCCCGCCCTTCCTAGACTGCTGCCGCCGAACATGACGGCCACCAGATACCAGACCAGACCGAGCAACAGGACGGCAGCGAAAGCGGACTTGCGCCTTGAAGCCTTTGCCGTGGCGAATACCCGCGACGTGGGCTTGACCACGCGCCTAACGACCTTCTTCTCCGGGGCAGGCTCTGCCGGTGAAGTTGCCTCGACGGGCGGCTGCTCCGGGATCACAATCCTTTCCGGAGATAGGGGGGTTGCTTCAGTCACGATTGGACGCGGTTCCGGTTCCGCTTCGAGGACAGGGCCCTTGACCAATTCGGTGGGCGTCGCTTCGACCGGGGCAGCTGCGGCCTTTATTGGTTCTGGTTCCTTCTTGAAGTAATCGAACTCATCCTTCTCAGGCTCTTTGGCCTTTATTGAGGCGTTGATCTTTTCGCGCTTTACGATGGTGGCCTCTATGCGTTTGGATATATCCTCATCCACCAGGACCTTCTCATCGGTCCCACCCATCTTCTCCAGGGCCTGGATATTTTCATCCCAGTCTTCTCCCGCGATGAATCTGAGCCCACAAAAATCGCATTGGAGCGCCGACGGCTTGTTACGCAGACCGCAGCGTGGACATTCCTTATATCCGGCCTTCCTATCCATTTGTCCGTTACATTCATTTCGCGGTTATATTTGTTTTGCATCGCCTCATGACTCTGATAATCCAGATGTTTTCTGATCAATTTGAACGGAAACGAAGCCAGCATTATTCTCATCTACCTGGATTTGTGATTAAGCAAAACCTTCATATAGCGAAGACCTGGATGATGCGATCAGATGAAGGTACTGGTCCTCAACGTTGACAGGGACGACGATTTCGGGGTCAAAGCGGGCATGAACAGCCCGTTCATCGGCAGAGAGGAGAACCTTGAGGCGGCCATCGCTCTGGGCCTGAAGGATCCAGAGGACTGTGATGTCAACACGCTATTGTCCGCGCTGAGCATCTACGACGAGATGACCAAGAAGGGGATAGATGTTGAGGTAGCCACGATTTGCGGTGATCCCAAGGTCGGGTTCGAGTCCGATTTGGCATTGGCAACGCAACTCGAGAACGTCCTCGAAACCATCAAGCCGGAAAGGGTCATTTTGGTAAGCGATGGGGCGGAGGACGAGTTCATCTATCCAATGGTCTTCTCCCGTGTCAAGGTCGATTCGGTCCGGCGCGTCTGGGTGAAACAGGCTCCGACCGTTGAAGGCACATATTACATCCTGCTCAAAATGATGCAGGACGACAAGATACGAAAGCGGGTGCTCACGCCTATCGGGCTGGTGCTCGCTGTCCTGGGCATATTCGCTTTGATCCCGAAGCTCGTCGAGCTTTATATGAACACGACACAGATCAGTCTCATCTCTGACATGGCCTTCGGTTCAATCGCTCTCGTTCTTGGCGTCTACATGCTGGTATATGCCTATAAGGTGGCGGATCGGATGATGTCCTGGTTCACCAGCACCGGTCATGCCATACGTTCCGGGAGCCAGATGATCCCGTTCGCTATACTGACCTTATCTTGTCTGTTCATAGGTGTGTTCTTCGGAATCGAGGCGGCCAATGCCAATCTGGACGCGGGAATAATCGAGAAAATCCTCTTATTCATCAATGCCACCCTGTGGATGTGGGTCTTCGGGGTTTTCTCTTTCGAGACCGGGAGGTTCGTCAACCACTTCCTGTCCACAAACAAGGTATACTGGGGATACCTCGTCATTTCAGTGACGGTGTTTGCCATAAGCTTCATCGTACAGGGCTCATTGGATGCGTCACTGTTCTTCTTGGGATATTCTAACATCAACCAGAACATAATATTCCTGGAGATTTTGTCTGGATTCCTGCTCATGGGTTTCAGCGGGTTGATCAACACCAATCTGAAGTCGACCCTGAACCAGGCCATCCAAAAAGATGAAGAAGCGGATAAAGTAAAGTATCCGGAAGCATGAGGGCGATGTCCATGGAATTCCGGGACTGGGAACCGGTCTATGAACGGATACTCAAGGATTTCGGCTATTCCAGGTTAGAGGATGATAGGGCCGCCAGATTACTGGCAACTTTGGCATCTGGTAAAACCCTGTGCGACTGTGATTGTTTGACTGAGACGTTCGGCGAACACGCCACCATCGTGGCCGGCCCTTCACGCTCAGGCAAACATGTCTTCGATCTGATCGAAGGGACGACATTGACTGTAGGCATCGGCACTTCCTTGCTGCTCGAAGAAGGTATAGTACCGGACCTTGTGGTCACAGACCTGGACGGGGACGTTGTAACCGACCTTGAGGCCAACAGTAAGGGCGCGGTGTTAGTGGTTCATGCCCATGGCGATAACATACCAGCGCTGAATAGATTCGTTCCTTCTGTCCATGGCTGCATGGTGCTGACAACTCAATCGACACCTTTCGGCATCGTTCATGATTTCGGGGGTTTCACCGATGGGGATAGGGCCGTGGCCCTTGCAGCGCATTTCGGGGTGTGCAATATGAGGTTGATCGGTTTCGATTTTAACCATCCGAGATCAAAGATAGGGTCATCGATGAAGATCAAAGCGAAGAAGCTTAGGTGGGCCGAAATGGTCATCGATCAGATCGCCACGAAAAACGGTGTGACCATAGAATATCTCTGATATTCTTTCAAATGATAACAACACAAATCAAATATCTTGGTCTTGCTAATTGACATAATGCTCAAGAATTGTAATTATTGGAAACATAAAGTCAATTCATCAACTGATAATGAGAACATTGTATGTTAAATATGCCATTAAAATCGACTTTTACTAATTTGAGATACTGGATTGGAAAAAAACCGGCCTCTTAAACCAATAAGCTATTTATAGCATCAAACTGTTATCAAAAATCAATCTCCCGATTGTTTTGCTATAGGGAGAAAGGAGGAAAGCATATGGAAGGTTCAGGAGACAAGCCCCTTCCAGAGGAGAAGGCCGCGAAGGGTGGCAATAAGAAGAAGATAGCGGTAGTTGCCGTTGTCATCATTCTGATCGTTGCCGCTGTTCTTGCTGCTCTCGTCTTGACTGGGGAAAATTACGTTGAACCGACGGCCTCGTTCACTGTGGCATCGCAAGTGAACCAGGGAGCCAACGTAACGTTCAACGCAACTTCAAGTGCTGGCAAATTGACTAACTATACATGGACAATGGGAGATGGAAACGTTAGATACGGTGGACCGATCATGACCTACGTTTATGCCGCCGCCGGTACCATGCTCGTAACGTTGAAGGTCTTCGACGCGAAGAAAAATGTTACGAGTGTCCCAACGCAAGTCCTCGTGATTGCGCAGCAGGAGACTCCATCCAACACATCTTCACCTACACCTGTGATAGTCTCATCCGCTGAAACGGCTCAGAACGTGGTTCCCGTTGGAACCTCTATCAATCTGACAGGCTCGAACTCATGGACCTACACATGGAATGGGACGGCCTTTATTGTCAACGCTTCTGCAATTACAAATTATGTTTGGAAGCTGGATGGGGTGACGGTTGCAACGACAAAAAACTATACCGCATCGAATCTCGCAATTGGTACGCACTATGTGTCACTGAGCGTGACTGACATTAAGGGTTATAGTGGATTATACATAATGTCTATCGTTGTTCAGGCGCAGGGATCATCCGCGGCCACAGGTAAGACCTTTGTTGTGGCCACGGTCGGAGAGCCCACCAGTCTTGATCCAGCCGTCGACTATGAGACGTCTGGTGGGGAGATACTCCAGAACGTGTATGAGACACTTGTATGGTATAACGGATCGAGCGCATCCAACTTGACCGCGATGTTGGCCACTGAAGTCCCGTCCTATGCAAACGGCGGAATAAGCCCGGACGGCAAGAACTATACCTTCCACCTAAGGTCGAACGTGGAATTCCACGATGGAAACATCATGACTTCGGCCGATGTAAAATACTCCATCGAGAGGCTATTGATGGATAACAATCCAAACGGTCCGGCCTGGATTCTGGGACAGGCCCTGATACCTGGCTATTACTCTCTAACCACTGTAAACCAGACCGGTAACCAGTCAGTCGATAATGCGATTTCCACCCCGGATGCGAACACGGTTGTTTTCCACCTAGTACAGCCATTCCCGGCATTCTTGTACTGCATGGCTTTCACCGAAGCTTCAATCGTTTCTATGAAATATGTTGAGGCACACGGCGGAATAGTCCCCGGACAGGATAACGCTTGGATGACCACTCACGAATGTGGAACCGGACCATACAAGTTAGTGACCTGGGCTTCTGGCCAGTATATCCTTATGCAAAGTAACGCCAACTATTGGAGGACACCGGCGAAGCTTGAATATGTGATCATCAAGTATGTCTCGGATGTCGGTACTCGAGAAATGTTGCTGTTTAGCGGTGATGCTGATACAGCGTACATCCCAAGAAACCACGCAACTGATGTGATCGGAAACAGCGACCTTAGGATAGTCCAGGGAATACCAACATTCAACATCGATTTCCTAGGATTGAACGAGAACATCAACGCAAGCGGGTCGCTCAATGTGAACAACAAGTATGTCCCGGCGACATTCTTCGCTGACGAAAATATGAGATTGGCGTTCGCTTCGGCGTTCAATTACAGTAACTACATCAATTCCACCCTCGGTGGTGCTGCAATCGAACCAAACGGTGCAATCCCCTACGGAATGGTGGACTACAACGCTTCGATTCCGAAGTACAACTTCGATCTTGTCGCTGCCGCGAACTACCTGAATAAAACCATCAATCCTAGCACTGGAACCAGCTATGCTGAATCTGGCTTCACGATTACCCTATTATACAATGACGGCAATCTCGTGAGGGAGGCTTCGTGCTTCCAGTTGAAATCGGGATTGGAAGCCTTGACAGCCGATCATTACATAAATGGAACCATAAAGGTGATCGTCAACGCGCTCGATTGGCCAACATACATCAGCGCTTTAGACACCAATCAGCTGCCAGCGTTCTTCCTCGGCTGGGCTCCAGACTATGCCGATCCGTCCGACTACGTCAATCCGTTCTTCTGCATCAATAGTACCTATGCAGGTAGGTGTGGTATTGTAAACAGCGAACTCACCAACCTGTCATTGAGTGCTACTACAGAACTTAACTCGACGATAAGGGCGGAGATGTACTCCAATATCTCGATGCAGGTGTATGAGAAGGCTTATTATATCTGGACTGACCAGGCGACCAGCTTCCACGTCGAAAGAACTTGGGTCACGGGTTACTACTTTAACCCGATGTATTCCGGACTCTACTACTATGCGTTAGATAAAACAGGGTGATTGTTCGGAGTACAAACCTTTTCCCAAACCCTAATTTATCTTTATTTCAAATTGTAAATACCAAGTTAGACGAATGAGGAGTAACCAAGAATGGCGGTCCAGAACGGATAGACCGATTCGAATAACGTAAAATATGCAATTCTAATGTTTAAAAAATGTTATATGTAATTATTAAGATAAACGTAGGCTTATAAT
>CAVWKV010000110.1:0-13570 GCA_963755265.1 uncultured Methanomassiliicoccales archaeon | reverse complement strand
AACGATCATAATGAATGCATCAATGACGCACATGATCATAGACAGACTAATCACCGAGGCAATGTAATGTGAAATGCCGCATGCATTGCCAGATATCGCTCCTAGATTGGAGTAATCGATCTTTCTTACAACTCTTTTGATCTCAGGACGGAGAGCGAACCAAGATATAACGCATATTGTAAGTGAGATCAAGAAAGCGATCAGACGGAGGACACCTGTCAGTGAAAGTATCGAAAGTATGGAAGCAAGATAGGCCGCTAGAGTAATCAGCATACGTTTCGGCATCTTGAACAATCTGAAGCCGCCTGGAAGTATCATCTTCCCCATCGTCCTGGAGAAGATCGCGCCGCCATAGGCAATGTACCGAGGCATCTTGGTCGCTACGATGTCGGCGATGATGTAGCTCTTTTTAATGAATAATGGACACAACACCGACATAACAAAGGTGATCGCACCAGCGATAGGACAGAGTTCGGCACCCTTGGTCGCAGTGGCGGCCTCGCTTCCTACGGTCGCATACATCACAGATTCGCCGCCGCGGGCGCTAAAGCAAGCGCCGATAGAGACCGCTTCCCTCCTAGAGAAATCAACCAGGTACGCCGTGATGGACATGATGATGACCTCATCTAGGATAATCAGGCAGACCGCGATGATTATAATCGACCAGACCGAACCAAACACGGACGGATCGATGAACATTCCGAAAGATACGAAGAAGACCGCCACAAAGGCGTCACGCAGCGGGGCTATCTTCCTCTCCAGACGCTTTGTGATGCGAGTCTCCGCGAACGTAATGCCGATGAAGAACGCTCCAATCAGAGACGGCACACCGCAGAATTCAGCGATCGCTGCAGTCATGGCAATGACCCCGAGCATAAAAAGGACGAACATCTCGTCGCTCTTCATCTTGTCCAGCCGCTTTATTACGAAGGGGATAACGAGCGCGGCCATGATCGCGAAGAATATGAAGAAAATCGCCATCCCCATGATCATGTTGATAGGCGAGAATGAAGCGTCCCGGTTGATCACAAGACCTCCGACCAGGGTAAGGAACAGCATGGAGATAAATTCCTCCAGGATGATCATGCCCAGCATGAACTCTGTCTCCGGCTTCTCCAGCCTGCCGAGTTCGATCAGGGTCTTCATGGCGACCGCGGAACAGCTCATCGACAGTATGGCTGCAAGGAAGATCGAATCAACCAAGCCCCATCCCAGCCATGCGGCCAGGAGGAATCCGGTGAATAGGTTGAGTCCAACGTCGATCAACGACAGGACGACGGCCGGTCCTTTGACCCGTTTGATCTTGTCAATGGAGAACTCCAGACCGACAAAGAAGATGAGCAGGATCAGGCCGAGCTGCGAGAACAGATCTATTAGATCGGACTCGTGCACTAATCCATTGTACACAAACGGACCGATCTCTATATGCATGAACGGACCGATCAAAGCACCAGCAATGATGTAGCCCAGGATGACGCTCTGCTTCGCCTTGATAGCGATTGAGGCACCGATGAGTGCGACTAGCATTATTGTTCCGATCTCGATCAGCAGTTCGCTATTGGACATTGGTTCCCGCCAGACTCGGTTTAATGCCTGGCCACCGATTCACTTGGATCGCCGATGGTTCTTAATTGCTGCGATTCCGTTGAATCATGGAAATAGAGACCTTCTTCCGAAAGACTCTTTCAGTGCATCCCGTTTGATGTATCAATTCAGAGTTTATGAAGATTACAGCGTGTGATCACCTACAATTCTCATGGCACCGCCCATGGGTCACCTTGACCCGCCTTGCTTCCCCCTTCTAAATGTCATTGTAACAGCCAGAACACCGTGCCAACGAAAGATAGAATATGACCATCCCATATTCTCGGGATGTTATGTCAAACACAAACCTTGACCTCGTCATTCGGAAATATGCTCTCCAGAACGCCGTCCAGCATAACGGCTCCGCAAACCCGAAAGCCGTTCAAGGGAAGGTTCTGGCGGAACAGCCTGAGATGAGGACCAGGGTCGTGGAGATACTTCCGCTCATTTCCGAGATCGTAGGCAAGGTCAATGCCATGAAGGTGGACGAGCAACGGAAAGAACTGGAAACGATCGACTCGTCCATGCTCAACAAGAAGGAGAAGGTTGAGCGCATCCACGTTCTCCCGGACCTGCCCGGGGCATCGAACGGGAACGTCGTCATGCGTTTTGCTCCCGGCCCATCCGGTCCGCTTCATCTGGGCCACACACGGGTGGCCATCCTGAACGATGAGTATTGTAAGCGGTATAACGGCGTCTTCATCAACCGGATAGAGGACACCAACCCGGAGAAGATCGACCCAGACGCCTACAAGATGATCCCCGAGGATCTGGAGTGGATGGGCGTCAAGGTCGGCAAGACTGTTATTCAATCTGACAGGTTCGATCTTTACTATGACATCGCCAGGCAGCTAATTGAGAAAAACGCGGCCTACATATGTACCTGCCTGGCCGACGACTGGCGCAAGATGAAGGAGGAGGGCAAGGCCTGTCCCCACCGCGATCTTCCTAAGGAGACGCAGCTGGAGATGTTCGACAAGATGCTCGCCGGACATTTCGCCGAGGAAAGGGCCATCGTCGTGGTCAAGACTGACCTGAAACACCCGAACCCGGCCATACGAGATTTCGTCGGGCTGCGCATCGTTAAACAAGCACACCCTCGGGTCGGAACGAGGTTCTGCGTCTATCCGGCCATGAACTTCTCCGTCGCCGTCGACGACCATTTCCTCGGCATGACACATGTCATCCGCGGCATCGACCACCTGAACAACACCCTGCGCCAGGAGTACATCTTCAACTACTTCGGCTGGAAGATGCCTTGGTATCATCATTACGGACTCGTTTCCATACCAGAAGCGATCCTTAAGACGTCCACCGTCGGTAAGGGCATCAAAACTGGCGAATACTCCGGATGGGACGATGTCCGTCTGGGAACGGTCCGGGCGATGGAGAAGAGGGGGATATCCCCGAACGCCATAAGGCAATTCTGGGTGGACTGCGGGATCAAGGACGCCAACATCGAGTTCTCCTGGGAGAATTTGTATGCATATAATCGGGACATAGTGCAAAACGGGGCGAACCGTTATTTCTTCGTATGGAACCCGACTTCGCTAAAAATAACCGGTATGGACAAGATCGAGTCGCATGCACCGCTACACCCGGACCACCCGGAGAAGGGGGTCAGGAAGCACATTTTCGTTGGCGACCCAATCGATGTGCGTGTCGTGAGTGAGGACTTGACAAATGCGCAGGAAAGAGGCAAGCTAAGGCTCAAAGACCTTGGGAACGTCGAGCTGACCGATGCCAATTCGGGTAAGTATATCGGGAATGACCTCTCAATCCTGAAAGAGAAGATAAGGATCATCCACTGGGTGCCTGATGACTCCATGCAGGCGATGGTATTCATGCCGGACGGAACCATCAAAGAAGGTTACGCGGAGAAGATTCCGGAGTTCGAGGTAAACAAGGTGGTCCAGTTCGAACGCTTCGGTTTCGTCCGCATCGATTCGGTCTCCCCCAAGATCAAGGCATACTACACCCACCCGTGATCTGTTTACCAGGAAACCGATAACCAGAATATCGTGACCACGAATGCCGATACGAAGAGCAGGATCGACTCGTACCCGTCCGGGAGTCAATTCTCTCTACTGCCGAGGGATGTTTGATGCATTGATTTCGACCAGTTAAGGTCTATTGTTCCCTCTGGCAGAAATGATCGCCTGGATGAAAATCGCGGTCAGGAAACCCAACACCAGATATCCGCTCACCGATTCGAACAGCATCACAGCCTTGCCTATTCCTACAGGAAAGATATCCGTCGAGCCCAATGTAGTGAATATCAACCCGCTGAAGTACAGCGCGTCCTCGAAATTGACCGGAAGGAGGGTGGTAGAACCGGTCAGGATGTCCGTCTTGACCAGAAGGCCGTTGACAAAGTAAATGGTAGCAAATGTGTACATTATGAGCAGTATGGTCATGAAGACCAGACCTATCGGTACCCGAGAATCGTTCTGGACGATGCCTCGGCGAATCACCGATTCCACCAGTAAAGTGATCACAAGCACCAGAGGGACGATTATGACGGCCGAGGACGTTACTCGCAGTACCGATAGCACCTCGCTCCCCACCACAAAAGTCAGCAGGGCGGAGATCGAATATAGAGAGATTGAGGCCGTGATCATCGTCAGGATCACGTTTCCAGAACGTCTTATGCGGCGATCGGTCAGGCCTCTGTTAAACTTATATAAAGCTACGCTCGCTAAATAGAAGACCAGATTCAACCCGAAAAAGACCACCCCCGACTCCAGACGGCCCGCCGAGCCTTTGCTCGGTCCTCCCAATAAGGGAACGATAAGGAATATCATGAAGAACGCTGCCATGACCAGTTTCGATGGCCGACTGGCGAGCCTGAGGAACTGAGAGAAGTAATCGTATATCCCACTGCTGGAGTATATCCGGTTCCTTGTTCTCATAGGTCTTTCCGAGACGGTCATGAACATACCCACTGAAGGGACATAGACCAACGGCTGCCTAATCAGGTTTTGGGTGATGTAGGGCTCAGGATTAAGGTCGGTCGTGAGTGCCAGGAATCACAGATCCCGGAACGGCACAATGTCGCAGCACCCGCACTCATGGCACATCGTGTGATAGGTCTTGGATGTGATCCCGTTCTCCTCCATGATCATCTTTGCCTTCGTAGCCAGGTCCACGATCCTTTCTGCCGTGACCGGTTCCAGCGGGCCGAGCGTATCGGTCAGCGCCTCGCGGTTCAGGTCGTTTATCCTAAGCGGACGCAAAGTCGCCACGATGCCTCTCTCAGCAAAGTACCTCACGCCGTCGAGCAGGTTCTGGTCAGACTCTCCCAGTCCGACAAGAAGGTTCGTCGTTACCTTACCCTTGCCAAAGACCTCGACAGCATAGTCCAGTGCTTCAAGGATAAAATCATAGTGCAATTTTCCGCACACTTTGGCGAAACGCATTGGGTCGAAGGTCTCGATGTTCAACTTAATTTCGTCAGCACCAGCCGCCTTGAACGCGTCCACATCGCTGAGCTTTGAGATATATGGCTCCACGCCGATTGGCACGTCCGGCAACGCTTTCCTTGTTTCGCGGACGACAAAAAGCATACGCTCCACGGTCTTCTCTGGTGAGTCGACTACCGCACTGGTGAAGGCGACTGCCTTGAACCCGTGCCTTTTCGACGCATCGATTGCCATCTGGACTATGCGTTCCGGGGATAGGTTCTTGGTAATTCGCTTGTCCAGCTTTCGGGACGCACAGAATTTGCAGTCGTATATGCAATCCTGTGCCAAGTTGAAGAATGCCTGTTCCGGTGCGTGCGCCAGTGTGGGCTCTATCTGCACGTCCTCAAGGAATGGCTGTCCCTTGCGAAGGATCCTGTAACCGCCCTCTTTGGGAACGAGTTCGAACTCCCCGCTCACTCGATTAATGGCCTTCTTACAGCGTGCTCCCTCAAATGCGATGACGATCGAAGTAGAACCAGCCCCAGGGCCGGCGGTGGATCGGCTGGGCATGAACGGCAGGAACATGTCCTGCGGTATCTTGAGCTGGCCTCCCGTAATGAGGATTGCTTTCTTCATCGCGACGCTCAGGTCTGCTTCCATTTCACACCCTCCGCCGTGTCCTCGAGCACTATGCCCTTCTCGGCCAGTTGGTTCCTGATGAGGTCTGCCAGGTCGTAAGCCTTGCGCTTTCTCAGCTCCTTGCGCACTTCGATTAATATCTGCATAACCTCGTCAAGACGGTCGGCTTTCTTCTCCGTTTGAGGCAAGATGCCGAGGATCTTATCCAGTTCCTCGAAGAGCAAGATGACGTCTTCCGCCCCTTTCCTGGATAGCATTTCTTGGTCCATGAGCTTGTTCGATTCTCGGGCGGCCTCGAACATTGCCGCTATTGCCCCTCGAGTGTTGAAATCATCATCCATCTGCTCGATGAACTCCTTCCTGGTCTTTTGCACCAGGTCCTCCGCGTCATAGTTGCCAGTGGCGGTCGGTGCATATTCCTTCAACTCGGTAAAGGTGTTATGGATACGTTTTAGGCTGGAGGCCGCCTCGTTGAGCGCGGTCTCGCTGTAGTTGAGCGGCCCACGATAATGGGTGTTGAGAAGATAAAACCGGATCTCCTGGGTCTTGTAGTGTGAGGCGATGTCCTTGACGGTGAAAAAGTTCTTCATCGATTTCGCCATCTTGGAATCCTGGACCTGGAGCATGCCGTTGTGTACCCAATACTTGGCCAGCGGTTTGCCGGTAACGGATTCTGACTGCAGGATCTCGTTTTCATGGTGCGGGAATATCAAGTCATTGCCGCCTCCATGAATATCGATGGTCTCGCCTAGGTACTTGAGGCACATTGCGCTGCACTCGATGTGCCAACCCGGACGGCCATCACCCCAGGGTGACCTCCAGGAGACCTCGCCAGGTTTCGCAGCCTTCCACAGGCAGAAGTCCATCGGGTTACGCTTGATGTCGTCCACGGAGACCCTGGCGCCGGATATCATCTCCTCAGGCTTGTTCCCGGACAGCCTTCCGTAGTCGACGACCTTGTCGACAGAAAAGTAGACACTGCCATCCTCGGTCACATAACCGAAACCGTTGTCGATAATGCGTTTGACCATGGCAATAATCTCTGGGATGCACTCGCTCGCCTTCGGGTAGATATCGGCCTTCTTCACTCCCAGCTTCTCGATGTCCTGGAAATATTTCTCGATGTACATCGCCGACAGCTCGAGCGGTTTCATATGGATCTCATTAGCGCGGTTGATGATCTTGTCGTCCACGTCCGTGAAATTGGTGACCAGAGTGACCCCGTATCCCTTGAACTTGAGATACCGGGCGATCATGTCAAAAACTATGATGGATCGGGCATGCCCCATGTGTATGTCATCATAGACGGTGACACCGCAGACGTACATCCTGACCTTCCGGTCATCGATGGGTACGAACTCCTCGACCTGCTTGGTCAACGTGTTGTATAATGACAGCCCCATTTCATCGCCGCGCGTGACATGCAGCTAATGTTATTTGGGCTTTTTTAGCTGCTCTTCTAATAGGGCTAGACGCCGGTCCATTTCCGATAACTTATCCGTGATATTAGTGATGGCATCGCGCAGGGGGTCAGGGAGTTCGTCCTGCCGCAGATCGGTCTTGACCACCGGCACACCCTCCCTCTTGACCACACGACCGGGTACGCCGACGACCGTGCAATTCGGTGGCACGTCCTTGGTGACGACCGAACCGGCACCGATCTTGACGCAGTCGCCGATATTGATATCACCGAGAACGATGGCCCCGGCACCGATCGTAACGTTGTTGCCGATCGTGGGATGACGCTTTGCTTTGATAGTACTCACGCCCCCTAAGGTCACGCCCTGGAACATGGACACGTTTTCCCCGATGATGGTGGTCTCACCGATGACCACTCCAGTGGCATGATCGATGAAGAAACCCTTACCGATCGTCGCCCCGGGATGAATGTCCGCCCCAGTGAGGAAACGACCAAAGTAATTGATCGCCCTGGCGAGAAGGAAGTTGCCTTTCAGGTATTGCCGATGAGAAATCTTCTGGAGCAGGATCGCGTGTAGCCCTGGGCTGAACAGCAGTGCCTCCTTGAACGATTTGGCGGCGGGATCTCGTTCCAGAACGGTATTGACAGAGTCCTTCCAGCTCATGACCGTTGCTTGAAACAGTTCTTGGCTCAAATATCTTTGCTCACATCCGAATATCTGGCACGGGATGCACTGGAACCGGACGCAGCATATGAACCATTATGGCCAACCTTCAATCATTCTCCTAAGCACCTGTTCTGTTCATATCAAAGTTGATACCATTACTTGCCTCGCAATGAGCTTCTAGAAGCGTGCGTAATAAGGAAATGATCCGGAGATGGCATCGGAAATGCTGATAACGTTCGGCCATTCCTGCGACAGCGTGTACGGAGGCGAGGAGGAGTTAGAACTTTCCGCGGAGGCATAGGCCTCTGGGGACCCCTATTATCTTGTGATCATGGACTTGACCATTCCAAATGGCATGGGAGGAAAGGAGGCTATCATCGAGGTCTTGAAAATCGACCTGAAAGCCAAGGTCATTGTTTCCAGCGGATATTCCAACGACCCGGTGATGAGCGACTACCTCGATTATGGTTCAGATATGTTATGCCAAAACCATACCGGATGAAGGATTTCGAATCGGCGATCAGAATAGCCATGACGTGCATGCCAAGAACTGATATTAAAATGGAAAAAAGGAAGGATGGGAACGGTCACTGACCGGCCCATTTAGTTATTGGGTCGGGCCGAACAGGTCTGTGCTAAGGTATCTCTCTCCCGTATCCGGGGCGATGAACAGGACCTTCTTTCCTTTACCCAGTTCCTTTGCCACCTGGACCGCGGCGGCCAATGCAGCACCGGATGATATCCCCGTCAATATGCCTTCCTTCTTGGCCAAGAGACGAGTGTACTCTGTGGCATCATTGTCGCTGATCTGAATGATGCGATCGACAACCTTCAGGTCGAGCACGCTAGGAATGAACCCCGCACCGATCCCCTGTATCTTGTGAGGACCTCTCTTTCCCCCGGACAGCACAGGCGATCCCGATGGCTCCACCGCCACGATGATGGTCTTCAGTCCCTTGGACTTGAGGTATTTGCCCACTCCGGTGACTGTTCCCCCGGTCCCCACACCGGAGACGAACGCGTCCAGGTTAGGAATGTCCGTCAGTATCTCCTTAGCTGTGGTATCGGCGTGGATCTTCGGGTTCGCCGGATTGTCGAATTGCAGGGGTATGAAGTTCCTGGGGTCACTCTCGCACATCTCCTTAGCCCTGCTTACCGCTCCCGGCATTCCCTCTGGACCTGGGGTAAGGACCAACTTAGCGCCCAACGCCGCCAACAGCTTCCGGCGTTCCACGGAAAAGGTCTCTGGCATGGTCAGAACCAGCTCGTAGCCCTTGGCCGCGCAGACCATCGCCAGCCCCACTCCGGTGTTGCCCGAGGTAGGTTCCACAACGACCTTCTTCCCTGGCACGAGGATCCCTCTCCTCTCTGCATCCTCAATCATGGCCAGGGCGATTCGATCCTTAACCGAATGCATCGGGTTGAACGATTCAAGTTTGGCATAAATTGTCGCTGCTCCTTCTGGCGCGATCTTGTTCAAACGCACTATCGGCGTTCTGCCGATGGTCTCAAGCACGTTGTTGTAGAGCATCTTTCTCTCTCCAATTCCGGACCAGCCTGTACGATATATAATGTTAGTAATTGTTAAGATTCGTATATGACTAAATCTACCCTATGTGGGTCAGTTAGGCCGGATTTCTGTCTGCGGAGAAGAGCATATCCGAATATATTGAATTTGGCGCTTTTTCTCGTTCATTCAGATGTTTTGAATGTTGGGGATGTGGCGGTTTGGGTCGAGAGTTCATGCCCTGCCGTTCTTGATATCGTCCCAGTTCTGCCTAATCTTCTTCCAATCCCAACCGTCGATGGCCCTGTTGGCCATAACCAGTCCCTGGGCCGCCTTTTCAGCATAGATGCCTAGCGGGAATGACTCGATATAGCTCCGGTTCACGGCTCCACCGGCGCAGATAAATGGTATCTCGATCCCCCTCTCCACCAGCCTCTGAGCGATCTTTGGGAACGCCGACATGGTGGCGGTCATCAAAGCCGTACCTGTCAGAACATCGGCATCCACCTTGGTCACAGTTTTGACCACGTCCTCTACTGGCACGTCCCTTCCCATATCAATGACGCCGAATCCATTCGACCGGAACAGAACAACTGCGATGTTCTTGCCTATATCATGCGGGTCGCCTTCTGCCACGTGCATGACCACTTTCCCCTTTCCTAGGAATTGACCTTTCATTGTCCTTTCGGCGAACTTCAATCCGATATCGAAAGCGTCGGCAGCGACCATCACTTGGGGTAGGTAGTAGATGCCCCTCCCGTATAGCTCGCTGACCACCTCCATTCCTTTGAGGAGGCCTTTGTCCACAAGCTCCTCCGGACTGAACTTGGTCAATGCCGCCTTCACGTCGGCCTCGATGTCCTTATATCGCATCAGGACGACATCCTCAGCAACTTTCTTAAGAAGAGGATCCTTGGGAAGAATCTTGGCGGCGATATCCTCTGGCTTCTCCTTAGACTCCACTAGGATATCATACCTCCTGAAGATCAGGTCAAAATCGATATCACTAAGGTCAAGCACTTAGACACCCCCTCGTACGTGATTTTCACCAGATTCCATTAACCCGTCCCGCGGGAAGGGATTCGCTTTGATTGTATTTATAGTCCATTTTATTTCTCGGAAAACGTTGGAATAGGTGCTTTAGCGAGGTTTGTACAAGGACAATTTTGAGCCCTGAAGGAATCAAAAATTTTTATAACCAATTGTATTAAATATTTAATTCACAACGGGCCTGGCCCGACCTTTCCTGGGAACTATCGGAAGATAGGGACCCCCGAGTTCAATTCCGGAACGGTGGGAGGACCGTCGGGAATGAACTAGAAAAAGAAGGGAAAAAGTTTCCTGAAGTAGTTTACCGAACCTAGGATCCTTACAATCCGTAGTTCTTCGGGTTGAACGCCTGGACGTCCTTGTAGGCCTTGAGGCACTGGTCGAGGAACTTTCCTTCCTCGTCCGGCAGAGCCTTCAGGTCTGCGGTGACCTTGTTCAGCATGTCGCTCTCGTGCTTGGAGAGTTTCAGGCCGTTCTTGGTCTTGGCGGACTCTGCGATCAATTCGGCTGCCTTCAGACCGGCTGCCTTCGACCTCAGGTAGATGTTGTTGCCCTCGGCGACGATTGCCTCACCGATCTTGTAGGCGTTGTCGTATCTCAGGCAGAACGCCTCTGGGGATCTATACGAGTCGCATGCTGCGTAGATGTCCCTGAGGATCTTGTCCTGCTTCAGCTGCTTCGCGGTGTTCATCAAGGCCGCCTCGTATCCTATGACTCCGAGCCAGCACTGGACGGATGAGCCACCGAACTCCGGGTGGTATTCAACCGACTCGTTGCTCCACAGGTCGCAGGTCGAAGCGATCAAGTTACCCATCAGATCAGCGTGGGCATCCTGGGCTCCCTTTCCTTCTTGGGCGGAGGGGCGTCCGGATATTGCCTTCAGGATCGGGCCCTCATAGCCGCAGTCCTTGTCCGGGCCAGTTGCGCCGCATTCGATTGCCACCAGTGTCCTGGCGGAGGCGATGCAACGGGTAACTGCCGCAAAGGTCCTCGGGATATCCTTGTCTAGGTAGCCGCCGGCCATGAACATCGAGGTGTTCGCACCAGCGCAGTTTGTGTCTCCGCCGGCGATGACCTTGTTCTTCTTGGCGATGTCTACGATGTTAGTCCACATGTACTCCATATCCAGGGAGCCGAGGTAGCCGATACCGAACAGCCAGCCTTTGATATCCTGGTGCAGGATACCGTAGTCGGACATCTCCTTGCCGCCCATTGATTCGATCGACAGGACGTCTGCGCCGTTCTTGGCCGCGACTTCGATGGACTCGATGACCTTCTCTGGGTAGGATGACTTCTTGTCCATTCCTTCCCTCAGGCCCTTCTCGGCCTCTCTCATGTCCGGGAGAGTGTGCCTGATTGCGGTCGCAACGCCGTACTCATCGTGGTACTTCTTCATGAGCTCTTTCTGGCCCGAAACGACCGGCTTGGCAAACTTTTCCGGGTCGTTACCGAGCTGGTAGATCCACTCGTTCTCCAGCTGAACCGCTGGGAAACCGAGGGTCACTGCCCTGTCCATGATGTCCTTGGTGATATAGTCGACGTACTCGCGCCTTAGGGAGTCCGGGTTCTTCTCAGCACCGGGTCTCGGGGCGAAGTTGATCTCTGGCACGACGAACCCCGCACCGGCCTTCATTCCGAGACCGTATGATACCGGGTATTTCGCGTCACCGAAGACGAGGTCGTCTGCGCTCTTGACTTCCATCTTTGTGAATCTCTTAACTGCCATTTTTTCCACCTCCTAATTTATGCCTTCCCCGATGTGATGTCGTCCCACTTGGACCTGATCTTCTTCCAGTCCCAGCCTGCGATGGCCTTGTCGGCAATGCCCGGGCCTTGCGCGGCCGCGTGGGCATAGATACCGAGCGGGTATGACTCCACGAACGACCTGTTAACTGCACCGCCGGCGCAGATAAACGGGATCTCCATACCATTCTCGACAAGCCTCTGGGCTACCTTCGGGAATGCGGACATGGTGGTTGTCATCAATGCGGTTCCAGTGACGAGTTGAGGTTTGACTTCCAGGCAGGTCTTCACTACATCATCGACCGGTACATCCCGGCCCATGTCAGTGACACCGTATCCGTTGGACCTCAGCATGACAGCGGCGATGTTTTTGCCAATGTCGTGCGGGTCACCC
This sequence comes from uncultured Methanomassiliicoccales archaeon, assembly GCA_963755265.1. Lineage (GTDB taxonomy): Archaea > Thermoplasmatota > Thermoplasmata > Methanomassiliicoccales > UBA472 > DASXVU01. The sequence goes on along the minus strand of CAVWKV010000110.1, from coordinate 1,162 downwards.
TCGGCGACCATCATGACGACGTGGCCTTTCATGACCCTTTCGCCCTTCATTGCCTTCTCAGCGACCTTGATGCCCTTGTCGAATGCGTCTGCAGCGACCATGACGTGCGGCAGGTAATAGATACCCCTTCCGTACAGTTCGCTGACGACATCCATTCCCTTCAGGAGTCCCTGCTCAACCAGGACTTCTGGAGTGTGCTTGGCCAGTGCGGCCTTTGCATCAGCCTCGACATCCTTGTATTTCATGAATACAACATCTTCGGCGACTTTCTTCAGCAAAGCGTCCTTAGGGAGAATCTTTGCGGCTATGTCTTCTGGCTTCTCTTTAGCCTCTACGAGTATGTCGTAGCGCTTGAAGATTTGGTCGTAGTTTACACTACTTAGGTCTATCATTTTATACACCTCAGATATCCTAAAATCCCAATCGAGGATCTTAGGGTCTCCTCCGAGGCGGGGGATTCTTTTTTCCGGTATATAAATCAATTGTTAATCCAATAAATTCATTAATCAATCGAGTGAATAATAATGTCTCAAAAAAGTACTGAAATCTCTATAATTATTATGATGCTGGCAATTATTAATTGTGATTTATTTCTAAATTTCCTTCTTTATATACTATTATCTGACAACTATAATTGATTTTTATACAATAATATATTGATTCTGATAATCAAGAATCATTTCAGATTTAGTATTGAGCAAAATATGGGCCAGATGAAAAATGGAGGGGACTTGAAATTTGCCTAGTCCGGAATCACCCTCAAAAGAATAATCGGAGTACTTTTGGAATATGTTTTTGTGTGATTGATTCCTCTAGGCGCTTGTTCGAAAGCTGTCTGCAAATATGTTCCTACTTAATGCCAGATAATATTTTGAAAACGCAGAAGTCCGGAACGAGCAGGCAGCCATTTCCAGAATAATAAAAGCCAGCAATATTCCGAATAGAGGTCAAGAAAAATAGAGGCATAATTGGGACACATTTTCTATTCATATCTAATTATTGAATGGAACATAGTATAGAAATACTCAACTATTGTTACGAATTCTATTAACTATTGTTCAAGATAACACGATAATATCGCGCTAAACAGATGGAGACGAGAAGGAGTCTGTTCATCGGGTGATATCTTCGACATCCCGAACCCGCGTAAGTGGTTCTTTGA
>CAVWKV010000109.1:0-3256 GCA_963755265.1 uncultured Methanomassiliicoccales archaeon | reverse complement strand
ACGGTTGAGCACGTATTTCATGGCGCACCATCCGGGCACGTCTTTCGGGGAGAGCGCTGGACTTCAGCGGCGCAGCGGTCGTCGTCGTCCCAGAGCTGGATGCTGGAGCCGCCTACCGGAGTCGGCGAGGAAGGGGACGAAGAGGCCGTTGACGGCAGGGGTCCACTGGTAGCCGCGGCGGGGCAGGTCGAGCTCTTCGATGACGAGCGGGTGGAGGAGGCCGGCGAGGTAGGCGCAGGGGGACATGCGGACGCCGGGGAAGGGTTCTTCGATGGTGCAGGCGCCGCCGACGCGGGCGCGGCTCTCGATGACGAGCACGCGCTGACCGGAGCGAGCGAGATAAGCGGCGCAGGCGAGACCGTTGTGGCCGGCGCCGACGATGATGGTGTCCCAGCGGCGCGAGGCGAGCTCGCGGATCGGGACGGGGAGGCCGATTTCACCGAGGACGGCGGCGGTGGGGGAGTGAGGTCATGCTAGTGAATCTTTTTACAGTGGGCTGAAGACCCATGTCTATTGTGAGCGATTTTCGGCGGAACAAGGCCCCCAGGGGCTGGATCTATGTGGCAGCTGCTTTGGCGATATTACAGGTCCCATTCCTTATCATCGGGGCAATATACATCAACAACTTCGAGTACGGACTGCTGCCTACCGTCGTGGGATTCGGAGTGCTGGCTGTGTTCTTCCCTTTGTGGATCTACTCACAGCACGAAAATCAAAAGATAGCAGACCGGGAAGAAGCCAAATTGGCGGAGTCATCAAAGATCGAAATGCAGGGGAAATAGCCATCTGGAAATTAACCCCCGTCAACCTTTTTTCTTTTCTTTCTGTTCTTTTCCACTTTCAAGCTTGGCCAATTATCGATCTGAAAGACAATCCTCATACATTAATAAGGAACATCAAGGGAAATGTTCAACCATCAGTAACCCGTTTCAACAACGGTCGAAAGACGTGATTCCCATAGTGCGAATACTGCTCGTGGAGGACAACAATGCCGATGCACGGTTAGTTGAAGAGATCCTCAAGGATTCTGGCATTGAGCACGAGCTGATCTGGATCAATGACGGAAAGAAAGCCCTTGACCGTATTCATTCCGACGATGACTTCGACCTGTTCATTCTCGACCTCAATATTCCACAAGCCAGCGGGCTCAGTGTCGTTTCAGCGATACGGAGAAAGGAGAAATTCCGTACAACCCCTGTGATTATAATGACCGGATTAAGACCTTCTGACATGACGATGATAGAGGAGGACGGATCACTCCATTATCTGGTCAAACCGATGACCATTGAAGAGATCGACAGAACTACAGTCGCTATCAAGGATATCCTCCAGGGAAAGAAAATATAACGGAATACAGAAAATTGTGGTGCGTCTACTGGATTGGAAACAAAGGATATTCAAAAAGTTGCGATTCTAGCTCGAATAACGATAATGGCGAACATTGATCCTTCTTTATAAGAATGGGTAGACGATATTAATCGTTTTATTCGTCTCTGGTTTTCTTACTTATGATCCAACGCTTTGGTCACATTCATCCTTTTCGATTCAAGTTCAGACTCTGGAGGTCGATCTTTGTTGAGCCATTAGGTCATTCGAGATCGAACAAATTGTACTTCTGCTTGTCTTTTCATAAATGATCGGCAATATGTCGGCCAGGTCAATGCTATCTACGCTGAACATAGCTGTCGCTTTGGCTTTGTCGTTGCCATTAAATGCAACACTTAGACCAGCTTCGGCAAACATGGTGCGGTCATTGCTGTTATCGCCTACTGCAAAGGTCTCCTCCCTGGAAACACCCATAGCAGCTTGAAAGGACCTGGCAATCTTGCCTTTATCTTGATAGCCGCACCTGATCTCCCATATCGGGGCTTTATTATTGCTGGGAAAGTTTAACTCGTTACTCACATAGCTTGTAAATGGATACTGGTTTGACAGTTCTCGGGCGAAGGCCCCGATACCGCCGGATATGATGACTGCTAAGCCTTGATGAGCCTGCACAACTGTCATGACTTCTCTAATTCCTTTCATCTGAGGCGCATTACGGGCCAGTTCTAGGAGCCTGTCTTTTGTGAAACCTTGACTTGCCATCTTCTCCAGAACCAGATCGTTCAGGTAATTATCATAGAGAAGATCACCTTCGACCTGTTCGTAGAACCACTTACAATCGCAGCCGATAGCTTCCTGGCAATATCGCCATGAGGACTTGTGCTGAAGAAGTACGCCGTCCATGTCGAACAGGAATAGTCTGAACATTATTCTCCCTGTTCCGTGTCAACAGCATGGGCAGACGATAGTTAGTCGTTCACCGCAACCCAGCATTAGATCGAAATTATATGCCAGACGGGTCTTCGTTATAGGTTTCATTTATTGATCACCATATCAAATCGTCATCAATTACCACTCAGACATTTGTATCTGCCCAGGAGTGGTCTGGGTCGATTCCTAACGATTTTGTGAGATGCAGTTTCGCTCCATCTCGATCGCCAAGACCTCTTAACGCAAATGCCAGATTATAACGGGCCCAGGCACTCTCAGGTTCAATTCTTAATGATTCCATGAGATGTAACTTCGCCCCCTCAATATTATCTGTGTTCAATAATATGCGACCCAGATCAAGGTGAGCCCTGAAACTGTCAGGATCGATCCTAATTGCTTGTTCCAAACGACCTATGGCTCCAACATAATCGCCGAGATCGACCAATACTTTTGCTATTTCCTGGTAAGTCGGAACATTGTCAGGGTCCAGATTAATTGATATGACTAGATGCGACAACGCCCCTTTCATATCACCAGACTCGTGTAAAATTATTGCCAGGTGGTAATGAGCCTCGGAAAGATCGGGGTCGATCCTTAGAGCCTCTTCTAATTGGTGTGTTGCCCCTGCAGTATCGCCAAAATAATCTAAAGCCATTGCCAAACAATAATGATCGAGTGCCTTGTCGGGGTCAATACTTATTGAACCAATGAGTTGCAACAACGCTCCTTTTAAGTCGCCGCCTTTACCGAGCCTCATCGCCTGGTGGAAATACTCTTCAGCTTCATCTTGGTCCACCCCCGTTTCTATTTCCATGAGGTGCCATTTCAAAGGCGGGATTAATCGATTGGCCACATATAAAAACGAGAATAAGTGATGTATTGTCAACATTATATGGCATTTTAATTTTCGAACTCATAACGTACATCTTGTGGCAGATCCTCCAATTCTAATGAAATGCTTGATTCATTCTTTCTAGATTCGTTTCAAATATCGTAATCC
>CAVWKV010000108.1:0-3091 GCA_963755265.1 uncultured Methanomassiliicoccales archaeon | reverse complement strand
TTTTTATTGTCGCTACTTCGTTCAGTTGGTGTGCTTATACGTCGAAGAAGTAACCGATCGGCGCCCGGCGCAGGCGATCGGTGTGATACGACGGCGGACGCTTGTAGCCACGCTGCACGATCATTCCGTTGCCGTCGCCGAGTTCGGAATGGCACGGCGAGCAATAAATGTTGAAGCGCTGTTGACCGCGCTGCAGAACCTCGGCCGTGACTGGGAACGGCATATCTCACTCGCCATCGTCGGCGCCAATCTTGCCGGTATAGAAATATGTGTCAGCGTTCAGATGTCCGCGCGCGACTGTGCCCGGAATGATGGGCCGTTCCGAGCGCTCCTCGGCGTAGAAATCGCTCTCCACCAGAGGACGCTGGTAAGGCATCACTTGCATGTCGGAGCGGCAGCCGGCCAGCGGCGAACTCTGGGAGACTCACCTCAGCCTCAAATCCCAGCTTCTCGAGTTCGTCCGCCGCCGCGCTGTCGAGCAAGCGCGCCGCCGCTCCGAATCCCGCGAAAGCTTGCAGAGACTCACCAGCGTTCTCAGTCCAGACGCTCTCACCATCGGATTCGCCCGCCGTTTCGCCACCTACAAGCGCGCCAACCTGATTCTCAGCGACATCGAGAGCCTGGCCTCCATGGTCAACGATCCCAAACGCCCCGTGCAGATGCGTCTTCGACAGCAAAGCCCATCCCCACAACGAACCCGGCAAGAAAGTTCTGCAGCAGATTGCCGAATTGATGCGCAATCCCCGCTTCGCCGATAAGTTCGTCTTCGTCGAAGACTATGACATCAACGAGCAATACGTAATCTTCTTCTTCTTCTTCTTCTTCTCGACTACATCGTATTGCTTTCCGGCTCGGGCCAGAACCTGTTCCGACCGACCTTCTCCATCATTTCCGCCTTGGCCCGGTAATATACGCTGACCGATAGTCGGGAATAGTCATCGGTGTCCGCCTTGGCCACCATCCGGTCGGCGAACTCCTTCTGGACCATGATGACCGCCGTCTTGAAGTCATGGTCTAGGAGCTTGAATATCAAAGGTGAGGAGATGCTGTAGGGAATATTGGATATGAATCGGTCGAAACTTGGCCACTCAATATCCAACGCGTCGGCCTCGATCAGCTCCGCTTGCCCGAACTCGGACCTGACATATCCGGCGATGGCATGGTCCAGCTCAATGGTGATCACCTTGCTGGCCTTCAGAACCAGCTTTGATGTGAGGACGCCCAGACCCGGCCCAACTTCCAGCACAGTGTCTTCCGGCGAGATCTGGAGACAGTCTACCTCATGGTCGGCAACGGCGTCGTCGACCAAGAAGTTCTGGCCCTTCGCTTTGGTGGGACTGACGCCGATCTGGGCCAGGATAGCCTTGACCTCGGTCGGGCGCACCGGATCACTTCGACACGAAGAGGTGGTATTTCTCTCCCGGGTTGGAGAGCTCCATCTCGATTCGCTTTGCCACGACCTTCTCTGGGTGCTTCAGCGACGGCACCCTGGTAGAGAGCTCCACGAAGTCCTTGAACTTGCCCTTTTTCCTCTCCTCGAGAATTGCCCACATGGTCTTCTTGCCCAGGCCGGGCAGTAGTTCGAGCATGTGGTAACGGGTGGTTATTGGCTGAGCCTCGTTGAAGAAGTTGACGAAACGGCCCTCTTCCAACTTGACGATCTCTAGGACCACGAACGGAAGTTCGCTCTGGGCGCCTCCTGTGAGCTCCTCATAGGATACGCGCCTCTTGACGTGGAGGATCTTGTCGCGCTTCTCGCCTTCCTTTCCGATATAGACCCTCTCGCCCATGTTGATGATGACGTTAGGCTTCGGCACAAGTTCGAATAACTTGAACTCCTGGCTACCTATTGCGTATGCGAGCGGTTCCCGAGCGAATCCCTTTTCGGAAGGGAGTCCCTGGGGTAGATAGTCGAGTATGTGCGCGTAGTCTTCCAAAGGTCACACCAACATCATAGATACTTTTCCACTAATTTAAGAATCTGCTCGATCTGTTTCTTCTCAAGCACTATCCTTTCCTTAGCGAAAAGAACTCGGACATCCTCTGGATGGGTCGGGACGATATCAGCGATCTTGACCGCGACGGTGTCCGGTACAAATGAAATCGCCTTCAAATCGTCAATGAGTTCTCGAGCCTTGGCCCCGGTCAGTTTGGTGATCTTGGAAGCGTGATCATACGATATCCTCTGCTCAGGCGTGAAGTCCCGCCCCTTACTCTCTTGCTCTAAGTACTCCTTGACTTCGGCAAGAGCGATGTAGCGCTCTTCGGGCATCAAGGTCACGTCCTTAGTTGACCTTTCTGAGGTGCTCTGGCCTGCAGATGACGATCTTAACCTTGTCGCCATCCTTCACCTGGAGCACGAATGCCCTTCCCTGGGGTCCGACTACGGTTCCGGTCTTTCCGTGGAACCGGAGGTGCGGCGCGCCATGGTGGATGTTCGAGTCGATGAAGATGTTGGCCTTCTCTCCGCTCTCGAACTCTTGGAATTCGTGGGTGATCGGGGATAGTCCCCTGTTCCTCGGGGTCTTCCTTAGGATGTTCCTGCCCCTTCGCCTAAGTCCGTGTGACGGTCTAACCATGTATTACACCTCAGTGATATCGATTATTTCAACCACATCCAGCGCGGTAACCTCGCAGGGTACGCCGAGTTCCTCCGAGAGGTTCGGTTTGGTCCTGCCGTTATCTCCGGAGACCAGCTCTTTCACGTAGGTCCCGGATTGCGTGCGCAGACGGAGCACAAGAACGTCATCGTCGAAGGATTCGACGGCGGCATCTATGATCTCCCTTTCCCGGTCGAGGTCCGCTCTTCTGTGGACGACCCTAACGGGAGTCTGCTGGCTAATGCGCCTGTGTTTGAACGTGTGAACAACCTCATTTACTTTTTCCTTATTAACTTTGCCGTGGACGGCAACATGAGCGAGGTACACCTTCTCTGGGTCATCCATCTTGACCCTGCGAACCTCTTCCCTGGTAGAGAAGCGCAGGTCGACGGCGTCCGCCAGCCCAGCGCCCGATTCGGCGATGAGCTGCTGCATTTTGGCCAGGTCGATGTCCCTTCTTTTCGGTTCGGCGATCTCGAGGACGAACGGTC
>CAVWKV010000107.1:0-6042 GCA_963755265.1 uncultured Methanomassiliicoccales archaeon | reverse complement strand
GACGTAAATGGATCGGAAAGGTCGATCACTTCAGAATAATTGGCCAGCGGGATTACCGTTATCGGTAATCGATCACCATATTTTGATTTAAAATCTGACGCCGTACGCTCAGAGTGCACGACCCCCGCTTTCGCCCATTCCGCCATGAACTTCATGGCTTCGATGTCCTCCTCCCGAGAACTGAACTGCTGTTCATGAGGTGCCAGATTATGGATGGTCCAAACGATCCTTATGCCAAATGCATCACATGTTCTCTTTACCATGCGCAACTGCCAGAAATGATTGAACGGCATCCAATTCAGGTTGAGGATTTTATACCCCGCCGCTCTAAGCATGATGAGTTCCAGCATGCTGAATGCAGACTGTTTCCCGAACCACGATATCTGATGGACCTTGATCCCCTCTTCCTTCAGATGCTTCTGCAGCAGATTCAAATGAGGTCCGGAACGGGCTGGACAAAGCATCACTTTCATAACTATGGCCTCATGCAATCCCATTCCACTTGTCGCACCAACCCCAAAATGTCGCTCCGGTACGTTCGTTTAGTGAAGCGCTTGCGACACATGCCTCTTTCCTTCCCAAACCTGCATGCTGATTGGCCTTATTAGTCCTTGTATTATCCTTGCAACACTCAGATAAACTGGATCCAGGTTCAGTTCGTCGAACGAATATCTCGAATAGATACTGGATGTTTCTCGTTCCGAGGGACTGTCGTCCGGGTCTTCGAATCACTGGCGGAGATATTTGGAATAGCGGTTAATGTAATGAACGCCTTTTTGGGATTACGAGATATAGCTTTTCGGCAGTGTGCGTAACCGTCGAATCGGATCGTTCGTTTAACTTAAATGAACGTGGTATGCGTCTTTTTTTAGTGGAACGGAATACGTTTGCTTTCCATGTTCAAACGAATAGAGGAGGGCAATCATTCTATATCATCCTGAGATATGTGGCCTTGGTCTTGTTGGCGGTAATATCCCATGAGAATCCCTCAACACGATTGCGCCCTTTCTCTATCAACTTTGCCCGCACCTTCTCATCATAGATTACTTTGCCGATCGCTTCAGACATGGAGGAAATGTCCTTGGGTTCAAAGTAGATGGCTGCATCGCCACCAATCTCCGGCAAACTTGAAACGTTGCTTAAGACCACGGGACATCCGCAGGTGAATGCCTCCAGTATCGGCAAACCGAACCCTTCATATAACGAGGGAAAGACAAACGCCTTGGCATGTGAATAGAGCTGACATAGAATGCTATCGTTTACCATAACATGTTGAACTCGGTCCTTGATCCCCAACCTCGCCAGGAATCTAAGCTCCTCTTCGGTCAGAGGCTGCGCCCCAGCGCATACGATAATGAGTTCTTTGTCAATCTTCATCAATTTGGCCATCGCCTCGGCGAACAAATAAAAATTCTTGTACAACGTCCGCGAGCCGACATATAGCACATAATTAGCTGGCGACTTGAGAGGAAAATCGGAGGGTGAGCTTTTAGTCGGGTCAAGAGAGCAGCCCTGGTGTATGACCTGAATCCTGCTCGGTTCTACATTGTAGAACAGCATGAGATCCTTCTTAGTACTCTCCGATACGGTTGTGATTATGTCCGCCCTATCCAGAATCTCTCCCTTCCAGTCAGGGATTTTTGATGTTAAGGAAAAGAACTCTGGATATACTTCATGGATCATATCGTGGACCTCAAGATAGAACGATTTCCGGCCTAGATGCTCTAAGAAATACGGATCATAGTACGTTGGATGAAAGATATCGAAGTTCTGTTGGTCCAGGAACTTTCTACCGATGTTCATATTGGTTTTGTAGATCAGATCCCACCCAGTGACCCATGAGGTCGCCACCATCATCGCTTTTCTAAGACCGTTTGGTCTCAACGCATCGCGAATGAAGACCTCGGTTCCTTTAACCTCTCGGTTCTTGCTCTCACCAATGGCCAAATGAATTTCAAGATCGGGATCCATATGATATCTATTTAGAAGTTCCAGATAATATCTAGAAATTCCCCCCCATTTCTGGAGGGAAAAGATCTGATGATCGTAAAGAACTTTGACAACCATGATAGATGGCCGATGGGCGATTGAAGATATTTAGTTTGCTTGCCAAGCTTGCCGACGCGTTTATTCCTGGTCTCGATTCTGACTTCCATACAGATAAAAATGGCCCGCTGCTATTCGTCATCTCTTCTGTAAGAGCATCTTAATCCCATCAAGTCCGAACATTCGTTCTTTGGACTTAAAACCGATATGATGGATATACCCAACGTCAAAGTACATCTTATAACGCTCTTCCAACATCTTTCTATAATCTTTTATGAAATTACCAACTGGTATCCATTCATTTCCGTTGAGAATCTTGTAATAATCGTATGCGGACGATGCCGCAAGATAGTGATACCACATCTTGTCATAGATTCCGTAACGCATACGAATGACAAAGTTTTCAACATCGATAAGTGAATCTGAGCGGCTTGAAAGGCCCATTCCTGCATTTAGATAGTAACCAAGGTAATCCTTTACTGCAGCGAACTTTGTGTTAAGGGCTAACCTTACCGTGTGATCGAAATCGGCAGATGAACGAAACTGCTCGTCTACATATCCTGCCTTGGCTATGAGCGATTTCCGAAACATGTAGAAAGGACCGAACAGAAAACGCCTGCTAGCGTCTGAGCTTGGTGCTTCAGTATTTTTTATGTTATCTCGATAGGGGCTGCCCTCGGTGGACCCGAACTCTCGCACGACCATGTATTTTCCGTGCACCAGCCCTACCTCTGGATTGTTATCCAGACACTTTGCCTGGGCCTCAATTGAAACAGGAGTCCTAAGATCGTCGATGTTCCATATCGCCAAGTATTCACCGGATGCCGCCTTTATACAATTATTCCAGGACGCCGAATATGTTACCACTTTGTCCTGAATCATATATTTTAGATGTCCTGGATAACGATCCTGGAACTCCTTGACACAGCGAAGCTCATCTTTTGAAGGAGCATTGAGATCTATGACTATCTCCAGACGATCGAAAGCGGTCTGATTGGGCACCTGCTCCAAGAATGTAGGTAGATATTTGTCTCCGCGATAGCAGGAGGTAAGCGTAGAAACCATTGGCCTCATGCAGACCGCCTGATCGTTTCCCAGTGTTCAATTGGATGTCTCTGACCGCAATACATATCAGTAATAAGTTTAAATTTTAACTTCTTTTCAGTTCTTACCGTGAAATTCCTCTGATCCCTCATCCCAATCATGAATGCTTCTCTAATAACGTGAATCCCACCGTTCTTAAAATCGAGTCATGCAGTTCGAATGATATATCTTTTATTAGATTGAACTGAGTTAAATAATTCAATCTAACTAGTCACTTCCTTGAACATTGAATTATCGATAATCATATAGGTCATGTTATCCCCCGACGGCTATGAGACCATCGAGTTGCTAACGAACGCTTCTCGACATTTGGTGTTCCAGAGCAGCTCCTATCCGATAGTTTGGCCCAGTTCTACTCGGTCAAGGAGGTGAGAGCTACATTGACCAGTTCTGTCAGGAATGAATGACCCAATGCATTATGAAGTCAATCGCCCACCCTCAGACGCTGGGCAAGACCGAGCGGCGGCACAACATTATGAAGAGCTACCTCTGGCAGGTCATGCCAGATTTAGACCCTGTCGTCCATGGTGAGGTCCGGGAAGCTGTTCACGATTAGGTGCATTGGCACACAACCGACAGTCCGCACGAGGGCTGGCATTAGTATCGGATTGGTGACTATATCAAGAAATAGAAATCCATTTCATCACTTATCGGCTTTGTTGCCAAACTAAATTTCCACCTGCAATGCCTTTCTAGCCATTAGCAACAAGTTGAACATTGCGCCTTGGCCTGCATTTCATTTTTCCGACTTGTCTTCGAGCAGCATCTTATCCAATATCCGAACAGCCTACCGATCATCTGAAACGACATTCAGCATGATCCAGTGTCTTTTCGGATAATGGTTGATATGTAGAACTGTTATCAATCGGAAAATAAGGTTAAGACGAAATCTCGATGTTCAATCTATTTCTACTGGCTTAAAAGATTTCCGGTGGAAAATTAGTTTAACAACATAGTCCTTATCTAAGTCTGCCACCGGGATTAAATTGATGAGAATGAATACATGTTCTCAACAAAAACGTTGAAATATCTCCTCGAACCGCTCAAAATATTATATAACCATTATAATTGAAATGTGGTTCATATCCGACAAGCTTTCTAATGAATCGATAGAGACCGATGAACTTGTGATATTCGATTCAGAAACTTCATTAATCCATAAGTCACAACATATAGAGCTTTATAATAATATTTAGTATTTGGATGATAATGATCGTTATCGGTAAGAAATATGGCCAGCTTGGAAACCGACTCTTCTTGTATGCTCATTTCATCGCCAATGCTATTGATAACAATTATTGTATCTTTAACCCAGCTTTTGAGGAGTATGCGACATACTTTGAGGGCCCTTCGAAACAGATTTTCGTAAGGTACCGACCCCCATATATGGCATCAATAGGAAAGAGCCCTAGAAGTACGAGAAGGTTTGAAAGACTTCTCGGGTCTTTGATATCGGCGATGTCTTTGAAATTCGTGGATATCATCGCCTTCATTGAATACAATGAATCATCATTTCATAAGATGTTATGGCTGGATCCAGATTATTTATTTAATTTCACAGATAAAATGTTCGTTGAACTCGTAAGTAGCCATAAATTTATCATCATCGCAGGTTGGCGTTTTGAAAATAGCGAGGAATTGAAACGGAATAGAAAGGAAATATGCAATTATTTCACCCCTATTAAGTCATTAAGGGAAGAGATTAAGAAAACAGTAGACAAGGCTCGAACGGGCCATGACTTACTGGTGGGGGTACACATTCGACTAGGAGATTACCTCAATTGGAATGGAGGAAAATATTATTATAATACAACAATATATAATAAATTAATGAATGCCATCATTCACCAGATACCCGGCAAAAAGGTAGGATTTATCGTGTGTTCCAATGAACGAATCGACCCTGAAGTATGGGCGGGGTTGGATGTTGTTTATGGAACTGGTCAACTGGTAGAGGATATGTATTCGTTGGCAGAATGTGACTATATTATTGGTCCCCCAAGTACGTTTAGTATGTGGGCATCGTTCTATGGAAAAAAGCCATTGTATATTGTAAAGGATCCTGAACGTGCTTTCTACCTAGATGATTTTAAAATATGCGAAGACCTTGTCCCACCCTAAGCCCATATTCGCTTCATTAGTATTTAGTTCACCACAACGTTTCGATCCTCACCTTTACAAGCCAGCAGTTGCAGGAGAAAACTTGAACCAAGGCCAATAATAGAGATCAAGGGATGGCTGGCATGTTGATGTGTTATACCACCGCATCTAATCGTGAGGTTTTATGAATCGAAAACACCCACATCCATATTGCTGGCTTGAAAAATCGGCTTTAGATGCGTTATAGTGTAGCCCATCCTTTCCGTCTTCATATATTAATGCGGTTTCTTCCAATTTCAGTTCGGGGAACATGTTTGTGACAAGATCATAATCATAGATACGGTGGGCATTAAATTTTATCCGGGGCTTTCCAACTGGAACAACGAATAGAAGGCTGCCATCAGGAGCCAGAACTCGACTAAGTTCTGATGCGGCCTTAATATCTCCATCATAGTCGAGTGGGTCGCCATACCTTCCAAGGCCAATATGTTCTACAACATGCATGCATGATAGAGATACGATACTATCGTTAGGAAATGGCAGTCCTAGCAGATCGGCTTTACCTGTAGACAGATTGTTGATCTTAAGGCCTGATGGTTGATATTCATAGAACTCGAAGGGCACAAATGCTGAGATCATTGCTGGAAAATATGTGGATGATGAAATATCAATGTGTTTTATCGGTTTTGTCTTCCTAATCATCTGAGAGGCCCATGCCAGATGGTATACATAATGTGCATCGAAACTGGTAATTTTTGACCTTTCATCCATGATTATCATAATATCTTGGGC
>CAVWKV010000106.1:0-4865 GCA_963755265.1 uncultured Methanomassiliicoccales archaeon | reverse complement strand
CCGCGCGCTCGGCGCGATGCGCAAAGATGATGGTGGCTGGAGATTCCTGGGCGTTATTGGGCTTCAGGACCCACCGCGCGACGATTCCGCCGAGACCGTCAAGCAGGCGAACCGGATGGGGGTCGAGGTCAAGATGGTGACCGGGGACCACATCGCCATCGCCAAGGAGGTCTCCAAGCAAGTGGGTCTGGGAACGAACATAGTGTCCGCTAAAGATCTCCTCAATGCTCCGGATGAACAGGCGGGGAAGATGGTCGAGGAAGCAGACGGATTCGCCGAGGTATTCCCCGAAGCAAAGTTCCGTATCGTGGACCTGTTGCAGAAGAAGGGGCACATAGTCGGTATGACGGGAGACGGGGTGAACGACGCCCCAGCACTGAAAAAGGCCGATGCCGGCATCGCCGTTGAAGGCGCGACGGACGCGGCGAAGTCGGCAGCGGACATCGTGCTCACGAGACCGGGTCTGTCGGTGATCATCGACTCGATCGTAGAGAGCCGCAAGATCTTCCAGCGGATGATCAACTACTCCATCTACCGAATATGCGAAACGATTCGTTTGGTATTCTTTGTAACGCTATCGATCATCGTGTTCCAGTTCTATCCCATCACTGCTCTCATGATCGTTCTGCTGGCACTGCTCAACGATCTTCCGATATTGACGATCTCTACCGATAATGTTCGCTATTCTGCTAGACCGGAAAAGTGGGACATGAGGATAGTGATTCTCGTGGCAACCTTCCTGGGAATGATAGGGGTGGTGGTCTCGTTCTTCACGCTCTACCTTGGTCTGGACGTATTCCACCTGGGTCAAGCATCGATCCAATCCTTCATTTATCTGAAACTCTCCATAGCAGGTCACCTTGTGGTATTGGTTGCCAGGACCAAAGGGCATTTCTGGTCGGTCAAACCGTCCCGCAAGCTGCTGGCGGCGATCATCGGGACCCAGACGGTGGCGACCATTCTGGTGACTTTCGGCATCCTGCTGCCACAATTGCCCATCGTATATGTGATCTTCATTTGGGTGGAGATGCTGATCGTGTTCGTCATCACCGATTACCTGAAGGTGGGGCTCTACAAGTATCTCATAAGAAAGGGAGAAGTGGGCATGGGCATCTCTTCCCAAGCAGAGATTGTTTAATGAAACGCGGGTTCTGTTCCAGTAAGGGTTTGATTTAAAATTCCTATTAGTAGCCGAAATAAATTAGGTTGTGAAGAACCTCGTAGCAGAGTAAACCAGATGTTGGAATGATGAACTTAATCAAGAAGGATTGGGCGTCAAACCATTTCCTTTCTATTTTTTAACCAGAGTCAATGCTTTATGTTATGTCGCCAAATGGAGATTTGTGATAACGAACCTGATTGGCTTGAAGCCCAAGTGCCCCTCTTAAGGGCAATCGCTCGAAAGCTAGAAGATAGGGCTACTAGCCCTGCAAACCTTTTCATTTTTATTACTATCAAATGTAAATCATTAAGTCGAATCAAACGCAACCGGATAAGGGATTTGACGATCTATAACAAACGCTCGGTCACCTGGTTATTTGGGAATTGCCCTAATCTGTATGATTGCTTCGTTATTGCTTCCTGCTTGGAGCTTAAATGATTCAGTGGATAAGGCGAGTATCAACATCATGCCCTACGGTGTTCATTATGGTTCATCCAGTACAAACGAATTTAAGTCTGTTATCGACATGAGTGGAGGGGGACAATTTGCAGTAGCTGCTCTTCTAGTCATGACAATATTTACAATAATTATATTATTTATAGAATTATTATTTACTGGAAAAGATGATGGAATTAAGAAACATCGCCGAATAGACAACCCTTTGATTGCTTCTGCAATATTTACAATATTAACTCCCTCGTCAGTTAGATAATTCTTTACAGATCTAGGTAAACATCTTGGCCCTCTATCAATACTTTATAGGAAGGGATATCGACACCTTTGGCGAATGGAAAATGCGGCTTTTTCAGGTTCTTCCCAGTCTTAACGTCATATTCAGCACTGTGCTTCGGGCAAGTTATCACATTCCCCTCCAACTTTCCCCCTGCCATCTTTGCTTTTGCGTGGGGACACAAGCCATCGATGGCATAAAGCGATCCATCGACATTGGTGATCACGTAGTCATGCCCTTGGACCGTCACTCCCTTGATCTTACCAGGAATGAAATCAGTCAAAACACCGATTTTGCTCTTGCTCATTACTTATCTCCTAAGCGATGGTTCCGACTGACAAGTATTTTAATTATTCATCGAACAAGCTGTTTTCCTGTTTCATCAAGTCTATCATGCTTTTTCAGCTAATTGCTTTCTTAGAACCATCTTCACCATCTTCTCCACACTTCCAGCTCTCATAGGTCATACATGGTTTCTCAACCCACAACTCAGACGTCAATTCTTCTTTAGGCATTATCTGGTACTCTTTGGTTTGATCGAACATCACCACCATAGGATCTTCCAGGCCCTTGATTTCGTTTTGCGAATGAATATATATGACCTATAGTCATATATGACCATAAGTCATAATTGACGATAGGTCATGGTGATTGGATGAAGGAAGAAATCGATACGAGTGGGTCGTCTGCCAAGGCGATTATCCTCGATGGGTCAAGAGAGGATGACCCAGCGGCGAGAGTGGCGATAGAGGCAGTTCAAAAGGAGCTGAATAGGGCAGGAATCCATTTTTCGTGGCACGTCTTAAGGGATATCGCAATCGCTCCCTGCACTGGATGTTTAAAGTGTTGGACCAAGACCCCGGGTGAATGCGTCATCGACGACGAACAACGGAAGATCTACGTGGATATGGCTAGATCTAACATATTGATCTTAGTAACTCCGGTAACGTTCGGGGGTTATTCCTCGGAGCTGAAGAAAGGCATGGACCGGTTGATACCGGATCTCCTTCCTTTCTTCAAGAAATACAATGGGGAAACCCATCATCCCTCACGCTATGGTCAGGGATGGAACCTGTTCGGCGTCGGTACCATGCTTGCACATGACGAAGAAAAGGAGGCACTTTTCAAGGATATCATAGAAAGGAACTCCCTGAACCTGCATGCTAAGCGAAAAAGCAGCTTCATTATTTTCGAAGACTGGAGCGAAGTGGAAATTGAGAATAACTTGGTCGGAGAGCTGAGGAAGGTGATCACATGAACAAGAATGCTTTACTGCTCGTGGGTAGCCCCGGAAAGATGTCCTCGAACTCGAGCATGATCGGCGGATATTTATTAGATCGTCTAGGCCAAGCGGGTTGGAATATTGACAAAGAATGTGTCTATCTGGCGGTAAGAGAAGAAGAAAAGATCAAGAAGCTCCTGGAGAAAATAGACAGTTCTGATCTCATTATATTCTCTTTCCCGCTTTATGTCGATTCTCTCCCCTCTCAGATGATCAAGTTCATGGAACTGGTCAATGACCATAGGAAAGGAGCAAAAGGATCTGATCAGAGATTAATGGTGGTTTGTCAATCCGGATTCCCGGAATCGCATCAGAACGATTATGCCCTGAGGATCTGTTCAATCTTCGCTCGGGATGCCGGTTTCCAATGGGCTGGAGGGCTTTCAGTCGGGGGAGGTGGTGCAATAGGCGGCCGAGACCTCAAAGAGGCTGGTGGCATGATGCGTAATTTGAGAATGTCTCTGGACTTAACCGCAGAGGCAATGGATAAAGGATATGATGTGCCCGAAAAAGCGAAGGAATTGACAAGTAATAGTATCGCACCTCCCTGGTTGTACAATTTGATCGTGAACCGGCATTGGAAAAAGGAAGCGAGAAACAATGGGGTAGACCCAAGGGCTAAACCACATCCGTAAGGACACATCAACGGTAAGAGGGGAATAATGGTAAACGGTAAAGGTACGACGGAGAGGAAGGAACGCAAAAGGGCTGAGCGTGAGGACCGGATATTGAGGGCCGCCGAACAACTCATTCTGGCCAAGGGGTTCTCCGAAACCTCTGTCGATGACATAGCCGCCAAAGCTGACGTGTCCAAGGGAGCGGTATACCTGCACTATCGAACCAAGGACGACATCTACTTCAGCATCGCCACAAAGGCACTGACGATAATGCGAGACATGTTCCTTAAAGCAGCTAAACAGGAGGCGATAGGGCTGGAGAAGTTCAAAGCCATCGGATATTCGTTCTACGAGTACACCAAGAAATATCCGGATTATGCCAACATACTCTATGATGTAAGCGCCCCGAAGCCCTGTCATTTATTGGCCAGCGAAGAACATTGTCAGTCCTTGTCCGATGAGATAGGCCAGATCATGATTTCATCGATCGAGTTAGGAAAGAAGGACGAATCGATACGGCCGGATGTCGACCCTATGGCCGCAGCGATCATTATCTCATCATCGTTGCAGGGTTTATTGAAAACCGTTCTATCGAACAGGGAAAGGATGGATGAGATGGGTATGGACGAGCGTTATCTCGTAGAATATTCGATTGATCTGTATGGTCGCTCCCTGATAAATTCTTCATGCGCCATCAATAAATAGAACAGACTAGAGGCAAGAAGAACAGGCTCAGTACCCTCTCGCCTTAAACTCGCTTAATCCACTTATTACTTCCTTCGATTTATCCGCACCATATTCTCAACCATTTCTAATGATCCGTAGGTCACATATGGTTTCTGGACCCACAAAGCCGGAGTCAATTCACCTTTTGGACATTATCTGGTACCCTTTGGTCTGCTCGAACATTACAACCATCAGATCCTTCACCCTCCGTTTCGACCTCCGATAGTCCTCGATCAGCTCCCCAACCACTTTGAAATGGTTATCACTAACATTGGCAGCCACACTTAGATCGGATTCGATGCCCTTTGCTCACAGGCTTGACGACCTAGGTGAATATATCACAAAGGC
>CAVWKV010000105.1:0-4630 GCA_963755265.1 uncultured Methanomassiliicoccales archaeon | reverse complement strand
TACTGTTACTGTGCGCCTTGGTTCGGTTTCGTATTGCTTGGAAAACAGGGAAAGGACTTCCAGCATGACATAAGTGCTCTCCGCGCCCTCCTGAATCACGCCGACAACATGGCATTGGACCATTACCGCAACATACACGCCAACCAATTCCGGAGAAGCGCGAAGGTGAGACGGCATCCCCCCTTTGAAATGGAAGAATTCGATAGGATCGTCCATAGCGCCGATCTGGTCTACATTGGCAACTGGAACAAGATGGAGTCCTATGCCATCGTGATCCTGGGATTGGCTTCCGGGGCACGGCACAAGGAGTTGAGGGAGGGCAAGCTGTCCGACCTCAACCTGAAGCCCGGTAAGGAGTCCTATCATATCGAGCACCCAAAGGGAGAGGATACATACGGAGAAGCCAGAGACCCTCCCCTGCGGCCGGAGTGCATACCTTTCCTGAGGAGATACTTCCAGAAGAGGAGGGAAATGAACGCCAAAGGTCCGGACAACTTGTTCCTGTTTCCTGCTTTCAGGGACAAGATCGACGGTAAGCTTTCGGCCAACAGCATCACGAAGATGGTGCGGGCGGTAGGAAAGGACGCCCGCGTGGACGGACTCGACTTGCACAAATGTCGCCGGACCTTCGGTCAGATGCTCCTTGACGAAGGTATGGGCATCGAAGACGTGAGCGTTCTTATGGGACACGCGAGCACTGCTCCGACGGAGAGGTATTACTGCCGCAGAAAACAGCAGCAGGCCTCGGTTAGTGCCCGGAATCTTTGGGGCAGAAATGCCCCGCCGGTTCCGGAGCAAAAATCGATGCCAGATGTCAAAAACCCTCTGATTGACGATAAATTCGGGATTACTGGCTATGGATGATGGTGCGGGAGAAGGGATTTGAACCCTTGGACCGCTAGGGACTAGACCCTCGATCTAGCGCCGTTGGCCATGCTTGGCTACCCCCGCTTTAGGGCTGGAATGTTGGCTTCGGTTATTAATGTTTCCCCAACGAAGTGGGGCACGCTGGAAAACGTCGCTAGATTGCCAGAGTCGCCGGCGCATGGAAGGAGAAGTCTGGATATGCGAGAGAAAGTAGTTTTCGGACGTGAGGCGGGACTAGACTGCGAAAATGCGGATATAAAGGAAACGGGAATGGATCGGCAGAAGCATTTGCACTAGACCGAAATTTAGCGGATAATGCAACTCTGATCAATTCTAATCGCCGATTCTTTCGTATACATAGTAAAAATCATCGTAGCCACGGCGAACTAAGAAATGATATTTACTACCCTTACTTTTCCGTTGTGCATCACCATAATGGGTAGCATCAATTGATTTAGAAAACTTATCAGCGGAACTGAGTTTGTATATGTGATTTCCTTGTTTTATGCTTTCAGCTGCCAAAAGAACACCTAGCGAAAAAGCACCATGTGGATATTAAAACGTTGTTAATCATTTTGGATCAGACATTCCCGCTCAATACTGCATAGCTAATGGGCGGTATCCAAAAAAGAGCGGTGTTGGAGAGTGGTGTGCCGAGGTTCTAAGGAAAATGGGTTAAATCAACTCCTTGAAAACAATATTTTGGCATAATCCGTAGGTGTATAGAATTCCAAGATGGTCGGATATGCCGATTTTGAGATTTCAAATGTCAGTTGAACAGTCACATTTTCCCCTGGCAGCAAATCAACGTATCTCAATGGGTAGTAAGGTATGGCCAAAGTATGATTCTTTAGACCATCCGAGGTTGTGAGATTAAAAAAAACCGGTGCTAAACGATAAAGAAGCGGTTTTATTATTTGTCACCGTTACGTTAACGAGGATGTAATGATTCCCTGGAGCAGGATATTCTATAGAATTATTACTCACTAACCCTTGGTAACTTAAATTTGATAGCTGGACCTTTTCCTCGCTGTCGTTACTCGGCCTGGATCCTTCCAGGATAACAAAGGTTATTGCTCCTATGACGAACAGGGCGATGACCACTGATACAATGACGGTAATCATTTTGTTTCTATGGTGCCACATTTTGGACAAATCAATCAACCTCCCCCGGAGATTCATACATTTTATCGATACTTAACATTTGACCCTGCTGATGGCATTCGAAAAGTGACTCACCGCTGATATGGATGGGTTGCATACATACTGGAAACGAGAGAATCATTTCAGGAGCTTATTCCCTATGTCGAATATAATCGGGCATTCCAATCTGATGACGACGGCGATCTATCTGCACGTCAACAGTGACGTAAAAAGGGCGGCATTAGATAGGGGCGCCGAGGTTCTTAATCTGTTCTCCTTCCCCCTGTCCTGAGCGAAAGCGTATCGTAAACAGAGCCTAATATTTAGGTTATATACCAGGCTTGGTCGGTGTTCCTATTTCCAAATACAAGATCCAGAATGTGGTGGCTTCCGCATTTCTCGGAAAGGAGTTAAACCTTCAAGAGCTGGCCATGTCGTTGAGTGGAGCGGATTACGAGCCAGAAAGGTTTCCAGGACTTGTCTATCGATTAAAAGATCCAAAAACAGCGACCCTACTGTTCCGAAGCGGGAAGATTGTGTGTACTGGGGCGAGCAGCCTGGAACAATTGAAGTTGGCAATAGGAAGGGTGACCGCAGATCTCCGTAGAGTCGGAGTCGTATTGGACAAAGAACCGGATATCGAAGTTCATAATATGGTGGCCACTTCCGATCTGGGGCAGAAGATCGATCTCAATGTGACCGCCATCACACTCGGACTGGATAAGATAGAATACGAACCAGAACAATTCCCCGGTCTGGTGTTCCGATTGGATGGCCCGAAAGTGGTGATATTGGTATTCTCTTCTGGTAAACTTGTTTGCACGGGGGCAAAGAGGCCAGAGGATGTCGAAGCGGCAATCGATAAGATGACCGAGAAGCTCAAGATGGCTGGACTTCTGTCCTAGCGATCCTTACCCACTCCAAATAGACGGGAATATCGAATTGGGCAATCTACTTGCATGTCAATATGATGCTAAGAGGGCTGCGTTGGAGAGAGGTGTGCCGAGGTTCTGACAAGCAATTTTTCAGCATTTAAACGCTGACGAGTAGAACGGCTAAAAAGTGAATTGACTCCAGAGCTATGGGTCGGTGGAAATGGTGGAGAAGATGGTTTATGATGGAACGGGGGAAAGAATGAAGGAGGTATACGTAGGATTTGAGAACGAACTACCTCAAACTTGAGTTGAGTAACCTTCTTTTTTCCATTATTAAGCTCTATGAAAAACTCTCTTCAAGATCTTTTCAATCTTTGTGAAACCGATGGTCCAGCAACCACAATGATCCCAACAGAACAATTAGAAGATCGACGCCCACCAGTCCGACCATCTCCATCGTCGTGGTGGATATCTGTGGCTTGTAAATGGCCGTGATGCCGTCGCTGGTCACTAGGATTATTGTATCATTAACTAAAAAAGAGGTCGACCAATCATCATTTTGAGTGGGATTAAGCTGCCATTCAGTAGATCCTCGGCTGTCGATCAGCTCTAACCAACGCCCGTCCCAAATGAGCAGGCCATCCTCGTAAATTCCAAGAGCCATTCCCCTTTCCGAGTCGTTCGACCGATATGCCCGTCCATCGGAATCCACGGCCCAATAAAAACTGGAGTTGTCCATCACGAACAAGGTGTCTCCATTGACGTATATTGGTGCAGACAGGTTTCCTCGGAATTCTGTCTTGTACAGTTGGACATCATCACCGCTGTGATAGGCTGTTAGCGTAGTGCTTGGATTGCTATTATTGTCCATGTTCCAGGTAAGGTTGTATGTTGTCGACCCAACGGTTTGTGTCCAACTACCTGGTCCATCGAGCAAAGATTGATTTCCCAAAAACCACATCTTCTGCAAGTCGACAGTCAATCCTTCTTCCCCATTCATGTTGTAGGCTAAGATCGTCCCGTTGCTTGCCTGCCCCATGTACCAGTAAGATGAACTGGATATGTCCCGCTTGCCCATTTCCGTCCCATTAGGAGAGATGGAAATGAGTTCATCCAAGAAATCGTCGTGTTCCAATAAGGCGGTCCCGTTCGGAAGTGCTCCCCACACATTCAATATGCCGTTGTCGGTGTATTCCCATTTTATTGTGCCGTCACCATTGAGGCATAATATCGAATTGGTCGTGGAATTGCCGCTCACATGCACGTATAAATGGTCATCATACGGAACGCAGCCGTCTAGACCTGATTCTGTTAAACTCCATTTCAGAGACCCGTTTCCTTCTAGAAAATTCAGGGTGCTGGTTCCGTTATGCCTGTCGATCAATAAGAAGGAGTTATTGTCTAGATAAAAGCTCACTAGATCGGTATAGGGATGGGTCCATACCACCCCGCCATCAGAATTGATCGATCTTATCGCCATGGCGTTCACATCGTTCACGATGATTGAGCCGTTCACTTGATAGACCATTCCATCTCCAGTATTCATGTCCAGCTTCCATTTCGTTTCCATGCCGCCGGTCTTTCTTTCGTTGTCGAGTAGACCGGCCCCGATTATACTGGATAATATTAGCACAATAATGATCAGCAAGGCCACGGCCCAGAATTTATATTTCTGGCTTAGCTTAATCAAGTCGCTTCCCCAAATTGATATGGGATGTGGCTACTAATCATTCCATTGTATAGGC
>CAVWKV010000104.1:0-5382 GCA_963755265.1 uncultured Methanomassiliicoccales archaeon | reverse complement strand
AGTATACGGCGGCTTCGGCTTTCGCAGCACGCGCGCCGGAAGCGAGAACCTCTTCGGCTTTCTCGATACCACCGATACGCTGGGCATCGAAACGAATGTGAACTGGTCGCACTCCTTCCGGTTTCCGGTTCGGCGCGCTGGTGGGATATCGCTTCACGCGCTTGTGCACCACGGTGCGGCCCGCATTCGAAGATCGCAGCAACGTCTCGGGCGATGCCGGCATCGGAGGCAACGACCAGGCCCCCGCCGATTGGGGACCGCCCGGCCTGGTCTTTTCCAGCGGGATCGCGGCGCTGGCCGACGCGCAGAGCGCCTTCAATCGCGACCGGACCGATGCCGCATCGCTGAGTCTATCGACCCCGCATCGCCGCCATACTTTCACCTATGGCGGCGACTTTCGCAGGCAGGAGTTCAACGAGCAGACTGAGCAGAATCCTCGCGGTGTTTTCACCTTCAACGGCGCGGCGACCGGCTCCGACATTGGGGACTTTCTCTTTGGCATTCCCGACACCAGCACTCTGGCCTGGGGCAACGCACGCAAATACTTCCGGCAATCGGTCTACGATGCATTCGTTTCCGACGATTGGAGACTGCGTCCGGAGCTGACCATAAATGCGGGTCTGCGTTGGGACTACGGTGCGCCGATGACCGACTCTTCGGCAACCTAGCGAACCTGGACATTGCGCCGGGATTTACGGCGGCCGAGCCGGTATCTGCACAAGCGGCATGTGGGTCGGACCTCCGACCAGTATGACGTTGTCGATCTGCTCCTGGGTCAGATGCGCGTCCTTAAGCGCGTTCTGGACCGGGACCTTGCAGCGTTCGACCACAGGGTTGATGAGTTCTTCCAGCGTGGCCCGGGTTATGGTCTGGGAAAGGTGCTTCGGCCCGGTCGCGTCGGCGGAAATGAACGGCAGATTGATCTCGGTAGACATAGTGGTGGACAGCTCGATCTTGGCCTTCTCGCACGCCTCCCGCACACGCCACATGGCCATCTTATCCGAGTTCAGGTCCACGCCGGACTGCTTCTTGAACTCCTGGACGACGAACCTCATTAATATCTCGTCCATGTCGGTTCCGCCCAACTGGGTATCTCCGGAGGTCGAGACCACTTCGAAAACGCCCTCGGAGAAGTCCATTATGGTCACGTCCAAGGTACCTCCGCCTAGGTCGAAGACCATAATCTTTTGTGCGGTATTCTGTTTATCCAGGCCATAGGCCAGTGCGGCCGCTGTCGGCTCGTTGATGATCCTGATAACCTCCAGGCCAGCAATGGCGCCCGCGTCCTTAGTGGCAGTTCTCTGATTGTCGTTGAAGTAGGCCGGGACGGTGATGACTGCCTTGGTGACGGTGTCGTTGAGGTAGGCCTCGGCATCCCTCTTGATCTTCTGCAGGATGAACGCCGATATCTGCTGGGGCGTGTAGTCCTTGCCACTGATCGTGACCTTGTAGTCTGTACCCATCTTTCGCTTTATGGCGGCAATGGTGCCTTCTGGGTTGGTGACCGCCTGGCGCCTGGCCGGTTCTCCGACCAGAAGCTGGCCATCCTTTGTAAATGCGACGTATGAGGGGAATGCCTTCCCACCGATGCTTGTGCCTTCCGCGCTCGGTATTATCGTCGGCCTTCCGCCTTCCATGACCGCGGCGGCCGAATTGCTGGTTCCTAGGTCTATCCCGATGATCTTTGCCATATTGTTCACCTCACTCTGTATTTGTCGTCTCCGGCTTCATGCCGACCTTCACTTTCGAATGCCTCAATACTCTCGGACCGAGGCAATAGCCTTTCTGGTATACCTCGAGGATCTTGTCTTCCTCCCCCTCGCCAACGCTCAAGGCCTCGTGCAGCGACGGGTCGAACTTGCCATTTGCGGGTATCTCCTTAAGTCCGTAAGACTTCAGGAGCGCCCCTAGGTTAAGATGTATCTGATCGACTCCCTTCCGGAACTCTTCTGCCGAGCCGTTTGATGCCAAGGCGCGTTCCAGGTCGTCATAAACGGTCAATAGCTCGGAGATCAGCTTGTCATTCGATGACCTGATGATCTCCTCCCGGTCCTTAGCGGTGCGCTTGCGATAGTTGTCGAACTCCGCCGTTATGCGCTTGGCCGCATCAAGGTATTCACGGGTCTGTGCCATTTGCTTGTCCAGTGCATCTTTCAGGTCCTCTGCCTGTTGCTGCAATTGTTCGATCTGGATCTGCTCCTCGGCCATTTCCTTGGATTCCGCCTTCTCTTTCAAGGCCTTCCCCTCAGCGCCCTCGCTCATTCCTGAATCACCTTGAAACATGAGTTGTAGAACGTGGTCATAAATGGTTTTTGCGGGGGTCTATGCCCCCGCTTTAGCGTTTTGTTTAATCCTCTCCGCCCAGCCCTTCCATTCCGCCTGGGGGCATTCCGCCCGGCGCTCCGCCGTGGCCGCCCTTGGAGGCGATGACGTCATCGATCCTTAGGATCATGACGGCCGCATCCGTGGCCGAATTGATGGCCTGCCTGCCGACGCAGAACGGCTCAAGCACGTCAAGCTTCAGCATGTCTTCCACCTGTCCGGTGAAGACGTTGACGCCTGCGTGGACCTTGCCGTTCTTATGCGCCTTCCTGAGCTCGATCAGTATGTCGATCGGGTCCAGACCGGCGTTCTCGGACAATGCGGTGGGGACGACTTCCATTGCGGAGGCGAACGCATCGATTGCGATCTGCTCCCTGCCGCCGACCGATGCCGAGTATGCCCTCAGCTTCATTGCCACTTCTTCCGCGGTCGAGCCGCCGCCAGTGAGCATCCTGCCCTCTTCGATGGCCACAGCGACGACGCTCATTGCGTCGTCCAAGGACCGCTCGATCTCGGCGATGACATGTTCGGTTCCGCCCCTGATGAGAACGGACACTGCCTTCGGGTTCTTGCAGCCGGTGACGAATGTCATTTCGTCGTCCTGGATTTTCCTGACCTCGATCAGCCCGGCGAATCCCAGATCCGCGGCCTCGAGTTCGTCCACCTTGGTCACGACGTTGGCGCCGGTGGCCTTGGCGAGCTTCTCGATATCGGACTTCTTGACCCGCCTAACTGCATAGATTTTTTCCTTGGCGAGGTAATGCTGGACCAGATCGTCTACGCCCTTCTGGCAGAAGACGGCATTGACTCCGGTCGTCTTGATCTTCTCGACCATCTTCTTCAGCATGTTCTCTTCCTCATCGAGGAAGGCCTGCATCTGGTTCGGGTCAGTGATCTCGATCTTGGCGTCAACCTCGGTCTTCTTGACCTCAAGTGCGGCGTCGAGCAATGCGATCTTGGCCTTCTCAATCCTCTTCGGCATGGCCGGGTGGACCGGTTCCTTGTCGACGATGATTCCGTCGATTGCGATGGTGTCTTCCATAGAGCCGCCAGTCTTCTTGACGACCTGGATGTTGTCCATGTCAACGGTATACTTCTTGCCGTTCTTCTCTGCGACCTTCCGTACGGCATCGACCGCGACTTTTGCCATCAATTCCTTGGACCCGACCACGGACTTTGACATCATGGCGGTCTGAGCGATCTTGATGAGCGTGGCGCGGTCGTCGTAGTTCAGTTCGATGGCCGAAGCGTCCAAGACCTCCATGGCCTTGGAAGCTGCGAGCCTGTATCCGTGAGTGATGACCGTCGGATGGACGTTGGCGTCGATAAGGTCGACGGCCTTCTTCAACAGTTCTCCGGCGAGGATGACCGCGGTCGTCGTTCCGTCCCCGCATTCCTCATCCTGGGTCTTTGCGACCTCGACCAGCATCTTAGCGGCCGGGTGATCGACGTCGATCTCCTTCAAGATGGTTACTCCGTCGTTGGTGATAACCACGTCGCCCATTGTGTCGACGAGCATCTTGTCCATACCACGGGGACCAAGGGTGCTCCGGACCGCGTCAGCGATGGCCCTGGCGGCCATTATGTTGTTGTATTGGGCGTCCTTACCCTTGTCACGCTTTGTACCCTCCTTAAGGATGAGTATCGGTGTGTTTCCCATTGACATTTTACATTACCTCCCTGTTCTGAAATTCAACGCCTAGCTATGCTAGTACGGGCCTTGGAATGTTTGTTCTTCTATATAACACTAATGCCGATAATTGACCATCCATACCGATGCTGAAAAAGCCCGATCTTGACAGGTCGACCGCGGCTCTTGAGTTACTGTCTGGACTGCCTACTTGGGCGGATTGAGCAACAATCTAAGCTCAAATATCGCCCCCCGGGGATGGTTGTCCTTCACGACGACCGAGCCGCCATACTTTTCCATGGTCCTATTCACTATATACAAGCCGAAACCGGTGTTGCCTGTCTCCCCGAACTTGAAACCCTCTTCGAATATCCGGGCCTTTATCTCGTCAGGGATCCCTTTGCCCTGGTCCGCTACACTTATCAGGCATCGGTCCTCCTCGGTCCTGATGTCAATGTCCACCGTATCCGTACGCCCGTGCATAATGGCGTTCCCTACCAAGTTATCTATGACTGAGGACAGCGTCTCGTCGGCCATGGCGGTCGCCTCGCCGGTAACGCGGATCAGTACGTTCTGCCCGGCTCGGTTCGCCACCACCTTGTTGACCACGTCCCTGACCTTCACGGATTTCAGTTCGGTCGCCGTCCGTAGCTTATCCAGGTCAGAAATGTCGTGGATCAGGTCGACGCTCTTGGTCAGGGAACGGGTGGCTGCTTCGAGGAACCGACCTTCCCGCTTCATCTCGTATAATTGAATCGACCCGAGCGCCACTGTCAGGTCGTTCATGATATCATGGCGCAGGATGCGGTTGAGCAACAGAAGGGAGTTGTTCAGGTCCTCCATGCGGTGGTTCAGGGACATCCTTTCGGTGATGTCCACGCCGAGGTTGATCATGACCGACCGGTCCCCGCTCTCCACAACTGTGTTGTGCCACCAGATGAGCGGACTAGCGGTCTTTCCCGGCAATACCTTGATCCTCTCCGTGGAGCCTTTTGCCTTGGCCATATCACCCAACCAGACCCTTCCGGCCTCTGGGCCGACCTCCGCGTCAAAGAGGGAGAAGTAATTCCGTCCCAGCACATCTTCGCGCTTCAGGCCAGTGCACTGCTCTGCCTTACGGTTGAAAATGATGATCATGCCCTCCATGTCCGTGCCGATGATCAACGACTCGGCGAAATCGATGAGTGCGTCGGCGAGCGCTTCTCCTCCTCCAACTGTTTGAACGCTCTCATCTTATCGGTAATGTCTATGAAGGAAAGCAAGATGTGGCTGTGGCCGTTGCCGTGGCTCAGACTCCCCCATCGGAGAACGATCACCCTGTCTTCCCCATTGAAGGTCTTGATCATGCACTCCCATGATGTCCCGGAATCACCGACTAGCATAGAGCCCACCCATCCCGAGAGCGGGGTCAGAGACGCTTCTGGGAATAT
>CAVWKV010000103.1:0-6063 GCA_963755265.1 uncultured Methanomassiliicoccales archaeon | reverse complement strand
AGCCCGACTTTCTGCGAGATCTGGCACGACTGACTGACGCGCAACTGCAGCACTTCATGCGCGTCCTTAGCCGCTTTGCTCAAGACACCGACACCGGGCAATTCCGGCCCGCGCTGCGCGTCAAGCCGCTCAAGGGACGCCCGGGCGTGTGGGAGATGACCTGGGACGGCAACGATGGTCGGGCTACCTTCATGTATGGACCCGAGAAGGTTCCCGGCAAGCGGCACGTGATCTGGTTGCGCATTGGAGGCCACGAGATCTTCCAGGAGCCGTAATCACAATGTTTGGCACCGATGGCTCTTGCTGAACAGGCCGGCAGGGACAAGCGATCAGTAGTGCGGCCGCGGTGGTGCAAGATCGCTCGACGACCTGGCCCGGGTCGTCGGCGCGATTGGCAAGGTCGCTACTGACGGCGCGGCTAACGCAATCGGATCCTGGCACCAACGTGATAGCGGTCGCTTATGTCCGCTTTACCCGCTGCTTCCAGGCGTCATGTAGATCTTGCGCTTCCCTATCACCAGCCTCGGCCGCATAGACCGAAGAACTCTCCCACCGAAGATCGCACACGATCATCAGGAGTTGTCCGCCAAAGTTGGCAAAGAAATCGCCGTGCTGCAATGGAGCCGCGCTCCCTGCCCCTGCTGCGAGACCGATCGCATGCGTAGCTGTGTCGTGGTTGGTGTCACCCCCATTTTCGGCTGTCGTGTACAAGGGATAGTCGCGAATTGAACGCGTGTCCGTCGCCGACACAAAGCGTATCATGCAGGCAAAAAAGGCCATCCACAAGGCGCTGGAAATACAGAGGGATGGAAATGGCTACGCATTCGTCGAAAGATTGTCCCCATGCCCCACCAACTGGAGGATGGACCCTATTAAGTCCGCCGAATACGTTTCCAATGAGATGGAAAAGGTCTATCCGCTGGGCAACTTCCGGGACCGAAGCGAAGAGCCTGGAAGAAAGGCCCTGCCGATCGAACGCGTCACGCTGAAGCAACTTATGGGAGAGGCCGGTTCCGGCAAGGATCCATACTCGGACCCTTCATTCAAGGAGAAGCGTTTCAAGTTCTCCGGTTTCGGGGGTCAAGGCGTCCTAAGCCTGGGCACGGTCATCGCTGAAGCGGCGAGCAGTTCCGGTCGATTCGTCTCCTGGCTGCCTAGCTATGGCCCGGAACAACGCGGCGGTTCCGCGTCATGTTCGGTGGTCATGAGCGGTCAGGCCATCGGATCACCGACCGTCGACAAACCCGACGTCTTGGTCACCATGAACCAGCCGGCAATGGAGAAGTTCGCCCAGACCGTAAACCACGGTGGTGTCCTGCTCTATGAGGAGTCACTGCCTGTGAAACCGTCTGTAAGGAGTGACGTTCGGGTCATCGCGTTCCCTGCCATGAAAATCGCCGCCGACAACGGAGTGCCCAAGGCTGCGAACACCGCGTTCCTCGGCTGCATGAGCGCACTCGGCCTGATCGGCCTACCGGACGACGTCCTCATAGAGGCACTGGCTTCTAGCTTCGCAGCGAAGCCGCAACTCGTGGAAAAGAACAAGAAGGTATTCGAGGCGGCAAAATCGTGGGTAAAGGCTAATATAAAGTAATCGGGCAAGGACAAAACCGAGTCACATGATTAGGTCGTTGGCTCCTTTTCTTCCAACCGATGACAACAGAATGTGCCGTTCTTACATTCATCCTTGGTCACCATGGACAACCTTAAAATAGAAAACCAGGGCATTCGTTCCAGAAGGACCGGAAGGCCAGTCGTCGTCCAGATCTCTGACCGCTCCGTCCGTCAAATCAGACTGCAGGGATAGAATGTCTTCTCCGGAGAAGCTCGGAACCCGAATACGCACGTACCGCGAACGCCTGGGACTGTCGCCCGAGGATCTGGCCAAGAATGCAGGCCTAGACCTGGTGCTCCTCAAGAACATTGAGAGCAATAAGGCCTACCCCGCCATCGGAGTGCTAGTAAAGCTCAGCCGCGCCCTGGGGCAGAGACTGGGGACGTTCATGGACGACCAGTTCATCGAGGACCCGCTGATCGTCAGGGCCGAACGCGCGGAAGGAGAGACCCACCGGGATCCCGAGGGGCGGGACCGGACCATGCTCACTACTACGCACTGGGTAAGGGGAAGACTGACAGGCATATGGACCCGTTCTACATCGAATTCGACGGGGACGGCGAGAAGCAGCTCTCTTCCCACGAGGGAGAGGAGTTCATCATCGTCGTCTCTGGAAAGGTCGAATTGATCTATGGCAAGGCGATGTTCGTCCTGGGACCGGGAGATTCCATGTACTATAATTCGGTCGTCCCGCACCACGTCGGCTCGGCGAACGATGAACCCGCCTCGATATACGCCTCGGTTTACACTCCGTTCTAAGGTGGCGAAATGGTTAGACATGAGATCACCAGGGAGGCAACCCTTGGCCAGCTTCTGGACGAGACCGTGGCAAAGTATCCGGACAACGAGGCGATCGTCTATGCGGACCGCGACTATCGGGAGACCTGGAGCGAGTTCTCAGCCACGGTCGATCGTATTGCGAAAGGATTGATGGCCCTGGGCGTCAAGAAGGGCGATAAGGTGGCGGTCTGGGCAACGAACGTGCCGCACTGGGTAGCGCTGCAGTTCGCCACGGCGAAGATCGGGGCGATTCTGCTCACGATCAATATCAATTACAAGTCGACCGAGATCGAGTATGTCCTGAAGCAGTCGGACTGCGAGAACATCTTCATCATCGACGGATACCGAGACACCGACTACGTCAGCGTCATGCACGAGCTGATACCGGAGCTGAAGATCCAACCCCGGGACAAGCTACACACCAAGCAGTTCCCGCACCTGAAGCGCGTGATGTTCCTCGGGCCGGAGAAGCATCGGGGAATGTACTCGATGCCGGAGGTCATGGCCATGGCGGCGCAAGTGACCAAGGATGAGTACGAGGAGCGCCAGTCGACCCTGAGCAGTTACGACGTTGTCAATATGCAATACACCTCCGGCACCACCGGTTTCCCGAAGGGAGTGATGCTGACGCATCATAACATTGCCAACAACGGCTACTGGATCGGAGCGAATATGAACTTCGGTCCGAAAGACCGCATATGCCTTCCGGTGCCCCTGTTCCATTGCTTCGGTTGCGTCCTCGGCGTCATGGCCAGCCTTAACTGGGGCAACACCATGGTCATCCTGGAGAAGTACGACCCGGTCACGGTCATGATGGCCATCGAAAGAGAGCACTGCACCGGGGTCTACGGAGTACCGACCATGTTCATCAACATCCTGGAGCATCCGCTTTTCTCCAAGTTCGATTTCAGCACGCTGCGCACCGGGATCATGGCTGGGGCGCCATGCCCAGTCAAGTCCATGAACGAGTGCGTGGAGAAGATGCATATGACCGAGGTGACCAATGTCTACGGACTGACCGAATCGTCCCCTGGAATGACCCAGACCAGGTACGATGAGCCCTCTTTGGAGAGGAAGTGCTCCACCGTCGGTAAGGCCATGCCCGGCGTGGAAGTGGCGGTCATCAACCCGGAGACGGGAGCCTTCTGCAAGGAAGATGAGCATGGCGAACTATGTTGCCGTGGCTACAATGTGATGAAGGGCTACTACAAGATGCCTGACGAGACTGCACGCGCTATTGACATGGACGGCTGGCTGCATTCCGGTGACATCGGCAAAAAGGACAAGGATGGTTATTTCTCGGTGACCGGACGCCTCAAGGACATGATCATCCGAGGCGGGGAGAACATCTACCCCAAGGAGGTCGAGGACTTCATCCACCACATGCCCGGCGTCAGGGATGTCCAGGTGGTCGGGTGCCCGAGCAAGAAGTACGGCGAGCAGCCGGCCGCGTTCATCATCCTGCAGCCTGGCATCGCGATTACGGAGACCGATGTCCAGGACTTCTGCCGGAACAAAATATCGTTCTACAAAGTGCCCAAATATGTGGCGTTCGTGGACGAGTACCCACTCACCGCCAGCGGCAAGATCATGAAATACAAGCTAAGGGAGCAATCGGCAAAACTGTGGCCCAACGCATGAAGACTGAATTCCTTATGGAATCGGGATCCCGCCAGGTCGTTTCTCTGGGCCGGTTGTGGAATCCAAACATTTTTCTCCTTTCCTCATTTCTAGGAGTCCCTGATGCCACACATGACCGTCGGGGACACCAAGGTTCACTATGAGGTGCACGGTTCGGGGGAACCGCTCCTTCTCATCACCGGACTGTGCGGCGATCTTACCAGCTGGAAGAAGGCATTGCCCCTGCTGGAGAAGGACTATCAGGTCATCACCATCGATAACCGCGGGGCCGGTAAGACCGAACACCCGGGACGTCCGTTCACCATGGAGGATCTGGCAGACGATGCTTCCGGTCTGCTGACCAGACTGGGCATCAAGAAGGCCCACGTCCTGGGGGCATCGATGGGAGGCAACGTCGCCCAAGAGCTGACGTTAAGGCACCCGGACCAAGTGGCCACGTTGACCCTTATGTCCACGTATATGCGCCGGCCGGAGCGGTCAAGCGTCGGTATCGACGCCATGATCAACACAGTCCGGGAAGGCGCAAGCATCGAGACATTCCTGACGATGATGCAGGCCTGGTGCCTGACCAACGCCGCGTTCCGCGGCAGGGAGAACGTGTCACCGAACGACAAGCGCGGGGCGAGGGAACGCGATCTTGGTCTGGTCGACGGTTTCGCCAGGCAGAAGGTGGCCCTCGACAAGTTCGATAGTCACGAGCGTGTCTCTGCGATTAAAGCACCGACATTGGTGATCCACGGTAACGAGGACATCATGGTCCCTTATCGGTTCGGGGAAGAACTTGCCTCAAGGATCGTATGCTCAAGGCTGGTCCTGCTCGACGGATGCGGGCATATGATCGCCCCGGACCGGTTCGCCCCTGTGCTTTTAGAGTTCCTGAGGAAGAACAGGCTCAGTTAGATGGCATGACATGCCACGACCCGCAATAATCTAGGGAAGAATGATCGATGTGAAATCGGCATTCAAATATCGATCTGGATCTCACCAGATATTTGTAGGTTCTCGGATCATAGTGGGTGGGACATTCTTAACTTGCCGAGGATCATCCATTCAAGCCACGATTGTCACCCGGTTTATCTAGGCGCCCGATCCTGAACGATAGGTACGCCTGAGCCTCAAACCGACACTTCTCCTTTACTGCCTAGCAGTACTTCCCATGGCCATAGTCACATCCCAGAATGACATGGATGAGAGATTTTCAGGGCAATACTGCTTTCTCGAATCCCTTTGTGACGCCAAATGGCTTTGTCGCATCGATCGCGATCTTTGACGTTGTTCCGTCAGCGCTCGGGTCGAGCGATGACCCGGCGGCGTGGTTCACAACCATAAGGCCTCGAGAGGCCTGGAAACGGGTCGCCTCGGCCCACTCCACTTCCTGGTCGTTGAAGATGTTCACGTCCTTGTCGACAATGGTCACTTTCTTCATGGATGGATGACCGGTGAACGCGGCCATGGCGGCGTTCATCGCGTCTCCTCCTTGTTCTTGGTGATCGAAACGATGCCGTGAAGCCAGCAGCAACCACCTTCGGTGAGTCGTACACCGTGCACCTGTGGCACTACCTGGCGCACCGTCTTGAACATGACCGGCTCCCGCGGTAGGCCCATGAGCATGAAGTGCTCCAATCCTCCGGGCAACACGACGTGCAGGACCGGGTCCTTCTGGTGATATATCTTGTCCACTGCGAAGACAGGTTGTTTCCTAATATCGTCGTATGTCCCAGTTATGTCGACGAACGGACCTTCTTCGACCTTGTCCATGGTGAGACGTCCTTCGAAAACGTACTCGGCATAAGCCGGGACTAGGAGCCCATTATCGGTTGGAGCAACGACGACTGGCTCGCCCATACAAGCCTTTCGCATCGACGCCGCGATCTCCATCTCGTCGAGAGCGTAATCAGCCGAGGTTGCTGCAGCGAGGAGGATTGATGGGCATACACCGACACAGAACGCAACTGGCAGGTCCTTGCCCTTCTCGACGCTCAGCTTGTGCATCGTGTACAGATGACGTGGGAAGCTGGATCCGTAGC
>CAVWKV010000102.1:0-13135 GCA_963755265.1 uncultured Methanomassiliicoccales archaeon | reverse complement strand
CAGGAATCAAAACGTTTTTATAATATATTTCCTTTTTAATATTGTGAAACGGGGGAACTGGAAATATATCATCGTTCTTATTGCTTTATTGTTAATTCTATCTTTAATTCTATTAGTAGTGAACGATTCTTCCAGTAATAATATCTATTATGGCCCCCCCTTGTCCAATGCAGTATACGAACAAGAAGAGGTATTTCAAGCTCAAAACGAGTCGTCGCACACGATTTTTAACGTGGATCAAAGTTGGTTGGGCGTCAATGTAATAGTAAATTCAAGTGATGTGGCTCAAGTAAAGATTTATGCTATCAGCCCCGAGGGTCAAACCGTTGTTACATTGGAAAGGAATTTTACTGGCACGCCAAGAGAAATTTCCGAGATCGCATCTTTCGACCCAGCCAATATCAACGGCCAGAAAGAAGGTAATTGGACTCTGAACTACGAGATAATTGGAGGGCCAGTTAATATCAAGATTGAAAAAGTGTCATCCTTTGGGACTCCACAATGATTAAGCGGAAATATAGTTAATTTGGACTATAACAATTGGGTCATATTTCGTAGATAACCGACGAAGCCCTTATAATCGAAAATAATGAGTTAAACTTTCAAGCTTGACAACCTATCTAATAAAAATTCGATATTTTAACGGTCATGAATGATTGGTCAAGAAAATTTTCGCCAATATGAAAATAATTAAGGTGTCTTTAAGTTCAATTACGAATTTGGTAAAATAAGCCAATCGAGCAAATCTGTGATGCAATTGCTGGACCTTGTTGATAGTTATTGCCTGGGTTGAGGAATCCCGAAATTTGAATAGCCTTGCGTCATCACAAAGGCCATCATTTTTTAATTTCCTATAATACATTTAATTAACCGGCCGAATTGTCAATATAGCTCAAGCATCATTTGTCAGCTCCCAAACGTGGATGATATAGTCTTGTTCGATGTAGACCTGATATACATGGGTTCCGGGTGTCAGCGGAGTGATAGTAACCGATGCCGATGCATTAAAATCAGGCGTGAATCGGTACGTACCATTGATACTAATATTGAGCTTGAGGCCAAGAAGGTTGACATTAACCTTCGGCAGCAATGCTTCCGGTAGGGTAACATTTTGTTTTGGAGAGTCGGTGATGGTGACGTTCTCGCCCAAAGTAAGATTATAGAAAGTACTTTGTGAGGTTACGTTTTCGGGGTCGAGATAATCCTTGCTGAGCGTTTCATTGGAAAAGTAGTAGATTCCTTTTGGTTGGTGATTAAAAAACGTAAAATCCGGTGTGAACCAGCTCTCCAGGTCACCGATGCCTTCAGGGGTGTCGTTATAGACTCCGGTGAAGTTTCCGCCCAGCCCATGAATCGTCAACGAACCGTGATCACTTGTGTTATTGAAAGATATATTTGCTGAGTTCTCAGAATTGCTGACGTAAGTGAATTCTTTTTCATTTACAGTATTTTCAAATCCATACATGCTCTGCGGAGGATTGGAACTCACCAGATATGTGGATATCTTGACCTGAGTTAGTCCTGGCAATGTGCTGGCCATGACGACGGGCCCAATCGGCAGTATCAACCTCGTGCTATTGACCAATACAAAGTCAAGATTAATCTTTGATTGGCTGTTGATAGTGATGTTCTTCGCTTGAGACCAGTGCGAGCCATCTGAAACCCAGGCCACGCACAGCACCTTCCCCGGCAAAGAAAAATTATCCCCGGTCAATTCCGCTGAATATTGACCTCTGTCGTCAGAATTTACACTCAGTTTGCCACTGTTCATGAGGTCGTCCACCGTCTGTCCAATACCACCGAAACGGATTATTACGTTGGACAATGGCGTTCCATTTTCGTCCGTCACCTTCCCGGAAACCAGAACCGCAATGCTGTCTGTCTTCGGACCAGGGTTGTATACCAGCGCCGCCATCATTACGATGAACGCACCCGATAAAGCAAAAGTAGTGATGAGCCTCGATCTTGTGGTTCCCTTCATGCTTCCCATCGGCGAATCATCCGGGTTTTTATAATAAAACTGTTACCCTGTCTTCATATTTTGATAATGAGAGGTTTTGAGAACAAAATAAAGGGACTTGGGAACTGAAAGATGCCTGCTTTGTCCACGCTGGTTAAATTATGTAACGCGCTTGGTATATCCCTAACGGAATTAATCGCTGAGTTCGAAGCTAGGGAGATTAAGGCCATAGAAGCTGAAAGAGAACAGCATAGAACAGATTAAGTTGAAGACAATCGCGGATGGGCGTCCAGACCATGGAAAGGAAACCGGCGAAACCCGTTGAATCTAATAAAGAGAAGATCATTAACGTCGCTTATCAGCGGCCATGCTAAACTCCATATGTTGATATGTCATTCCCTTAGCATATAACAGGCATTTCTGTCGAATTAACTCCTGTGGCAAACCATAGAGCAATCCATAGAGTAATCGATAAGGTAATCAGTGAGGCAATCCCTAGGGTAATCTATGGCACACCGTCCTCCCTCTAGAGTAAAATATGAGGCCAACAATCCGACCGTCTCCTTTCGGGTCTCCCTTGAAGAGCGCGAGCAGCTCGACCGGATCCGAGAAGAGACAGGCCGGAGCTTTGCGGATATGATTAAGGCCGGTGCCGGAATCCTTGAAGATGAACATATGAAGGCTCTCCATCCAATGAACATGCGCAACATCGAGCTTGGAAGGTGCAATGAATGTGGAGGAGCCTTTCATTGGGACCTGACATCTCCCAGACATAGGCAGAAACTCTCCGAGCTGGTCAGCAAATCGGAAGGATGTCACAGTTGGTGCAAACCATGAAACGCTTTCGGTCCCTTTTTCCTGCATCCATTAATTAGAATAATGTCGTTCTGGCCTCATTGATTCCGGGCTCAGATTGCGCATGACCACCTTCTAAGCCTCATCTCATGGCGAGGGTGTCATGTCGCCCAGTTTTGCATTAATGTCCCGAATCGCGAGATCCAGGTCACCGATTATCCGTTCCTTGACCTTCGGATCGGCCATCGCCAAGGATTGCTGGGAAAGATATGTCTCGATAAAACCGAGCGGTGCAGCAAGTTCGTTGATGGCCTTGAAGGTGTCCTCGTCTTTCAATGCCTTGTAGCGATAGGCATAGTGGATCGAGTATTCCCGGGTATTCCGGTAGAACAATGCGAATTCCTTCACTATGTCGGTGGAGCGGCGGTTTGCAATCATGGACCGGACGAGTTTCAGGAATCCCAGGGCTACCACCAGTTCGTCCCGGACCGAATTCGGGTCGGCGTTCACCTGCCGTTCCAGTTGATTCGATTTTTTCGCGTCCACCATGACCGGCTTACGGAACGTGTACAGGTCCGGCAACGTTCCCGATAGCCGCTCGTAGCACCTGTGCCTGGTCCTTCTTTTCACGATTCGTTCCGGGGCCAGCATCTGTTCGCCGTCCGTCAATCCCTCCGGGCTCTCCCCGGGTCGCCCGTTCTCCCGGACGACGAAGGCGATGTTTATCCAGTCATCCCGGCTCGCCTTTTCAATGCTTATGTCGGTAGTCCGGCGGATTATCGGCTTGCGGAAGGCGGCCCGCAGTTCATCTTCCGTTGTACCGGTGAGCAATCGAACCTCCTCGAACGTCAGACCACGGTGGATGATCTGGCAAAGCCGGGGAAAGTAATCGAGTGAAAGCAGGTTCAGTTTGAACGGTGGCGTTCATTCCCTTCTCGGCGATCCGCTTCAATTCCCTCGACGGAATCGAACCAAGGCTTTCGGCGGCCCCGGCGGCGCGGCCCAGCTCATACTTTACCGAAGCCGGATGGATGTTTCTGACCGGGGCTTTTTCCGAATCAAATATTTCCGCTTTACTGCTGTTTTTTGTCGCCATCTCTGGAAACTCATCGCAGTTCAAGGATTATTTTGTTTACTACGCATGAAAGAAAATCGGCAGCGGTCTCCTCGGCGACTGCCTCGCTTCGTCGTCCCCGAGGCCAAACATCACCGGAGAACAAATAAAAGGTGATCTGGATAACCCGCTCCCCCCGCAAGCCTAGGGCAGTATCCGGCGTCCCGGTCCCGCATCCTCTCAGCGAAGCGGTAAATACCGGGCAGGGGCATGTTCTAAGCGAGGGCGCAAATGTCGCAAGACGTGGGCGTCCTAGCAATGCTGAAAAGCAGGCGAAAAGGGGGAAATCAATGGGCAGATACCCCCTTGTAGTGGCTGCTGAGGAATATTTAAAGGGAAGGGTCAATAAAGTGAGTCCAAGCACCTTAGTTTATGAACGGAGGAAGGTCAAATTTATTGCAAATGAGATTGAGTCAATGAGAGAGCAAGGAAAAATAAAAACGTCAAATCCAAAAGATATGAGCCCAATAGAAATTAGGGCCTTCCTTGATTGGATGCGAGACCCCCAAGCACATAAGGGTAAACCGTTGGATCCGGACACCCAAGTAAGATACCTGGGGAATCTCGAAGCAATCCTGGATAAAAACGGCAATAAGGTCATCGAAAACATGAGGAATGAAGGCTATCAATTGCCTCAGAAAACCGGGAAGAAGCCAATTAGGGCAATGTCTCAAGTTGACCTTGAAGCGGTCCAAGAGGCAGCCCTGAAGGTAAAAAGTTCCAGTGGCGAACCTGAAGGATGGCGCAGAACCAAAGCAAGATTCCTGACAACAATCTATGTCGCCACAGGTCTTAGACCTTCAGAACTGCGTCTCACGCTATTGAAGGATATGGATACGAGCCGGTGGCGCATTTATGTCCGAGTCCCTAAAGGAAATGGGTTATGGGCCTATAATAGGACAGTCACCATCATGCCACCATATCGAAATGATGTAATAGATTTCCTAAAGGAACGTGATACTCTCTTACATTTCTATGGGCGGAATGCTGCAAGCTATCTTATTCCGAACCTAAGATCTGGAGACGACCGACCCTATAGCGAGAACCACTTTCGAGAGCTTAAGAAGGACATACAGGTGATATCTGGTGTAGACTTTAAGCTCAAGGACTTCCGCCCTACTTTTGCAACCATGAGTGTGGCAATGGATCCTAACCTCTTAGTGGACGTATCAGCACAGCTAGGACACTCAAGTGTGATGACAACGCAGAGATATTATGCCCAAATCTCTGCCGAGAGCGCTGGCTCAAGACTTGAAAAAGCCTGGGACGAGAAAGAGAAGAATAAGATACCAATGAAACCCGAGCAAGGAGAGGCCTTGAAAAACTTCCTACATTTACTCGGGAGTAGTCCAGAGGCTCTTATTTCCCTTCTCTCGCCCAAGGCTCAGGAATCACCAAATCCCGTAATTGAATCTAAGAATCGACCATCTGGCTAAATTTGAAACGGGCTCCACCGGGCCCGCCATCTATTTATCCGTTCAACAATTTTTGAAATTCAATTCGAGTTTTTCGAATCTACTAACTAGCCAGTGGAACCATTTCAATATTCTATTCATTTAATAGATCCTCTCAAGTTCCTTCGCCAGAGATTTCTCCTCGCCTTCTAGCGACTTCACAACATGAAAAGCGGAACCGAGCGCCATGGGTATATCCATTCTTCTTCGTCATTCGGGTGTTCATTAGGGCAGTCCTCTTCTTCATCCTCGCCCTGAGATGCCCAACTTCGGACAGGACGTTTTTATGGACTTTACGTTCTCCATCCAGCTATTCAAGTCGAATGAGTCCGCTTTGATAGTGTCGAACTTAGGGAATCCATTGAGCGAGCCCTCATAAGGCATGAACTCCAAGACTAGCCTCCGGTCCAATTAGTCTTCTTTGTCAAATGCAACAAAGCCATAATTTGATATAGGGTCTTACGATTTTACCCCTGCCCATCATGAAGATGGACCTGATGGCTGACTTATATAATAATGAGCATCTTATTGATCCAAAACGCAAAGAAAGGCATGATCTGTTCTTGATCATGATAATGGCGATCCTCGGTCTCATGACGATTTTCGTTGAGACTATGCTTGTTCCAGCATTGCCGAACATCGCCAAAGATCTGGCGGTGCAATCGTCTGACCTCGCGTGGGTCCTTACGGCATATACTCTTGCTGGAGCGGTCTCCATACCGATCGCAGGAAAGTTGGGTGAGATGTGGGGACGAAAGCGCGTCCTCTTTCTGATCATGGCCATATATATGGTGGGCTTAATCGGAGCTGCAGTATCGTGGAACCTGCTCTCCCTCGTCGTGTTCCGTGCCATTCAAGGCATCGGAATGGGTGCAATAACACTCCTCATGGGGATGGCGAAAGACATCCTCCCAGTGCGTATGGTACCAATAGGTATAGGTCTGATCAGTGCTATGATCGGTGTCGGCGCGGCCCTGGGAATGGTCATAGGGAGTCTAATGATATCGTTCCTTGGCTGGAAGGAAGCATTCTGGGGCGTTCTTCCGGTAGTTGTATTGATAGTTGGAATCGTGTATCGTTCTGTGCCTGATAGACAAGTCAAGCGGTCCACAAAAATGGATGTGATAGGTTCAATATTGCTTGGTTCAGGAATCCTAGCGTTCCTACTTCCACTATCCCAGGGCGAGGTATGGGGCTGGGGATCAGCTCAGACGATCGGCCTCTTCATTTGCTCGATCTTATTCCTTATAGCATTTGTAATCCAAGAAAGAAGGTATGATGAGCCCATCATTAGGCTCGAATTATTGAAGAACCGGAACATATCGGTGGCATACATAACCATGTTCTTCATCGGAATAATTATGTTCATGCTATTCCAGACATTGCCATTTTTCTTGGGGATACCAACAGAGCGCGGTGGATTCGGCATCTCAAGCAGTGTCATTATCGGGTTATTCATGCTACCAAATGCCATTGCACAGCTCATTTCTTCGCCAATAGCCGGAAAATCAGGTCTGAAAATTGGACATGGAAAAATACTGATCATGGGGATGATCGTTACGTTTGTGGGGCTTCTCTCACTTTCGTTGCTATGTTCATCACAGATCGGTGTGCTCATCACCGTGGCCATATTTGGATTTGGAATCGGACTGGCCCAGACCGGCAATACTAATCTAATATCGTGTGCCTGCACCAAGGAGAATTTTGGATCGACAACAGCTGTTAACTCGATGATCCTTACGATAGGCATGTCCGTTGGTCCGGTACTAGCAAGCCTTATTATCGGAGGGTTCGCAGATGCCCGTTCTGGATATGCTAACTGCTGGGCGGTAGCTTCCATACTTGCTCTATTGGCCGGTGTGATTGTACT
Source organism: uncultured Methanomassiliicoccales archaeon (assembly GCA_963755265.1). Classification (GTDB taxonomy): domain Archaea; phylum Thermoplasmatota; class Thermoplasmata; order Methanomassiliicoccales; family UBA472; genus DASXVU01. The sequence continues at coordinate 5,942 of CAVWKV010000102.1, read as the reverse complement.
GTTGAACATGGCAAAGCTGAGCCCAGAATCGGAAAGCCCCGCCTCTATCAAGGAGTGCTCATGAACAGGTGATATTGGAAGTGATGCCTGTTATAGAGACTGAGCGCAATCCTGTACCTTACCACTACTAAGAATAATGGACTGTAGGAATGGGGTTGTTCTCACCATATTCTGATACGACTCCATCTTTAACTAACATAATCATCAAGGAATAGATGGGTATTCCTATACGGATCTGGCATTTCATCGCCATAGACAACGAGCTTCATCATCGGTGCCGACCTTCGGCACTCCGCAGATATTGAGAACGTCGGAGATTTAAAGGGCAGGGCAGGTCTCTTTTTCATGGACAGAATGTGTTATGATCGAGCCAAAGGCCTTCTGGTAATGACATCGTTAAGATGCTCTTTCGCATCTTCCACAACCCATTTATAAATCTACTTGGAGATGAACCAAATTATCACTTAGATACTTATTTCGCGCCAGGCTGGATCCTGTTCTTCCATGTACAATAGCTATCAGTGAGGCAGCGAAGATTTTTCTTCTTTTAGTATAGATGAAGTCTTTTAGGTCCAGCATCTCTGGGCTCGTTTTTCCTTGACCAGCAGGCAATAGATTGTCTCTTTTGTCTTCTTGATGTTCATTTCTAAGGCAGACCCATGCGCTTCCTTCAACAGCGCCCTCAATTCATAGAGAATAAGGACTTCGGGATACGGTTTTCCGAAGTAGTTTTCGTCATAGATGAGCCTATCCAAAGAATCCACCAGTTTCTCCAAGATCCGCTTAATGTCGTCTTCCTTGGTCTTAACACTGTGATTTATTGAATCATCAATCTCATCCAACTTCCTGTTGATCCTTTTTAGAGCACCTTTTATTTTAATATCCATCTCCTCACCTAGTCTTCTTGACTTTGATCCAGAGGATAATGTCGTTATCTTCGATGTTTTTATCCTTCCGAATCGAATCCCACCCGTAATTTAATGGATTTGGGGAAAGCTACGGCCACTAATCGTTGCTTCCTCGAGAGGTAATACACTTCTGATAGTTTGTATTTTCGGCAGACTGCCCATATCAAAACGATACTTCGTAGACGTTCAATATCTGGCCATTAGTATAGCGGCCTAACAAATCACTATTATGGTCATCTGCAAACTCTTAAGATGGATTAGTGGGATTGGTCGGTCACATGGTCAATATATACTTCGTCGGTACCGCCGGGAGTGGTAAGAGTTCTTTAGTCTACGCTTTTCAGCAATGGATGACCCTGGAAGGTCTGGACTGCATCACCATCAACCTCGACCCGGGCGCCGAATTCATTCCTTACGAGCCGGACATAGACATCCGGGACTGGGTCAAGGTTAGCGAGGTCATGGAGGACTATGGACTTGGTCCGAACGGGGCTCAGGTGGTGTGCGCCGACCTCATGGCGTTGCACGTCAAGGAATTAGTGGAAGCGGTTGACGGGTTCAAGACGCCCTATGTACTGATCGACACGCCGGGTCAGATAGAGCTGTTCGCATTCAGGCAAAGCAGCCAAGTGATCACCGATCAGCTGGGGCAGGACGATTCGTTCCTGGTCTACCTGTCCGACCCGCTGCTGGTCAAGAGCCCGACCGGTTTCGTCTCGTCGCTCATGCTTTGCGCCACCGTCCATTTCCGGTTCGCCATGCCATTCGTCAACGTCTTGGCGAAATCAGACATGCTGAACGAGGAGGACCTGGAACGGGTCAAGGAATGGTCGAGGGAGCCAGAGTCATTGAACGCGGTGCTGATGGACGACGAGGCCCATTCACGAGTGCCGCTCTCGTTGGAACTGTTCAAGGCGATGGAGAGCATCGGCATGTACCATACAATTACACCGGTCTCCGCCGAGCAGCAAGAAGGGATGGAAGACATCTACAATGCCATCCAGCAATCCTACCAGGGTGGAGAGGACCTGAGCAGCGACTGATCTCGCGATAACAGGTATTTGACCGGTCAATGTCGATCCCGAGCCATTGCCTTGCCGATCCCAGCCGGTTCAGAACATCAACGCTTTCATATTCTCCAACGAGAAATTAATTGTTCTTGCGATTCGTCGCCAAGTATAATCAACCCTCAGGTTGATAACAGCGTCAATGAAAACGATCTTGGTGTGCCCCCAATGCGGTTCCTCCGATCTGTACTATGAGAACGCCATGATAACTGGCATCGTTTATCACTGCAAGAAATGTGATTACGTTGGTCCTCTAGTGCTAGAAGAGGACCTGGATGATGAATTGGAAGCAAAAGAAAAGAAGAAATAAGGTGTTTTTTTAGGGTTTATGCGAACATCGCACCGGTCTCTGATGCTTTGATCTCATCGGTCTCAAGAACCTTGATAATGGCTCTTTCGAAGTCGCTTCCGGTGACGTAGTCGCGGTTGTCCCTGATGGCAAACATACCTGCCTCCGTGCAGATGGCGCGTATATCGGCACCGGTGGCAAACTCGGCCTTGGCTGCCAGATCGGAGGCTATCACCGACTCGTCGATGTTCATCTTCTTCATCTGTATCTTGAAGATGGCCAGCCTTCCCTCGTAATTCGGGATCGGTATCTCGATGATGCGGTCGAAGCGGCCAGGCCTCAGAAGCGCCTCGTCCAGTATGTCTGGGCGGTTGGTGGCGCCGATGATCTTGACATCAGCCAACGGGTTAAAGCCATCAAGTTCGGCGAGGAGTTGCATCAGAGTGCGTTGGACCTCGCGGTCGCCGGATGTGGCAACGTCTAGGCGCTTCGCCCCGATCGAATCAAGTTCGTCAATGAACACGATGGACGGTGCCTTGTCCTTTGCCAGCTCGAATAGCTCCCGGACCAGGCGTGCACCTTCACCGATGTATTTTTGGACCAGCTCGGATCCGACCATTCGTATGAAAGTGGCGTTCGTCTGGTGCGCGACGGCCTTGGCGAGAAGCGTCTTGCCGGTACCGGGGGGTCCGACCAGGAGCACACCCTTTGGCGGCTCGATGCCTACCCTCTTGTACAGTTCCGGTCTCAATAGGGGGTCCTCTACTGCCTCCCTGACCTCGATAATCTGCTCCTCGAGCCCGCCTACATCATCATAGGATATGTTCGGCTTCTCGATGATCTCCGCACCGATGACGATCGGGTCGAGAGATGAAGGCAGGACGGACATGACCGCCAAGGTCTGCTTGTTCAAAGCAACCCTAGCGCCGACTGTGATCTCGTCGGTAGGAACATATTCTGATGTTGTTACAATGAAATCTGGACCGGTGGAACTCTTCACAATGACCCTCCCGTCGGCAAGAATGTCCTTTATGTTACCGATGATCAGTGGGGGTGACTTCAGCCGCTCCAGTTCGGAGCGCATTCGTTTCAGCTCTTTCTGCAGCCGGAATAGCTCGCTCTCCACGTACCTCTTTTCGCCTTCTACCCTCCTAACCTCCTCTAGAAGTTCGGAGTTCTGGCGTTCGACCATCTCCATCTTATCCTTTGTTTCTTTTGAGATATAGTCGTCGAGCTGTTCATCACTCAATCTTGGCACCTCGTTCTCTCATATAAAAGCGCTCTATATATGACAGTTTCGTGCCTATTCCCATACCCGAACGAAGGAGGTTCAGCGTCAGCCAGTATCCTTTTTAGGGCCCGGATGTGACATTTCTCCATCCGTATGGTTAAAGGAGAACATTAAATCGAGGAAGTTCATTTGTGCTCCCGATTGACATGATCTGCGAACTCTGCGGCAAGGAAACGGACAGATTGTTCACCGTCCAGATTGAGGGTACTACACTCAAGGTCTGCAAGGACTGTTCTAAGTTCGGGGATCAGACCAAGGCTGGGGGAAAGGAGCCGGCCAATAAATTGGTCATCGAGAATCGTCTTCAGAACCGCGAAAGGCGCATGAAGACCAAGGACGTCTACGAACAGCAGGAAGAGACCATAGAATTGATGGTAGACTACCCCAAGAAGATAAAGGACTCCCGCGAGGCATTGGGCTGGAAGCAGGAGGAACTTGCCACGAAGATGGGTGAGCGGTTGAGCATCATTACAAAGTTGGAACGTGGTGACATGCGACCGGACGATGAGCTGATCCACAAGGTGGAGAAGGCCCTGGGGATCAAGATCACCGAGAAAGTGGCAGTGGTCAAACCGGAAAAGGCGGCAGTGGCCAAGGGCGGCATGACTCTCTCCGACTTCATCAAGAAAGAGTGAAGGCCAGACGGCCTTTCTATCTGTTGTTCGGGGCATTCCGGTTTAGGGGGAACATTGAGATACAACGGGATGTTGCCGCCCCAATCCTATTATTAGAGGTTCTATCTCATCGCCATCCAAGCCACGAAACCGTTCTTGCTCCAGAAGCGAGCCGGTTGCATGAAACCCGCGGCTCTTAGGACGTTCTCCCATGATTCCGCTTCCATGGCGTTACTGACCTTCTCCACCAGAATGAACGCCCCGCCACGTTCCAGGTATTTTCGTATTTTCCCCAATACTTCTTCCTGGCGTACGGGTGAGAGCTTTCCTAGTCTGTTGATTGAGATAGTAAGTCTAGAAGAGATTTCCGGGAAACGTTCCTCCAGGTCCAGGGTTGCGATCTCCACAATCCCTAATTGGACCCGAATCCGGAATCGGTCCATGCATGAGTAAGCTTCATCCTCGTCGTTGGTCACACCGATGAAATGACCCAGATCTTCGAACTTCTCCACAAACGGAGACAACCACGAACCGTCCTTGCACGCCAAATCAACAACTCGGGAACGAGGCGTCACGAAGGGGGCGCCAGCTTCAAAGATGGACCTCTGGAGGGAATAATACTCGGATGAACCCACATGTATCACGGCATCTTGCGTGGCTATGCGCCCGCTTATGTGCGAGGGCATCGACGACTTCTCGTTCATTACTAGGTTCGCTCCGGCCATTCTTTACCTCCTTCTCACTTTGCACATGTTCTCCGTGCTATGCCATGACATAGCACTAAGGTTATTTATTCTTTTTCGTAACGGGGGATACTGACCCTTTGTTATACTGATGTTTTATGATAAGGAAAAGTCAGAAGCTCTTTCATGCTCCAATTCCGATCTGTGATTCCCAGCTCTCGCATGGGCGTCCATTTGCGCATCTTTCCTGAGGCATCCAGATGCCTCAGCGAACCATGAGGGCGGCAGAAGTTGTAGCTGGCGAAGTAGAACGTCATGTGGGCATCCAGACGGTATGTTCTCTTGGAGAAAGCCAGCGTTTTCCGGGTCAGGCGTTTGTTCTCCTGGCGGATGGTCAGGTTGCACCGTTCGATGAACGTCGTGGATATGCTGGCAGGGCCAGCATACTCTCCGAAGATCTGTCTCTTCTCCACTTCGACCAGGTGTCCGTTCTGCTGATGTTTGATCACCTGGGCATAGCTGAGGCCATCATCCGGAACCATCGCTGGCACTTTCGGCCTGCCACGCAGGCCAGTTTTGGGGAACGAGACGATGTGACCGTAAAACTTCAGTATCGCGTCGGTGTAGAACTTCAGCCCATCGCTGCAAAAGGATGGTATGCCAGCAATCCTTTCCTTGACCCACTTCAGCAATTTGTTGGCCGAAGGTTGCTTTCTCTCGCCCACGACGTGGGCGAGGACGACCTTGTGCTCCGGGTCGAACGCTACCCAGACCCACGTTCCATCGTCCTCAAACTGCTCCATTCTCGGAACTGTTTTTTTTGGACTAGGTCCGAGCTCGTCCAGTTCGACCTTCGACACTTTCATTTCCTTGAGGAGCACCGTATTCACCTCCTCAGCGTGCTCTGCCACCCGATTGAGCCAGTTGCGAACGGTATCCAGCTTGGTCTCCAGAACTTCGGCGACCGTCGCATGCTCATGCCTTTGACAATCATTTTCAACGCTAACAGAACCTTCTCGTCCTTGGTCTTGAAGTCAAAGAACGCGGTGTTCCTGAGCAATACGATGAGTTGAGTAGATGACAAGAACAA
>CAVWKV010000101.1:0-65179 GCA_963755265.1 uncultured Methanomassiliicoccales archaeon | reverse complement strand
TGATGGCATACCATATATGGCGTTCATCTACACCACTCTGATCCTTTGGACTTTCTTTTCAACTACTCTGACCTCCGCATCAATGTGCCTGATAAGCAATGCCGGCATGATCTCGAAGATATATTTCCCAAGGATACTGTTACCATTGAGCCTGGTGATAGCCGGGTTGTTAGATTATCTCCTGGCTTTCATCCTTTTAATTGGTCTCATGATTCTTCTTGGGATACCGTTCACGTTCTGGATGGTACTGATAATATTACCTCTGCTCTTGACAATTCTTTTAGGAGCGGGAATAAGTTTCGGGCTATCTGCGATGTCGGCCAAGTACCGTGACGTTCAGTACATCACACCGTTTTTCACTCAACTGCTTCTCTTCGCCTCGCCGGTCCTCTACTCATGGAACACCAATACTAACTACAGATGGTTGCTGGAATGGAATCCATTGGCGGGAATCATGTTGTCCCAACGGTATTTGACATTTGGCCATCCGGCCGTGCCTCAGTATCTGATATTCACTTCAGTGGTAATTTCGGTGCTGATTTTCATCGGGGGCATGGTCTATTTCAAGCACTATGAACGACAAATGGCGGATGTGATCTGATGGAGCCAATGATTGAGGTCCGTAACGTATCCAAGGAGTACTCAATCAATACTAACCGTGGTTATCCCAAACGTCTCACCGAAAGCATGTCGAACGTGCTCACCCATCCGATCAAGACATTCCGTGGCATTCGCGGCTCTAAAGAAACCTTTCTCGCGCTGAAGGACATTTCTTTCAATGTGGAGACAGGAGATATGGTCGGGATCATCGGACGGAATGGGGCAGGAAAATCCACTATTCTGAAGATATTATCGCAGATCACCTATCCCACCAAGGGGGAGGTGATTCTGCGGGGCCGGGTCGGCAGCCTTCTCGAGGTGGGTACAGGGTTCCATCCAGACCTGACCGGCCGGGAGAACATTTTCTTGAACGGCGCAATACTAGGGATGAGAAAAAAAGAGATCGAGTACAAGTTCGACGACATAGTCAAGTTCGCCGAGGTGGAAAAGTTCTTAGATACTCCAATCAAAAGGTTCTCCTCCGGCATGTACCTGCGTCTGGCCTTCTCCGTAGCGGCCCACCTCGATCCTGACATACTGATCGCCGACGAAGTGCTGGCGGTAGGCGATCAGCAGTTCCAGAAAAAATGCCTGGGGAAGATGAAGGAAGTGTCGAACAACGGGCGGACCGTGATCTTTGTAAGCCACGACATGCACGCCATAAAGTCTCTCTGCAAAACCGGTATCTTGATGAGGTCAGGGAAGATCGTTAAAATGGGGTCGGTCGATGAGGTGATGGAAGAGTATGTTCTCTCCCTGGAAACCCAAGACGGTAAATTCCCGGTCGAGACAGCAGATATCTCCATCGACGGCATGGAAGTTCAGCAGAACCATAAAGACACCAGTCTCATAGATGGCACCTATCCGTTCAGCGTCATCCTGCGATTCCGGGTCCTGACGGATTCCGACCAAATAAGAATGGGAATCCTAGTGAACAATGCCATGGGGGACATGCTAATTCGTTCATACTTCTCGGATTGGGAGACCAAGTTCGAGCATCTGGACCAAGGCACCTACGAAGCCAGATTGGAGATCCCCGAAAAACTATTGGCCGCTGGCAATTATTCCATCATTCTTAATGCGAAGAAGCAAGGAACGATCGATATGATCGCTGGTCACAGGGTGGAGCGTTCTATCAGCCTTTCTTTCCCCTCCGACCTTGACACCGGGGGGGTCATTGATCCACTGAAAGCGCAGATCCTCCTGAACCGCCGCTGGAACATAATGAAATATGTGTGATCTATTCGTCGAAAAAGATCATTCTGGTCGTGCCGCCAAAAGAGTAAGGGATAAATTTCCGGCCAGATGATGACGGAATGTATATATCCAATCGAATCGATTGGTGACCGGCCATTCTGTCTTTCGTAGCCAGGATGGCGTGATCTGCGATTAATGAGATCATCATAGCATCGATTATTAGGTGTTCATATGTCGAGAAGGTTGTTCACAGTCGGCCCGGTTGAGGTCTTCGAGGATACTCTGAAAGCGATGGACAGGCACATGATCGTCCACCGGGGTAAGGACTATTCGAACCTCCAGAAAGGCATCGTCGAGAAATTGCACAAAGCATTGGACACGGACATGGAGATATTCCTGGCACCAGCATCTGCAACAGGATTCCTCGAGGCCTGTGTACGATGTGGGGTCAACCGCAAGATGTGCGGGATATCCAACGGCTCGTTCGGTGACCGGTGGCAAGGCATCGGCACGGCCAATGGTAAGCTGGTCGATAAGATCGATGTGGAGTGGGGAAAGGGCATCAAGCCAGAGCACATCAAGGGCCGGTTAATGAAGGACATTGAGGCGGTCACTTTCATATCCAACGAGTCATCGACCGGCGTGCTGAACCATCCGACCGAGATATGCGACGCCATCAGGGCGGAGAGCGACGCCCTCATCTTCGTTGACGGGGTAACTGCTGTGGGAGCGGTCGACCTTAAGCTCAAGAAGATGGCGCCAGACGCGTTGGTGTTCGGTTCCCAGAAGGCGCTAGCATTGCCACCTGGCCTGGCGATCATATGCTGCAGTGAGAAGCTCATCAAGAAGGCCGAGACGGTGCCGAACCGGGGCTACTATTTCGATTTGTTGGAGTACAAGAAGTACGCGGACAAGGACTTGCCATTGACCACACCGCCTGTCTCGCTCATGTTCGGCCTCGACTACCAGCTGGACAAGTGGCTGAAGGAGGGCAGTTCTCAACGCTACCAAAGGCACCAAGAGCTAGCTGATGTGGCACGCAAGTGGGCCTTGAAGCGCTTCGGTCTGTATGCCGAACAGGGCTACCGCTCCAACACTATATCTGTGGTCGATAGTGGTCGCTTCGATTTCGCCAATTTCGATAAGAAACTCAAGGAGAAAGGCTTCGAGATATCGCCTGGCTATGGCAAGGTGAAGGATTCGTCCTTCCGCATTGGTCACATGGGCGATCTCACCGTCAAGGACATGAACGACCTGGTGCATGTCATGGACGAGGTCATGGAGGGAATGCAATGATGAAACTGCTCGTTACCGATGAACTTTCAAAGGAAGGCATCGAGATGCTGACCAAGGATGGCGGGGTCCAGGTTGACGTAAAACCAAAGATACCCCAAGAGGACCTGATCAAGATCATCGGCGGGTATGACGCGCTGATCGTGCGCAGCGGAACCAAGGTGACCGCACAGGTCATCGAGGCAGGCAAGAAGCTCCGTGTCGTCGGAAGGGCCGGCGTCGGTGTCGACAACGTCGATGTGGAGGCTGCCACGAGGCGCGGCATACTGGTCATGAACACCCCATCGGCTAACATCATTTCCGCATGCGAGCACACTATGGCCATGATGCTCTCCCTGGCACGCAACATCCCGTGGGCCGACAAGTCTGTCAAGGAGGGCAAGTGGGAGAAGAGCAAGTTCATGGGGGTTGAGCTCAGCGGCAAAACGCTCGGTATCATCGGCATCGGGCGCATCGGCGGCGAGGTGGCCAAGAGGGCCAAGGCCTTTGGCATGAAGCTCATTGGCTTCGACCCGTACATCTCACCCGAAGCGGCGGTGAAGCTCGGAGTTCGCCTGTTGCCCCTGGACAAGGTCTGCGAAGAGGCCGACTTCATCACCGTCCATGCCGCCCTGACACCGACCACCCACAATCTGGTCAGCACGGCCCAGTTCAACATGATGAAACCGACGGTAATGATCATCAACTGTGCCCGCGGCGGTATAATTGATGAAGCGGCCTGGGTGGAGGCGCTGAAGACGAAGCGCATCGCCGGTTCTGCCATCGATGTGTTCGAACAGGAGCCGCTTCCAAAGGATTCGCCTTTCCTCGGACTGTCCAATGCGGTGTTGACCCCTCACCTTGGGGCGTCAACGAAGGAAGCCCAGGAAAAGGTCTCCATCGAGATGGCCGAGCACGTGAAGATGTTCCTCGTGGATAACAAGATCACCAATGCCGTCAACGCCCCAATGGGCAAGATCGATCCGAAGGTGGTGCCTTTCCTCGGAATCGCCGAGAGGCTTGGTTCTTTCTGCATGCAGCTGGTTGACGGGCCGGTCAAGAAGATCGAGGTCGAGGTCCACGGCGAGATCGCCAACATGGACACGAGAATGGTCACGGTGTCGGCACTTGTGGGTGTGCTCTCCACGGTAAAGGGAGAGAACACGAACATCATCAACGCCGGTTCCATTGCCCGCGAGATGGGCATTCATGTCGTCGAGTCCAAGGTGGACGAGTCGACGCACTACGTCAATATGCTCATCGTGCGGGTCTCATCCGACGGTGTGAAACGCGAAGTGCGTGGCACAGCGTTCCCGGCCAGCGAGCCGAGGCTCATCGGCATCGACGAGTTCGATGTGGACGTTCCGCTGGATGGCGATTTTGTGATGACCAAGCACAACGACATGCCTGGCATGATAGGTCGGGTCGGAATGTTGCTCGGAAACCGTGGTATCAACATCGCGAACATGAACGTTGGCCGAGAGACCAAGGGCGGGCGGGCGATCATGATCATGTCGGTCGATGGTGCCGTCGGGAAAGGCGTTTTGGACGAGCTAAGGGCTGAAAAGAACTTCCACGAGGCCCGTTCCATCACGCTCAGTCATATGAGGACACACGAATACATGAGCCTCTGAAAACTCATTCCGCCCCACGGGCGGCCATCTTTTGAAGCTAAGGTTAATTACCGGTCTGAGCGTTCCAGCGTCGATGAGGATATTCTCGGTCGTGGGGGCCCGGCCCCAGTTCGTGAAACTGGCCCCACTTCACAAGGCCATAATCGTTGATCATCGGCATATCATCGTTCACACTGGCCAACACTACGATTACAAAATGTCCCAATCCTTTTTCGAAGAGCTCCATATTCCCGACCCAGACTATAACCTGGGTGTAGGTTCCGGTTGTCAAGGAGCGCAGACGGGCAAGATGATGGAAGAACTTGAGAAGGTCTTCATGGATGACAGGCCGGAGGTGGTCGTGGTCTACGGAGATACGAACACGACACTGGCTGCGGCAATAGTGGCGGCGAAGATGTGTCTCCCGCTGGTACATGTCGAGGCTGGGCTGCGGTCCTATCGCAAGGGAATGCCGGAGGAGATTAATCGTGTGGTCACGGACCATCTCTCGAACCTCCTACTATGCCCAAGCGCACCGTCAGTGCGGAACCTGGAGAAGGAAGGGATCACCGACGGTGTGGCGATCGTCGGGGATGCCATGACCGAATGCCTTCTCAGCATCAAGGACAGGCTCGATGATGCCACTCCAGAGAGATTCGGCGTGAAAAAGGGCGAATATGTGCTGGCCACGATCCATCGACAGGAGAATGCAGATTCCCAAGAGAACATGAGCATGATCGTCGCAGCGATGTGCGACTACGGAGAAAACGTGGTCCTTCCATTGCATCCAAGAACGGCCAAGAACATAAAGGCGTGGGGGTTGATGGACCGCCTCAGCAGGTCGGGAAACGTAAAGGTCCTGGAGCCATTGGATTTCCTCTCGTTCACGGCCATGGAACGTCACGCGAAGAAGATAATGACCGATTCGGGCGGCGTACAGAAGGAGGCGTACTTCTGGGGTGTGCCCTGCGTGACGGTCAGGGACGAGACGGAGTGGACCGAGACGCTGGAAGGTGGTTGGAACGTATTGACGGGGGCTAGCCGGGAACGGATACTGGAAGCCTTGGATCGTCCTTACCCAGAGAGCGGGCGCCCGGTCGTCTATGGGGACGCGCATGTCTCATCTAGGATCGTTGCAGAGATCGAGGGATTGATGCTCAAGCGTCCTCAACTTCATCACGGACCCGAGGGCAGTTAGGGGCTAGCCTTTTCCTGACACTCTCCACCTTTGAGCCCATCGGATGTATGCCTATCCGATCATCGATCTTGATGTTCGTGACCACGCGCTTTGACATCGTGATGACCTTCTTGTGGCAGTCAATAATGACCTTCATGACCGGATCTATGTCACCCTCTACGATCGTACCCATCGGAGTAAGCTGATAGCTGAGTCCGCTCGCCTCCACGATCTTGATGCATTCGGCAACATATTTACTCAGGCTCTCGTCTTTGCCAATAGGTAACACGCTGAACTCTGCGATCATTGGGTATCTCCTGAGATCGTACCGATCATCACAGCCCCCCTGATTTATTCATTTGGTGTGGTCGGGTAGACGATGCATCGATATGCAGTAATAATATGGTGGCACCGGCCCAAAGAAATCTTGGCAGGACGAGACTCGGTAACAAAATCTTTAAATAGTGTTTCCTGAATGAATAGAAACTCAATTTACTTCGATTAAACTCTCAACGACAAGGGGCAACTCAATGAAAAGCAACGGAAGCGCAAAGTCCCGAGCTTTACCTACCGCCAAGGGTGGAAAGGCAAAGGCAACAGCAATTCCCGCCTTGGGCGGAGTAAGTGTGAAGACTGCCGAGCCTGTGACTGCCGGAGGTAAATCCGAGGATCCTTCTTTTGAGATCTGTTTTGATGACAAATGCACAACCCTGACCGTTGATGACCTCACCCAGGCCATCAAGAACAGCATCGACCGCAGTGGGATGCCAGACGATCAGGCACGCATGATGGCGCAGCATGTGATGAACTTCTTCGGTTACAGCGAGCGCATCATCGATAACATCCTGGAACCGGAGGACCGCGACGCCTTCTATATGCTCGAGGACACCGGTATCCTGACCACCGAGAGGGAAGAAACGACACTGTATGATGGCCGGGAGTGGAGAATCCACTATTGGCTGTTCCGAAAGGAGCGCATCTTCGAGCTCATCAGCGGCAACAGTCACGCTGGACCCTGCGGTGCGGAACTCTCATGTTACGACGATGTTCCAGAGGATATCTGGACCAGGCAGGAAGCCAAGCCCAAGGTAGACCAGTAAACACTTTATTAAACAACTTTTCCGTTTCTAAATCATTATTGCAGTTTCGATGAGGTCACCGAAACGATATTTATGTTAGGTACGCTCGAGAGGCAGGATGGACGTCTTCCCTTACCAGCCTCGGCCCAACCAGCTCCAGTTCGTTAAATTGGTCGAGGATGTAGCCAAGAACAAGGGGCATCTGGTCATGGAGAGCGGCACTGGGACCGGCAAGACGGTCTGCGCGCTCTCCGGAACAATCCAGGAAGCACTCACCCACGGCCGGAAGGTCCTTTACCTCACGCGAACCAACTCGCAGGAAGAGCAGGTTGTGCGCGAACTCCGCCGTATCAACGAGAAGATGCCGGTGTTCGGTCTGGCCATACAGGGGAGGCAGGGGACCTGCCCCCTTATAAGACGGGACCAAGAGCTCAAGGGCGGAAATCCAGAAGAGCTTTCCCGGATATGTAGCGAGAAAAAAAAGAAGGTCCTCAGCAACAAACCCGGCGGCTGCCGTTTTTATGCCGAACTGATCAATGTCGATCATGAGGATATGGAGAAGTACTGCCGTGCAACGCTGCCTACCGTGGAGGAGTTCGTCCGGTATTGCGACTCGAAGAATGTCTGCCCCCATGAGATGATGAAGGAGATGGTCTTCTCTGCCACCGTCGTGGCTGCCCCATACGCCTATTTCTTCGTTCCATTCATCAGACATTCACTGCTGGATTGGATGGGGGTACGCCTGGACGAGCTGATCGTCATCATTGACGAGGCGCACAACATCCCCGATTACACGCGCGAGATCGAGTCGTTCGAGCTGTCCCGTGCATTGCTGGACATGGTCCAGAAAGAGGTCGAAGAGTATGGCGACCCGGAGGTCCTCCAGGGCGTGAGCATAATGGATGTCGTCATCGAGCTGCGGAAGCTCCTTCAGGGAGCGGTCGACGAGTACTTGATCGAGGAGGACGGGCTCATACCTCCGTCGTTCCTCGAGGAAGGCCTGATGAGCGCTTTCACGGCCTCATCGCGGGCAATCGAGATCGCTGCCAAGGCGCTCATGGAACACGGTGAGATAGTGAGAGAACAAAGGATAGAGCAGAACCGCCTGCCACGTTCCTACATCTTTTCTATGGGCGCATTCCTGAGCAACTGGTTCTCGACCGATGAGTGGACCTTTGTCAAACTGATTGTGGGCGGCGACAACCCATACTTCAAGGCTTACTGCTTGGACCCGATCGTGACCACTTCGGTGTTGCTAGGGTGCGGTGGTACGATCCATATGTCTGGAACCCTATCGCCCTTGGCTGAGTATCGGGATTCTATCGGGCTGCCCTCGGAAACGGTCTTGAGGGTCTTCCCCCCCCCCTTCCCGAAAGAGAACAGGGCGGTGTTCTACACCGAGAATGTCACCACCAAGTTCGAGGAGATGTCCCAAGACGAAGAGATCATCCCGCGGATGGAAGAAACAGTGGTCAGCTTGTGCAACGTGGTCAAGAAGAACACGGTCATCTTCTTTCCATCGTATTCGCTCATGGAACGCTTCCTGACCGATAGGATCCTGACCAAGATCAAGCGCAAGGTCATGCTTGAGGAACGTGGAATGGCCCAGGCAGACCTGATGGACGTCGTCACCCGTTTCAAGAGTGAGGCTGAGGCAGGAGCGGTCCTGTTCTCGGTGGTCGGAGGCCGCATCAGTGAAGGCATAGACTTTCCCGACAAGGAGCTGCAGTTGGCGGTGATCATCGGCGTGCCGTACCCCAAGCCGACGGCCAAGCAGAGGGCGCTGATGCACTACTATGAACGTAAGTTCCATAAGGGCTGGGAAATAACGGTCAAGGCCCCCACTAGCCGAAAGATGCTGCAGGCCATTGGCAGGCTGATCAGGACCGAGACGGACATCGGGGCAGCGGTCATTTTGGACCGCCGAGCCAAGCAGTTCACCGACCGGATCGAGCTTCAGCTAACCGAGGACCCACTGTCTTCGGTGCTAGAGTTCTTCGACCATGCGGACGCGGGCAAAAGTTCTTAATCGGTCGTCAGAATCTGCTGCCGATGGATGCGATCATCGTCGCCCTGAGCGGCTTCTGGTTGATGCTGCCGGCCTTCTTGCCCAATTCAGCGGCGGTCATTTTCGGCGGGGGTAAGCCGATCGATTTCGGTCGCTCGTGGCATGGGAAACGGATACTGGGTGACGGGAAGACCTGGACCGGCCTTATCGGCGGGATATCCGCCGGCATCGCCCTCGGAATAATCCAGATGATGATGGCGTCGGTTCTGGGCGATGAGGCTGGTCTGTGGGGTTTCGGATCGCTGCCGAACGCGTTTGGCATCATTCTCGCGCTTGCGGCCGGTTCACTGCTGGGCGACTTGGTGGGATCGTTCATCAAGCGGAGGATGGGAATTGACCGGGGTGCCAAGGCACCGATCCTCGATCAATACAACTTCATCGGCGGCGCTCTGATCGCCGTGGTGCTGTTCTTCCCCTCGTGGTTCATGTCATCCTTCATCGATGGAGCAAGCATCCTGGCGCTCCTCACTGTATTGATCGTCACACCGATCCTGCATCGTTCGGTCAACATAATCGGCTACAAGATGGGCCTGAAAAAGGTTCCGTGGTGATCTGGAATGTCGAACATCAAAGAGTCATTGGTGCGTTGCGGCGCAATATTGTATGGGGATTTCACCCTGTCCTCTGGCAAGAAGAGCAAATATTACATCGACATCAAGAAAGCGAGCACCGACCCGAAGATACTGGAAGAGGTTGCCGACGAGATGGCGCACATCATCGAGAACGACGACATCGATGTCGATCGTATCGCTGGCGTAGTGCTTGGGTCGGTACCCCTGGCCGTCGCACTTTCACTTCGTACAGGGATACCATTCATCATGATCCGCAAAGAGCCGAAGGACCACGGAACCGGCAAGTTGATCGAAGGCTCCTTGGACAAGGGAATGAAGGTGCTTGTGATCGAGGATGTGGTCACGTCGGCCGGTTCGGCCGCCTACGCCATCGAAGTGCTTCGCAAGACCGGGGCGGACGTTGAGCACGTGTTGTCCGTGGTTGACCGGGAGGAAGGGGGCAGGGAGCGGTTGGAGTCCATGTCCACAAAATTGCATGCTCTCGTCACAGCCAGCGATGTCTTGAGGCAGAGTTAATGAAGCTCGATTTGAGATGCGACAGATGCCTTCTTTGCAGCGGAAGGAACAACGTGGTTGGCCCGAGCGGGGACCTCGATTCCAAGCTTGTGTTCGTTGGAGAGGCGCCCGGTGCCACCGAGGACAGGATCGGAAAGCCATTCGTGGGCAAGGCGGGCAAGATGCTCGATAGGTTGCTGGCCGAGAACGGTCTTCCCCGGGAGAAAATCATGATAACGAATGCAGTCAAGTGCCGTCCACCGAACAATCGCCGTCCGACCAGGGAAGAGGTGGAGGCTTGTCGGCCCTATCTAATCGAGGACCTTCAGGGACGATGCCTTGCGGTAGCGCTCGGCCTCACGGCCTCAGAAGGGTTGCTCGGCCGCAAGGTCTCGCTAAAGGTAGACGCAAACAAGATTTTCCAAGTTAGGATGGGAAAGGAGATGGTAAGCGTTATGCCGACATATCATCCGTCTGCATGCCTGTTCAACCTAACTGCCAGGAAAGGTCTCAAGGAAGGCATAGCTCTTGCCATGGACCAGTGCGGGTTCACTCGTACTCAAAACACTTCTTGAAAAGGAACCTGATGTTCTTGTAGCCGTCCTTCCAAGAGGATAGCTTAACATCACCGACGCGCTTGCGATAATATATGGGGAATTCTCTGGACCTGAGCTTCTTGAAGGCCTCGATCTTGATCTCCTCGGACATTGCCATCCCGTCGTCCTTCAAGTTCATCTTACCTATCTGATCCTTCCTCATGACCCACATACCGCTCTGTGAGTCTCTGACCTTGACCCGGAATAGCGCGTTCATGGTCACCGTCAATAGTTTGTTTCCGACGTGGTGCTCGAACGTCATCGCTCCCGGCTCTAGGCCGGCGAAACGGTTGGTAGTAATGAAATCCAATTGCTCCTGGATCAGGATATTGACGAGCTTCGGTATATCCTCGGCCGGGTAAGTGCAATCCGCGTCGAGAGTAACGATGACATCGCCCTTAGCGTTCTCGAAACCGGTCTTGTATGCCCTGCCATAACCCCTACGCGGTTCCTCGATGACCTTGGCGCCTTTGTCCTTGGCGATCTCCTTGGTCCGGTCCTTCGAGTTAGTGTCCACGATAAGCATCTCATGATCGATTCCCGCCTGCCGCAACGTGGAATGCACGGAATCGAGCACCTGGCCGATGGACTGTTCCTCGTTCATCGTTGGTATGACCACGCTGACCTTCATTTATTGCACCAGCCAGTTCCGTATCCCGAGTATCCGGTAATAATGTTTTGTCATTACAAACCGTACTAAAGTGTTCATTGGTATATCGAGCGCTTGTCCCCGAACAACTTAAACCCGACGTATCCCATCATGGCCACGATCAGCCTGATGAGGGACCACATGGTCATCTTCTGTTTAAACATCTTGAGCGGGTCGTATGAGCCCCAGAGCTTGCCGTGCTTCATGGTCAGTTGCTTCCTTCCGGCCCCATTCCAGAAGGCCTGCTTCAAGAACCTATAGACAGTCGCCTTGGTCCGATGGTAGATGACCGCATTCGGGTTGTAAATGATGTTGAAACCTGCGTCCACCGCCCTCATGTTTAGGTCGATGTCCTCGGCGGTGATGAACCAGCTGTCGAAACCGCCGGATTTCGTTATCGCTTCCCGGCTGAAAGCCTCATTGCAACTGGGGTAAGAGATGTCATTCCCTTTGTGATTCAGCTCGACCCGGTCCAGACTCTCCCAGGGCTGGTAACCGATGTTGATGGTGCGGCCCACAACGACGCTCGCTCCGGACTTCACGGACGCCCTCATCTCCTTAACCCAGAATGGATTGGCGATGCAGGTGCCTCCGGTGAACATGATGATGTCGCCCTTGGCCAGAGATACGCCATAATTAGTGCTCTCACCGCGCCTGCCTGGCTTGACGTAGAGCTTCACGAAGGGATATTTCTCGGCATACGCTTTGATAATGTCTCTGGTGCTATCCTTTGAGGCGGCATCCACGACGACGATCTCGATGGGGCCCTCTTGTACCACGAGGCTATCGAGGAGATCGGCGATGTTCTTCTCCTCGTTCATAACGTTCAGAACAATGCTTGCGAGCATCCTGTACCGAGCGGAACAAAGGTGGAGATATGATAATACTCTTTCGGCTCCAGACTCAATATAATATATTCATTCCTTTACCCCTCGCCCATGGGTGACGGCGACCGCGCAGATCAGGCCAGGGGCTACTGACAAGGTCAATGCGTTGATCCAGGAGCGTTCCATCCCAGAATGGCTCCTCTATCCCTTTCTTCGATGGTCACTGTTGCGGTCATGGACTTGTCAGTTGGTGTCATTTGCTTCCAGGATATAGGTCCAGTTGCCAATTGGAACGTGGTCAAGTACCTAGGAGCCTTGACCGGCTCGAACAGTGTATGAACTTTCATTCTCGTCTAGGATTCGGAGGTTACTTATCCGCTCAAATTGTCCCAGGAGGCGAATTGGAGCACAACCTTCCCGCCAAGAGAATCTGGCGGTCATGGTTGTTGAACCTAGCCTCGGGCGCATGCCAATCGACCAATACAACCTCTTGTTTCGTGACCCTGCATTGCTATCGTTATCTACCTAATATTAACGGACGATGTGATGGCCTTTAGAACCGATGCGCGGTTGGCGACGCGATCTGCCTATTCATTATCCGTACTCCAAACATTCCTAGAACTGTGGGTTGACTACATAATCGTTCATAATATTCGCGGATCAACGAAGTCTTGGCAGAGACCGATAGACCGCGCATATCCTTTCCTTCATTGCCTGCCAGTTGTAATCCTTCTCTGCCGCCGCCCTCCCTTTCCGGCCCATCCTCATCCGGGCTTGCGGATCCTTTAGTGAAGAGATCGCAGATGACATACCCTTGGCACTGTATTCCACAGCCACACCACAATCGAGGCACCTTACCATGTCACCGCTGTGCGTACCCTCAGTAACGATCGCAGGCACGCCATATGCCATCGCCTCGAACAGTTTGTTCGGAGTACCGATCACGTTGTTGCCGTTGCTCGGCTCCATCATACAGATCACCGCGTCACACTTGGAGACGTTCATGAGGACCTGTTCCTGAGGGATATATCCGAGAAACTGCACTCGGTCACACGCAGCCGCGGCCTGTTTGACCACTTCGGTCAACCGTCCATTGCCGGCGATCTTGATGGTACAGTCCGAGTCGCTCTCAACTGCTTCCAGCATCTCGTTCACAAACCTTCCTGGTTCCAGGCTGCCGCCGTAGAAAAGGGAGATCCTTCGCTTATCCTCGTACGCGTCGCGGGATGCATCCTGAGGCAGGTCTATGCAATTCATGACGACCGTAACGTCATGCGCTCCGGATTCCTTCAAGTGGTCCGCTATGGCATCGTTGGCTGCGATTACGGCATGGCAGTTCGCAAGCAGAAGTGATTCGGAGCGCTCTATGAGGCGGCAGATGAAACCCGGCAGGTCATCCTCTACCATCTTAGAGTACCATTCATGCGAGTCGTACACTAACGGTACGTTGCGGAGCTTTGAGATGAACGCCCCAAGCATCAGCGTGTCATAATCGTGGCAGTGCACCGAGTCGAACTCCAGGCGGCGGGAACGGAGATATGCTCTAGCGAAGAATAATGGCATATTAGCGCCCAGATCCAGCATTCCATTCACCCTGCCGGTGCGCACCCTTTCTATCATGACCCCGCCATCATCCTGATGGTCCAAGGATCTAAACGAACGGTTCCAGCAAAGAACGGTGACACCGTGCCCCGTTTCATGGAGCGTCATCGCCTCCTTCCTGACGCGGGGGTCTGGTCGGTATTCATTAGACAGCAGCATCAGGACTTTCATGCTCAGGTTACCTGCCTTTTCAGACCGTCCTGCTCTGGGCGAGCGATTCCTTGGCCCGCTCGATCATCTCTACCGTCTTGACACCGATGGCGCCAGAGTTTCTGGTCTCGGTCATCGGGTCAGAAATGGACTTGATGAAGTGTAGCAATTCGGTCCTAATGGTGTTGTTCCTTTCGACGCCAAGCTTGTAGGTGTAACCGGATTCGTATATGGTGACCTCCTGACCAACGGCATCTATTACCGCTGATCGGTTCTCCCCCACCAGCTCGATGGAGCGCACCTTCTTTGGTGACAACCAATTGAGGTGGGCGTGGGCTATCGCCCCATTCGGCATCTCGCAACTTATGTACGTGGCCTCGGGATTGTCCTTCTGCCGGTACGGCTTGGCGACACATGTGATCTTTGCCGGCCATGCATCCAGCATGTAATTCACGATATCGAAATAGTGCGGCGCGAGATCGACGATGACGTCGCGATCGGTGAATACCGGCTCCAGGTTCGTCCAGGTCAAGTTCAGAAGGAAGACACGTCCGAAGAAGTTCTCGCTGATCAGGCGTTTTACCTCGGCAAGGGCGTTGTTGAAACGATAAATGTGACCGACCGAAAGGGTCAGGCCCTTCTTTGCCGCCAGGTCCACCAGGATGTTGCCCTCCTTGCTGGACAACGTGATCGGTTTCTCGACCAGCACATGCTTGCCCGCCTCGAGGGCTTCCTTGCACGCCGGAAAATGAAGTGAGTTAGGCAGGCAGATGTGCACTGCATGGATGCTCCCGACATTGATAACGTCGTGGTAATCATTGACCAGTACTGGGACGCCATAGCGGTCCTTGCAGTGCTGCAGGTTTTTATCCATCAGGTCGGAAACGGCTTGGACCTTAACATTCTGGATCGCGCTATATTCTTCCACGATCTTCCTGCCCCAGTACCCGACCCCGAGCACTCCGACCTGGAACTGTGTCATTTAACTCGACCTCGAATAGAAAGTCCTGACCTCTTCCGATACCCATCTCACTTCATCCTCGCTCATGTCTGGGAATATCGGGAGCGAGATCATTTCGTTAGCCAGCGCCTCCGATACGGGAAACTCTCCTCCTTTGAACCCGTAGAGCTGCTTGTAGATCGGTTGCAGGTGGATCGGCACCGGATAATGTACGCCTGCTTCGATGCCGTTCTTGTTCAGATACTCTGCCAGCTCATCCCGCTTCGAGCATCTGACCGCATAAAGGTGGAAGACCGGGGTTATATCCTTGTCGCCCATTGGCGGCAATGTGATGTTTTTGATATCTTCCAGATTCTTGTTGTACAACTTAGCCACTGCCCTCCGCTGCTCGTTCCATTTGTCCAAGTGCTTCAATTGCACCAGGCCGAAGGCGGCGTTCGCGGTGTTGAGGCGCGACGTGTAACCGACCACATCATGCACATATCTGGAGATGCGGCCGCAGTCGCGGTACTTGGCAATTGTCTTGGCGATGTCCGCATCGTTGGTCGTGACCATGCCCCCGTCCCCCCCGACGGTCATGTTCTTGGTCGGGTAGAAAGAGAAGCAGCCAATGTCCCCGATCGATCCGGCCTTCTTTCCTTTGTACAGGGATCCGTGGGCCTGGCAAGCGTCCTCGACCACTCTTAGACCTTTATCAGAGGCAATCTCCATTATCTCCTGCATGTGGCATGGCCGCCCGAACAGATGTACCGGAAGCAGGGCGATGGTCTTCTTGGTCAGTTTCTTCCGGATAATCGTTGGGTCCATGTTGTAGTCCCGGTCCGACGCATCTGAGAATGTGGGCCTGCCGCCCGCCTCGATGACCGCATTGGCGGTAGCAATGAAAGAGAAGGGAGTGGTCTGGACTTCCTTTTCCTTAACCCCTAAGGCTATAAATGCTAACTGCAACGCGTTGGTTCCTGACGAGACCGATACCGCGTGTTTGACCCCACAGTATCTCGCGAACGCTTCTTCAAATTTATGAACGCTCTCCCCGCCCACCAATCTCTCGTTCTGGAGGGCATTCGAGACCGCGTCTAGCATTTCCTTGTCCACGACGGGCTTGGCAAATGGTACTTTATTCATTTTCATCACCGTCATTTTATCTTCTTGATCACTCTGGCGGGGTTTCCGACAGCGAGTGAATGGGGGGGAATATCCTTCGTTACGACGGCACCGGCTCCGATCATTGCACCCTCCCCAATGGTAACGCCGCACACTATGACCGCTCCTGCCCCGATAGACGCTCCCTTCTTAACCACGGTCGGTGTGACTTCCCAGTCGCCTACCGCCCGGGGGTGAAGGTCGTTTGTGAATACGGCGTGCGGTCCGACGAAGACCTCATCTTCGATGGTCACACCACTGGGGATGAAAGCGTATGCTTCGACCTTGCAACGGTCGCCGATGATAACGCCCCTTTGAACTTCGGCATAGGCAGCGATCTTACTGTCCTTTCCGATCTTACAGCCATAGAGGTTGACGAAATCCCTAACGATAGTTCCTTCTCCGATATCGCAATCATGGATCGAATAGAAGTCAGCCAGTAGTTTATAGCTTCGGGGTTTCTCGTCCTGCTTCATCCAACCATGGCCAACGGTCTATTTGATTAATAACCTTTTGCAGAAAATTGATAGCTGGCTGGAAGAATCCCCCACATCGATTCTCACGGTGTCGTTTCCTCGACAAAGGATTCATTATTTTTGAGTTCAGAGGTTCCCACCGATCATCAGCAGAGGATAATGGCTGGAAATCAAATCGATCCATTCTACGATTTCCGTCGATCTTCGCTAACGGTGACAACGCGATCTTGTCGTACCATCTTTATTAAGTTCCGATAACGGTCAGTGACCTTGCTGGCTCTAACTTGAAAAATATCAACAACCTATATATATCTAGTTCCCCATACATTTAGGTGTCTGACACGTGTCGGACTCGAGGGATGGGATGCAGCTGGAGCTAAGGCTCTATTTGGGAGGTCGCTCCAAAAACCTCATTCATGGAGGTTTTGGATGTTTCTAAAGCAGATCGAAGTAGAGAATTTCAAGTCTTTCGGCAAGAAGATGACCATCCCGATGATGAACGGCTTTACCGCCGTTACTGGGCCCAACGGCTCAGGCAAATCCAACATCTCCGACGCCATCCTATTCGTCCTGGGTCCAAGGAGTTCGAAAGCGCTCCGGGCGGAGAGACTTACCGACCTTATCTTCAACGGCGGGAACTCCAAACAGCCGGCAACCTTCACGAAGGTCTCGCTGGTGTTCGACAATACCGACCGCATGATCCCGGTCGACTCAGACATCGTAAAGCTCACTCGGCTGGTCAAGCTGTCGGAGAGTGGCGAGGGCTATAACTCGTACTTTTACGTAAATGAAAGAAGTCCTCCTTGGCGGAGTTCGACTATCTGCTTTCCAGTGCTAGGATAAGCGCGGAAGGGTACAATCTGGTCCAGCAAGGGGATATCACCCGTATAGTAGCCATGTCCACGCTGGACCGGAGAAGGATACTGGATGACATCTCTGGCATCAGTAAGTTCGATGAAGAAATATCCAGGGCGGACGTTGAGAAAAAGGCGACGGACGAAAA
This sequence comes from uncultured Methanomassiliicoccales archaeon, assembly GCA_963755265.1. Lineage (GTDB taxonomy): Archaea > Thermoplasmatota > Thermoplasmata > Methanomassiliicoccales > UBA472 > DASXVU01. The sequence goes on along the minus strand of CAVWKV010000101.1, from coordinate 47,699 downwards.
TATTGATCGGATCACCATCATCATGGCCGAGTTGGATAAGCAACTCAAGCAGCTTGAGACGGAAAAGGCGGCCGCCATAAAGTTCATTGAGACCCGGCAGCAGCTCACACAGGCCAAGTCCAGCATGGCCTACAAGAAAAAGGACCTAGCCGAGTCTGAGATTACCGCGGCAAAGAATCAGGTCGAGTCCTATGGCAGGGAGATCGAGGCGCTTCGGCAAAGGAAGGTCGACCTGTCCAAGTTGATAATCGATCAGGACGCGGCCATTGCGAAACATGAGGCGGAGATCGCAGCCAAGGGCGGCCAGGAGTTCAAAGAACTCAAGGAGAGGTCCGATGCGGCGAAGATCGAACTCGCCCGGGCCACTGACCTAATTTCGCGCTCCAACGACAACATCAACGATATCAAGCAGGCACTATTGGAGAAGGTGGAGGAGCGCAAGAATGTCACCGCGCAGATAGCTGCAATCGGCACCAAGATCAAGGACACAGAAGGTCAGATCGACCGGCGGAAGACGGACCTGGCCCTCAAGAACGCTTCACTTACAGAGGTATCCAAGAAGATAACTGCCTCCGACTCCGAGGTTGGGGCCTTGCAGAAGCAGTTGGCTGAGCTGGAGAATTCGGTCAAGGACAAGGAAGAGAAAGGCCACGCACTGATCCTGGAGAAGGAGCGTTTGGAGGAAAAGGGGAAGAGGCTCGCTTCCGAGATGCTTACTTTACAGGAGACCAAGAGCCATCTGGAATTCGAGGTTAAGGACCTCGATTGGAGGATCCGGGAACTTTCCAAGGCGGACAAGAACTCGTCAGGCGAATTGAAGGCGTTGCAGGACGCATATTTCATGAAGCGTAACCTGGAGTCCAAGCTTTCAAAGGAGTCGAACGAGCTGGAACAGGCCATTAAATCTATCACCCGGGAGTACAGCCTGCTCAAGGCAGAGTTGGAAGCGGCTGAGAGCACGGCCAAGGGGTACAATAGGGCGGTGCGCGCCATCCTGGAGACCAGGGACAAGCATGAGATCAAGGGCATCCACGGCACGATCGCCGAACTCGCCACCGTCGATCCGAAGTATGAGGTGGCATTGAACGTGGCAGCCGGCGCAAGGATGCAATCAATCATCGTCGACAACGATGAGGTCGCCGCGACCGCGATCCAATTCCTGAAGCGCAATAACCTGGGAAGGGCAACGTTCCTACCGCTCACCAAGATGCTCGACGGAAACCCCCGTGGCAAGGCATTGCTGGCGGAGAAGCAGGCGGTCGGGTTCGCCATAGACCTCATCCGCTATGATGCCAAGTACAGACCAGCGTTCTGGTACGTATTCGGTGACACGGTCGTAGTGGACAGCCTAGACCAGGCAAGGAAGCTGATGGGCGGAGTACGTCTGGTGACTGGTTCGGGGGAGCTCATAGAAGCTTCAGGGGCAATGGTGGGCGGAACCATCGAGGTCAACCAGCTCAAGTTCGGACAGTCGGCCAAGGGCAAACTGGAGCTGTTGGCGGAGCAGATGTCCAAATCCATGGACCAGTCGGCCAGTCTCGACGCGCAGATCAAGATCCTCAGACCAGAGATCGCGGAACTGGAGGCCAAGATCCGCGAGCTGAACGGCTCGGGCAGCAGCAATACCATCAAGATCGAGGGAATGGACAGCAACCTCAAGGAAGCGCGTGCCAAACTGGCGAAGGCGAAGGACGACCTTGAGGCGATGGGTCGGGAGAAATCCGCCGCAGATGCCAGCATGGCCAAGTTGACCGCGGACATCGAGTCGACGCAAAGGGTCACGGGCGAGGAGCGGATGAAGCGTGAGGCGGCCAGGAAGAGATTGATGGAGATCGCGCCCAAAGAGCTCACAGACAAACTTCGCCTCCTTCAGGCCGAACTTCTCACTATCAACACCGAACTGTCGAAGATGACCTCGGAAAGGGACACTGGTTCCACGGAGGTCTCTCTCTATAAAAAACGCCTTGAGGAGCTGGATGCCTTCGACCGGGAAATGATGGACAAGGACCGCACCATCAGGGCGGCGGTGGAAGAGGCCAAGAAAAAGGAATCCAAGCTCAGAGTCGACCTGGCGGCAATGAAGAAGATTGAGGAATCGATGGGCAACGAGATGAATACCCTACGTGCCAAGAAGGACCAGTCATTCAAGGAGAAGACCCGTCTAGAAGGAGAGCGGGACACTGTCCAGACCAAGATAGAGACATCGGGCGATTTCATTGTACAGCTAAAGGCCAAGCAGGCCGCCACGGAAGCTTCCCTGAAGGACCTGGAAGCGGAGATACATCAGTACAACCTTCCCGTCAAGCGTCCGCTTCCGGCGATGGACGAGATCAAGTCCGAGATCACACGGTGCGAGACCACTATGTCCGCCATGGGAAACGTCAATCTCAAGTCCATCGAGGATTACGAACAGAAGAATGCCAGGCACATCGAGCTCAAGGGCGAAGTGAAGCGCCTCGAGGACCAGCGTAATGACCTGATACGTTTGACCGACGACCTGAACGAGAAGAAGAAGGTCGGCCTCCTCAAGGTCTATGAAGGCGTTAACCTGAACTTCAAGGAGGTCTACGCCGAACTGTCGCAGGGCGGCGCCGCGGAGCTTATCCTGGAGAACCCGGAGAAGCCGTTCGAGGGCGGACTGATAATGAAGGCCAAACCCCGCAATGGGAAGGTGCTCCGGTTGGAGGCACTGTCCGGCGGCGAGAAGAGCCTCACAGCGCTGGCGTTCATTTTCGCATTGCAGACCTGGCAACCGTCGCCGTTCTATCTCCTGGACGAGGTGGACATGTTCCTGGACGCGGTCAACGCGGACATGGTGGCGCAGCGGGTCAAGAAAAGCAGCAAGACGGCGCAGTTCGTCCAGATATCGCTCCGTAAGGTCACTCTCAACAAGGCCGACCATATCATTGGGGTAACGAAACCTGAGGGCGGTATCAGCAACGTGATAATGAGGCCGAACCTGGGGGACATCCGGGAAGTGGCCGAGGAGCTAAAGATTCCTGAGGAAAAGGATAGGGTCACGGGGGATGGGTCATGATGGAAGCAGGCACAAGTGGGATGGTTCTGAACCATCTGTTGTTTCAAAAGGCGATAATCGACGAAGGGGATAGGAGCGAGAAGATCGATCGGTACCTTGGGCTTTTGGCCCAGGCCGAAGCGGGCAACGAGATGGTCCCATCGGACCCTATCGACCGATCGGTCCAGCTGGTCTTCGAACTGGTGTTGTCCAACAACTTCGATCCGTGGGACATCAACCTGGTGGAATTCACTCGGATGTACACTAAGAAGATGCACGCCGAGGAGGTCAACTTCATCGTCGCGGGCAAGTTGATGTATATGGCCTGGAGCATCCTAAAGATGCAGTCCGAAGAGGTGCTGTCAATACACGAACAGCCCATGCCGGGAGAGGTTATATGCTCTGACTTTGACATGGACTCTCTGGACCAGTTCTATGACGACCCGGTCCTGGCCAAGATAAACACCGCTGTACCAAGCTGCGTCGATCTCACCGAGGCTGTTCGTCACCAGAGCACCCGGCCAGTATCGCTCATCGAGTTGCTGGATGCTTTTGAGGAGGCCAAGCGGGATGCGGAGATCCAAGAGCTCCGGCAGAAGGCCAGGGAAGCCCTCAAGCTCACCAACGAGAAGTTCGATGACAAGGCCCACAAGGAGGACTACGAGAAGGATGTGGCAGATACCTGGGACCGCATCGTGAAGTGTGGCAACGGGCCTATCTGCATCGAGGACCTGTTCAACGGCGACAAGGAGGATCGGATCATGGTCTTCGTTTCGCTGCTGTTCCTTGCCAAGTACGGCAAGATAGCTCTTTGGCAGGAGGACCTGCCATTCGGACAGATATTCCTGGAGATCAAGCTGCCATGGGACATTGGAACAATCGAGGAGGCCAGACATGCAAAAGTGCCGGCCTCCCAGCAAAAAGCGGTGATCTGAAGTGGATCCCGACCGGGTCGTCGAGGCAGTATTATTCTCCTCTTCCCTCCCAGTCAAGGTAGCCGAGATATCGGACAAGGCCCAGCTCTCCCAGGATGTGGTCCGGAGGGCCTTGCATCGTCTGATGACCGAATACGAGGGAAAGGACTGTTCCATGGAGGTCGTGAAGACAGGGATGAAGTACTCGATGCAGCTGCGAAAGGACTATGTCCAGTTCTCGGCCAGTTACTCCGTCCAAGAGTTGGATGGCGGTGTCGTCAAGACCGCAGCCATCATCGCCTATAACCAGCCCATACTGCAATCAGATCTAGCCAAGAAACGTGGGGCGAACATCTACGACGATATACGCACCCTGCGCCACCTCGGTCTGGTCACCGGCAAGAAGACAGGACAAACGCTATTGCTTTCGACCACGAAAAAGTTCTCGGAATACTTTGGGATCGGGAGCACTCGGAAGGAAGATATCAAGGAGTGGATGGAATCATGCGCAAAGAAACAATGAACCCGCAGATGTCGAACTGGATCCTGGAACGCATACCTGTCGCGCCGGCGACCGTCCGTGCGTTCTCCTCAGGCTATGGAGTGACCTTGACCGAGATCGAGTTCGGCAAGAACAGTTCGATCTCCACCGGCTCTTGGACCGGGTATCCCTACGTCTCATTGAAAAAATGAGTTGACGCTGAAAGACCTCCAAACCCTCTGGCCCGCCCATTTTCTGAGAGGACGGGCCGAAACATTCCTATTCAGTAGAAAAGCTTTAAATTGGTCAGCCCCAATCCGTGGCCTGAGTGATAAAATGGTGATGCCGCTAGCGCTGCTCGAGAAGTCCCTCAACAAAAAAATCTCCCTTCTTCTGAAGGACAATAGGGTATTGGAGGGAAAGCTCACGGGCTATGACGAATACATGAACATGGTCATTGAGGAGACCGAGGAGCGCACCGCCGACCAGACCCGCAGACTGGGTGTTGTCATTCTTCGTGGCAATAACGTCGTGAGCATCTCCCCGCTCTGAAACCCTGCAACGAGATTCCAACAATCTGTTCCAAAGATGGTGGATCGTACCGGATGAAGGCCGTAATTCTCGCTGGCGGTCTCGGAACAAGAATGAGACCGATCACCTACAAGACGCCCAAACCTCTGGTGCCCTTAGTGGGAAAACCTCTGGTCATGCACATCATCGATTCACTGCCGCCCCGTGTGGACACGGTAGTGTTGGCCGTGAGCTACATGAAGGACATCCTGGAGGAATACTTCCGCGTCAACGATTGTGGCAGGAAGGTCATACTGGTGAACGAGACTTCCCCGCTGGGCACTGGCGGCGCAATCAAGAACGTGGAAGGTCATTTGGACGATACATTCATTGTCATCAATGGGGACGTGTTGACGTCCATCGACATCAATTCTATGTTGAAGTATCACCGGGAAAAGGGCGGGATCGGGACCATCTCACTCTGGCAGGTGGAGGATCCCACTGCATTTGGAGTCGTGGGATGGGGCCAGGATCATAGAGTCACCGTATTCCAGGAAAAGCCCTCGAAGGCTGAGGCCGTTTCGAACATGATTAATGCTGGTGTCTACATTTTTGAACCTGACATGCTGGACAACATAGGAAAGGGAGCAGTGTCGTTGGAGAAGGAGGTCTTCCCCAAAGTGCTCGACCAGGGTCTTTTCGGCTATACCTACGACGGTTATTGGGTGGACTGTGGTACCAGGGAGAACTATCTGAGGGCACAGAAGACATTGATGGACCTCGGTGAGACGAGGAACCAACCGGCCACGATGAACGGGAGGGTCGAGCTATTGGAACCAGTGCATTTGACCGGGACAAAGTTGGACTCCTGCACGGTCGGGCCGTACGTCTTCGCCGAACCCAACGTCACCATAAGCGCTGGAGCGAAGGTATCTAACAGCACTCTCATGCGAGGTGCGATCATCGGCCCCGGAGCGGTTGTCCGAAATTCGCTGATCGGGCCGGGATTCTTGGTCGAAAGGGATCAGGGCGCCGTCGATGTTATCCTTGCAAATAGGTGAGTACTTATCCGATCCTAACTGGAACGTATTCAAAGCTATCTGTATGGAGCCTCACGGCAGGTATATATCCGCTTATACATTTCCGGGTCTGAGGCGGGGTCAGGCTGGAACCAAAACCACTTGATAGATTGGTCGACCTGGTTAGTAGTAGGCGCTTCCGTAAGGGCTGGACCGGTTTTGTCATAGTTTTCTTCCTTCTTTTCGTGATCCTCCCGACCGTTTGGATCCTGTCCTACTCGTTCACAAACTGGGGCGATATCCAGACCCATGTTTTCAATGATCCGGCGATGATGACGCTCATCACCAACGCCATCCTTTCCTCGTTCGAGATCGCCGCCATTGTTACCCTGATCGATTTCCTCGTCGGTCTACCCATGGCATGGATCCTGGTGCGCAAACAGTTTCGAGGCAAGCAACTGCTCGATACGATGATCGACATGCCGCTGGCGGTGCCCACCGCTGCACTCGGTTTCTCAGCGGCGATCTTCTGGGCGGTCACACCGGCCAGCTTTAACTCTCCGGGGTTGAGCCTCATCACCAGCCCAATGCTGTTGATAATACTGCTTCACATTGTTTTCTCATATCCCTATATGGTCCGCTCCTTGGCGGCCATCCTAGAACAAATCGATACAACCTATGAGACGGCCGGTCAGACAATGGGAGCCAGCAAGTTCACTGCCGCCCGTACGATCACGCTACCGCTGTTCCGCGCCGGCCTGGTCACCGGGATAGTCCTTTGCTTTGCCCGTTCGTTGTCGGAGACTGGAGGGACGATGGTCGCCCTATCCACTATGGCAAATTCCCAGGGTTTCCAGACCGGACCCACTATAATTGGTACATGGAAGCCGCTTCTGGCCAGTCAGCCAGATCTCACCGCGCCGCTCGCCTTTGTCAGCATATTGCTCATCATCTTCGCCCTTGCGTTGTTGGTCGTGCTCAAACTGGCCGTAATGAAGGTCAAGCTGCCTAAAGGTAAGGTATGGCCGAAATGGGAGCGCATCCTTTCACGTGGTTTCGTACCCAGGCTCAAGGATGGTTCCGCAACGATCTTCCTCGTGATCCTGGTTCTGATCCCGTCATTCTTCATCTTCTCTTATGTGGCCACAGCAAGTCCCACTTCGGCGGATTTGTCAGGGTTCTGGAACAGTCTAGTCTATTCCTTCGTGATCGCCGGTGTGGTCACGGTAATCGACATCGTATTGGGTGTTCCGCTTGCTCTGTATATTGCCAGGAACCGTTCCACCAAATTCTCTGCAACATTAGACGTACTGGTCAATGTACCTCTCATAGTGCCCACGGCTGCCCTCGGTTATTCTCTGGGCGTGTTCTGGACTGGGCAGAACTTGATACCGACGGTAGATGTTTTACTGATCATACTGGCCCATATAGCCTTCACATACCCATTGGTGGTCAGGAACGTTGCTGGCGCCGTCGAAGAGATCGATCCGTCCTACGAAGAGACGGCCAGGACCCTGGGCGCAAAACCGATACAGGCGTTCCGCCGTGTCCTTTACCCGATGATCAAGGCATCCATCCTTGCCGGGTCGATAATGGCGTTCACCAGAAGCCTGGGCGAGACCGGGGCGACGCAAGCCGTAGTGGCCTCAGCGAATACAGCGCCAGTCTACATTGTCGCCCTGATCAGCAAGCAGCATGCTTACTACACCGCCGGTCTGGCATGCATCGTGCTTATCATTGTATCATTCCTGTTCATGCTCGGTCTGAGATTTGTCACGTACAGGACGAAGGGGGCGAACTGATGCCAAGTATCGAGTTGAAAGGCATTCGGAAATCCTATGGGACGATTAAGGCAGCCGACGGACTGGACCTGGATGTGAGGAACGGTGAGTATCTTTGCCTCCTAGGCCCAACCGGTGCCGGCAAGACCACCACACTGAGAGTTCTGGCTGGTCTGATCAAACCCGATTCCGGAAGCATTAGGTTCGATGGGAAGGACATGGCCAAGGTTGAACCGGAGGACCGAAGGGCCGTCCTTCTGTCACAGACCTACTGTCTGTTCCCACAGCTCACAGTGGCGGAAAACATCCTTTTCGGGCCGGAGATTAACCGGGATACGGAAGAGGAAAAGGAAAGGACTCTCTCGGACATGCTGGATATGGTCAGGTTGACCACCAGGGCAGACGCATTTCCCAGGGAGCTCAGTGGAGGGATGCAGCAACGCACTGCGTTGGCGAGGGCCCTGGCATCCGGGGCGGACACTCTTCTTCTGGACGAACCACTACGGGCCCTCGACGCGAGACTCAGGATCAGCCTTAGGTATGAACTGCGCTCGTTGGCGAAGGCGTTGGGTATTACCACGGTTCACGTCACCCACGATCAGGATGAAGCACTAGTGATGGCCGACCGCATCGCGGTCATCAGAGAAGGCAAGATCCTCCAGATCGGAAGACCGGGAGAGGTCTTTGATTATCCGAGGTCTCCGTTCATAGCGAACTTTGTGGGCCAATCCAACTTCTTCGTCGGTAAGGTGGCGCAGAAGAGGGAGTCGACCAGGGTATCGGATGGCCGTTTTGTGGTGGAAGCGCGCCCCTCCGACATCGAGGTCGGAGAGGAAGCCGTGGTCGGGATAAAGGTGGGCAACACCGAGATATTCAAGGACCAGCCAGGATTCTTCTCGGGTACGGTGGAGAGAATATTGTTCGAAGGCAGGAACCTGCACGTGGACATTGCCGTTGAAGATATAGGGCGTTTCTCGGCGAAGGTTCCGTCATGGCGCCTGGGAAAGATAGCGATGGGGGATAAGGTCAATGTCAGATGGAACTGGGACAAAGCGACGGTCTTCCGGATGCCGGAGAAAGGCCTCCAAGAGGAACTGAAGGTGGAATGATGCCGACGATCGAATTGAAGGGTGTATCGAAATACTATGGTGAGCTTGCGGCGGTGGACCACGTTGATCTCAGCATCGCGGACGGGGAGTACATTACCATCCTTGGGCCCTCGGGATGTGGCAAGACCACGCTCATCCGGATGATCGCCGGGATAATCACCCCCACCGAGGGTACGGTCACCATCGGGGGCAAGGACATGACCGGCGTGCCCATCGAGGACCGGGACATCGGGTATGTATTCCAGAACATCGCCCTGTTCCCCAACCTCAATGTTCGGGATAACGTCTCCTATTCGCCAAGGGTCAAGGGAAAAGAGGTTACCGAGCAGGACAGCGTCTCCCACCAGTATTTGGAGCTGGTCAAGCTCCTGGACAAAATGGAGATGTTCCCCCGGGAGCTATGTGGCGGGGAGCAACAGAAGGTGTCATTGGCCAGAGCACTAGCGACCGGTTCGAAAGTGATCCTGCTGGACGAACCACTCTCTGCATTAGACGCCCGTGTGCGCGTCGACCTGAGATACGACCTGAGGCGACTGGTAAAATCTCTCGGCATCACTACTGTACATGTAACGCACGACCAGGAAGAGGCAATGTCGGTCTCCGACCGGATCGTTCTGATGAAGAAGGGGGCAATCGTAGAGATCGGCACTCCAGAGCAGCTCTACACCAAGCCATTAAAGATATTCACCGCCAACTTCATCGGAGAGACCAATCTCCTGGAGGGATGGGTTAAGTCGGTCGGGGACGGGGTAACCAAGATCGGGCTGAGGGACGAATCGATCGTCGAAGTGCTAAACGCCACAATGAAACCAGGCGTTCCAGTGGTGGTCTCCGTTCGTCCAGAGTTCGTCTTTCCCTTTACCAGCGGTCTTCATGCATCCATAATCTCGATCATTTACATGGGCACGTATTGGCACATCCAGGCATTGGCGGATAGCGAGGACCGAGTGGATTTCGACGTGCCGACGTCCGACGGGAAATTATATAGTGAAGGGCAGGAGGTCTATCTTATGATCAACAAGAAGGCGGCAATGGTCTATTCAAGACCTATTGAGGGAATTGCGGAGGCTGTGAAACTTGAGTGAGAACAAAGGGTCATTGCTGGACTGGTTCAAGGTGCGACGCGAATCGGTGATCATGAAAGGTGTCCGGGACCATGCGCAGAAGATAGGGGATACAGTGTCAGAGCTGAACCGGGCGATGGCTGCACTCTGCGAGAGCGACAAGGAAAGGGCCCTGGATGCGATCAAGAGGCTCATCTATTCGGAAAAGGAAGCGGATATGTTGGAAGAAATGATCTCTGAGGAACTCTCCAAGGGAGATATGGAGGCCAAGGAACGCGAGGACCTCATGCATCTAACCCAGAACATGGACAATGTGGCGGACTGGGCCAAGGAGGCGGGGATGAACCTGCAGATGGTCATCGAGGCCAACGTCAGCGTGCCGCTCTCGATGTGGCGGAAATATGCGGAAATGACCAAGGAATTGGATTTCGCGGCCAAACAGCTGCGGAACTGCGTCGATTCGCTGGGCGTCAACAACGAAGCGGCGATCAACTATGGCCGTAGCGTGGGAGTGTCGGAGCATAAGCTGGACGATATGTACTTCTCCACCAAGAAAGAGATATTGTTCGCAGAGCTGGACCCCCGTGCCATTTACCTAATGCGCGATCTCCTGCATGGCATAGAGAACTCGTCAGATTCATGCAAGGATTCCGCAGATATTATCCATATCTTGGTCATATCCCAGATTCACAAGGCAAGGTGAACTCGTGACAGCGCGGCTCTTCGGGACCAACGGGATCAGGGGTGTAGTCAACCAAGAAATGAACGCGTCGTTCGCTCTGGATGTGGGTAGCGCCATCGGCACCTACATGGGAGGGAAAGTAGCGGTGGCCACCGACTGCCGGACTTCTGCCGACATGCTCAAGAGCGCGGTAGCCGCAGGCCTTATGGCCAGCGGGGTCAGCGTACTGGACCTCGGAATGCTTCCTACTCCGGCTCTGCAATTCTATGTCAAGAACTCTGGTGTCAAGGGTGGTGTGATGATCACAGCCTCGCACAACCCGCCGGAGTTCAACGGGATAAAGTGCATCGATTACGATGGGACTGAGATGCCGCGTGAGAAGGAAGAGAAGATTGAGGCGATATTCTTCAACAAATCCTTCATCCACAAAAGTTGGAAATCCGTCGGCTCGATCGGTCCGGTGGAGGGGGCGGCCAGAGCCTATTCGACAGCGATCAAGCAGCACGTAAATGTGAACGCCATCGCCAATGCCAAGCTGAACGTCGTCCTCGACTGTGCCAACGGTGCCGCCACAGCCACGTCACCAGACCTGCTAGCCGATCTCGGAGTGCGCGTGATATCCCTCAACTCGAACCCGCAGGGCACGTTCCCTGGGCATCCGTCCGAGCCAACCGCGGACAACCTGAAGGACCTGGCGGCCACAGTAAAGGCCACCGGAGCCGACCTCGGAATCGCCCATGATGGGGATGCCGACCGAACCATATTCGTCGATAACAATGGTAACTTCGTCTTCGGAGACCGCTCGCTGGCGATCGTTGCTCGTCACATCGTCCGCCAGAAGGGGGGAGGAACAGTGGTCACTCCGGTTAGCACATCCTCCTGCGTCGAGGATGTCGTCAAGGAGGAAGGGGGCGAGATCGTGTATACCCGCGTCGGCTCCCCAATTGTGGCCAGGAAGATGATCGAGATTGGGGCCGTGTTCGGAGGCGAGGAGAACGGCGGGCTAATCTTTCCCGAGCATCAATACTGCCGGGACGGCGGGATGACCGCAGCCAAGATGCTGGAGATCGTGGCCACTGAAGGACCGATGTCCAGTCTTCTTGCAAAGGTCCCTGAATATTGTCTTGATAAGCGGAAGATGGAATGCCCTGAGACGCGGAAGGAAGAGGTTCTGGCTCGAGTAGTCGAAGTATTCGCCAAGGAAAGGGTGGATACAACCGATGGGGTCAAGGTGTACTTCGGAGAAGGATGGACGCTGATCCGACCTTCAGGAACCGAACCAATATTCAGGATATTCTCTGAAGCCAAGAGGGTCGATGCCGCCAAGAGGTGCGGGGACCGGTGCGAGAAGGCGTTACGAGAGATCTTAAAATAAAACTTCTTTTCGATGCCTTCAGAAGGATGGCGATATCCTTTTACTTTTTTCCGTTGTGCTTCCAGACCACGCAGATGACCTCTTGTATCATCCGCGCTCCGAGCGCGGCGGTGTTCCCATGGTCATATGGCGGGGAGATCTCGTTAACATCAAACCCGACCATGCGCTCTCCCAGCATGTTGATGCACCGCTTGACGTCGTAAGAGCTCAGTCCGAAGGGTTCCGGCGTTCCGGTCCCCGGTGCGTAAGCGGGATCGATGCCATCGATGTCCAGGGAGAAGTACACCTTTTCCTTGCGCATCATGTTCATCGCCCTCTTCCACGATGTCTCGATGCCCTGTTCATGGATCTGGTAGGCATCGATGTAATTTGGCATCTTCTGTTTCTTTTCTTCGGCGGAGATTGACCTCACGCCGAATGGCAGGACGTTCTCGATCCCGAGGTGGTCGGCTGCCCGCCGCATCACGCAAGCATGGGACATCTTGTTCCCCATGTGTTCATCCCTGAAGTCTAGATGGGCATCGATCGAGATCACGCCGATATCATCGAACGCCTCGATCACGGGGATAGAGATGGAATGCTCCCCTCCGATGAAGATAGGGAACTTGCCGGCAGATATTATGCTCCTTGCCTCCGCCTTGGTCGCTTTCGCCATCTCTTCAACAGTGTCGCACTGCTCGATGTTGCCGGCGTCGTGGATAGGTATGTCCACCAGGTTCGTGTCGTGCTCGAAAAGATAGCTCTCAAAGTTATAGGATGCTTCCCTTACGGCGTTCGGACCGGCCCTGGTTCCAGAACGGAACGAGGTGGCCAGATCGAAAGGCACACCGACAATGACAAAGTATGCCTTTTCAAATGAAGCCCTTGCCTCGTTGAACGAAACGCCGGGGAGGACCATCTTAGGTTACCTTCTTGGTCGGATCAGACCTTGGTGATCTTCCTGCGGTCCATGGCAACGAGATACATTATCTCCTCGCCATTGTGGAATTGGCCCGCGAACTCCTCCGGAACAGGGAGTTGGAAGGTTTCATAGGTCTCCAGATCCATCAACTGAACCTCTTCCCCCATGACTGCCAGGACCTGGGCTTTCCGCTTATCGATCAAGGGTACCTGGACCTTATGTTTTACTGGGTGAACGATCTGACGCTTCTTGTTGTCGAATATCCCAATAGCATCGATGTTCGCTTTTGCTTCTCCATGCTTCCCTGGCTTGGATGTTGAAATGGAAACGATCTTGCAGGGCTCATTATCGATGAGCATGTAACGTCCTTCCTTCAATTCACGGACTTCCTGTTGGGTCCACGACATATCAATCAGGCAGGGAATTGAGCGAGTGCTTAAATAACTTACCTTCTGCCTTTTCGGTCATTATTCCATCTGGGTCTTGGAGCCGGCGCCCGCTTGGGCGGATTGGGATACTTCTTCTGGATCTCCTCCACACGCAATTCCATCTGTTTCTTCAGCTGGTCCCCCATGAACTCTCCCTTGTAGAAATCGATCTTGCACGCGATCGAAATCTTGCCCCCCAGTGAACGGGATATCTTCCCTCGTTGCCAGTACGGCGCCCGGTTGACCCATGGATGCTGGAATATGATACCGTGCTTCGGCGGCCTCTTTCCAGAACGGAGATGCATGAACATGGCCTTCTCCGCCCCGAGAAGCTGGACCGTACTCGCCGGTAACTTGGTCAGTCGTCCCAGCCCGCCCGACAGAGAGATCAATCTGGCTGCCAGGTTCGCAGACAGCAATGCGGTCATGTTCGGGGCCACCTTTTGCATCCCTTCGGAGATGTAGTGGTCAAGTTCCGCCTTGCGATGGTAAAGCTCGCATAGTGTTCCGGCCACCGAGCGAATGATGGCGATGTCCTCTTCCGCCATCTCCGAACCGACCGATTCAAGCTCTACCTGGAGGACCTCCAGTACCTTGTTCCTTTCCCCGTACTTGGAGATGAGTTCCACGTATCGCTCATCCAGTGCATAGTCAGAAAGTTCCGGGAAATGCAGGCCGTACCATTCATGCATGCGTTCGTTCATTAGGTTGATCGTTTCGATGATATCATCCTGGGCGCGGATTGCCTGGGCGATGCACTTGTCCTCGCTCAATGGCTCCCGGGTGCGGACCTTGCCCAGCTCGACCATGACCTTCTGCATGAAGCCAGGCTCTATCCCGTAGGTGTCCGGGCGGATAAACGATGAATCGAAAACCGTGGGCTTGCCAAGCTTCTTCAGCCTAACGTCGGCGACCTTCATGCGTTTGACCGCAAGGCCACGCTCCTCCGGAAGTATCTCCCCCTTCTGGATCGCGGCGAGCTTCTTTGCCACCGACTTCGGGTCCTTCTCGAACAGCTGGAACCTTTTAACCGATTCACCCTCGCACAGGAAGACTCCGAACCATTTGGTGACGAGTATCATCAGGTTGTGAATAGTATAGGCTATTAATCACTTTGCTGCGGCGTCATTTCTTCAGTATCCGATCGATCTCGTCATCGGGGAGTTGCTTGGCCCCGCCCAAAGTATAGAGGTTGAATTGAAGCTGGGCCATAAACTCGAGGGTCTCCATACGATGGAATGCTTCTTCCATGTCCCTCCCGACAGCGATGGCCCCGTGCTTCTCGAGCAAGAAAGAGTCGGATGTCCTTAAAGTGTCGGAGAGGACCTTGGCAAGATCATCGGTCCCAGGCGTGGCATATGGCACCAACGGGACGTTACGGCCCAGGACCAACAATCCCTCCGGTGTCAGTCCGGGTAAGATTCTGAGACCTTTGACCGCTAAGGCGGTACAATAGACAGGATGGGTATGGATGACCGCTTTCACTTCCGGTCTTGCCCGATAGAAAGCCAAGTGGAACGGCGTCTCAATCGATGGTCTGCCCCCGCTGAGGACCTTCCCGTCCTTGATATCGATGACCACCAATCCATCCTCTTTCAGCATGCCCTTGCAAGTGCCTGTCGGGGTGATTAACATGATATCATGTTCACCCCTGGCACTAATGTTGCCAGCTGTGCCAACGGTCAGACCTTTTTGGTACAGCATCCTTCCGAAATCTACTATCTCCTTCCTCGTGCGCTCATTAGTCATTGAAGCTTCCTCCTGACCTTTCCGACCTCGTTGGGTTTAATGACCCCTATTTCAGTGATGATCCCAGTGACATATTTATTTGGGGTCATGTCAAAGGCCGGGTTCAGCGCCCTGCAGCCTTCCGGAGCTATCCTGTGACCGTTCATCGTGGTGACCTCGTCCTCCGCCCGATCCTCTATCGGTATCTTTGTACCGTCCTCGATGGAGAAATCGAAGGTAGATATCGGGGCTGCGGTGTAGAATGGGATTCCGAGCTCTTTTGCCAGTACCGCCTTTTCATATGTTCCGATCTTGTTCGCAAAATCGCCGTTTGCGGCAATGCGGTCCGCACCGACGATGATTATATCGACCCCTTTCCTCATAAAATGCCCCGACGCCGCATCGGGAATGATAGCATGAGGAATTCCCTCGTTCAGGAGTTCATAGGCCGTAAGCTTCATTCCCTGCAGCCGAGGTCTGGTCTCGGAAACGTAGACAAACATCCTCTTTCCCTTGTTCCAGGCCACTCTCATCGGTGCTAAGGCCGTTCCGTAGTCTACAGTGGCCAGCGCGCCGGCGTTACAATGGGTCATTATGTTCGCGCCGTCCTTAATGAGGGGCTCTCCGTATTCACCGATCTTCCGGCACTTATCCACGATGAGGTCTGCATAGGATCTGGCAGCTTCCTCTGGATCTCTCCCGGAACGGACAGATTCCCGCATCGAATCCACCGCAAAGAATAGGTCATGGGCGGTGGGCCTGGTCGCCTTCAACATCCTTGCGGCATCATCGATATTGGTCCCATCCTTCGTTGCCAGCAGCATGCCATACGCTGCCGCGACTCCTATGGCCGGGGCTCCTCGGACCGTCATGTCCTTGATAGAGGCGGCGACCTCACTGCATTTCGTGAAATTGACCAGCTTGAAAGTGTTGGGTAATAGCCGTTGGTCGATCATCACGACCTTCCCTTCGTTGTACCAGAGAGCCCTCATTTCCTGTGGCTGGCCTTTAACGTGGATTTTCATGGTCCTCTGTTCCAGTCAGAGTATATGAGTTAAAAAATGTAAGGGTCCTAACCCTGGCGTGGGACCCGGGACACATATCGAATTGCGAATCAGCGATAGTTCGCCAATCTCAATAACATTTAATAGTGACCCATTCCAATTTGTAGTTTGGGTTGAACAGATGCCAAAGAAGGGTACGGACTTCGATGTTTATTCCACCAGCAGCGGCCTGAGGCAGATATCGAACCCCGTCAGACAGAAGATCCTGAGCGAACTGCAGCGCAGGGACTTGAGCCTGAGCGAGATCGCGGTCCTGACCGGGAAGGCGCAGTCCACCCTGTCGGTGCACCTGGAGAAAATGGTCCAGGAAGGGCTGATTGGATTCCGCGACGATCCACTGGACAATCGCAGGAAAATATTCTATATAATCTCCAAACCAATCGGTTCATCGGTCGTTCCCCGTGAGGAGCTGAAGAAAGCCATCGGTAACACGATATCCCGTTCGGTCGGAACACCAAGCGCCTTCTTGAAGGGGACCATACGCTCTATTGTCATTGGAATGGAGTCCATCGGTTTCAACATGGACCCTGTCCTGAAGGATATCGGAAAGCAGATCGGCACTGAACTAGCAAAGCAGTTCAAGGCGACGAAGGTTGAGGACCTTATCACCGAAGTGAAGCAGTTCTACGGGACCCACGAAT
Organism: uncultured Methanomassiliicoccales archaeon; assembly: GCA_963755265.1. GTDB lineage: Archaea > Thermoplasmatota > Thermoplasmata > Methanomassiliicoccales > UBA472 > DASXVU01. The sequence continues at coordinate 30,986 of CAVWKV010000101.1, read as the reverse complement.
TGGGTGAGCTGGTAGTTTATTCGCTTCATCCTGTGACATTGATCATCCGCGACGAGTACGATTGCTCCAAGAACCCCGACGTGGGCAAGACCCTGTGCCTGCTCAACGAGGGCATCTTGGAAGCAATATTCGAGGCCAAGCTGGGCATGCCCCTGCATGTGGTCGAGAAGGACACTTTCGGAAGCGGCTACAATATGTGCAAGTACGTCATTGAGCCGTCGTTGTGACCGGGACCGGAGCTGCCGGCGCCGGCTCCTGTTGGGTAATGCAATGGATACCGCCGTAACCGTAGACCAGGTCGATCGCGTTGATCGGAACGACCGCACGTTTGGGGAAACATGATTTGAGGATAGAGATCGCCTCTTTGTCGTGGCTGTCGTTGAACACGGGCAGCAATACCGCGCTGTTGCCGATGTAGAAGTTTGCATAGCTTGCCGGAAGCCACCTCTTTTCCTCTTCGAGCCAAAGCGGTTTCGGGAGAGGGAGTTTTTCCACGTTCAGCTTGCGCCCGGCCTGGTCCCTTGCCGACTTCAGTATGTCCAGGTTCTTGCACAGTACCTCCTCATTCATTCCCTTTTTGGTGGTCGCGAAGGCACAGAGCACATGGTCCGGAGAGACGAAACGGGCAAAATCATCAACGTGCCCGTCCGTATCATCCCCATCGATGCCCGACTTTAGCCAGATCATGTTGTTGGTGCCCAAATGCTGGTTCACAGTGTCCTCGATCTGAAGCTTGGTGAGTTTTGGGTTGCGGTTCTTGTTCAACAAACATTGTTCGGTTGTGAGGACAGTGCCCATACCATTCACATCGATTGAGCCGCCCTCGAGCACGATATCGGGCCGGAAGATTGGGCAGCCAGCCATTTTTGCAACCTCATCGCCAGCCTTGTCATCATAAAGAAGGTCATCGTACTTGCCGCCCCAGGCGTTGAAATGCCACTTGACCGCGGCACGCTGTCCGCTGACCTTGTTCAGCAAGAATGTCGGTCCATAGTCCCTGATCCAGACGTCGGAGCTGACAATGCGCATTACCTTCACACGGCGCATCATCGCTCCGGCCTTCTCCACCTTCTCTGTGACCGCGCGTTCCGATGCCTCGTCATTGACCAATATCTTTACGATCTCTCCTTCCGTCAACGCCCTGACCATTTGGCAATAGGTATCCTCGATCGAACCTATGATTTCCTTCGGAAATGTTAGAGGATTCTTCGGCCATGAGATCCAGGTAGCTTCATGTTTGGCCCATTCCGCCGGCATGGCATATCCGAGTGATTTTGGTGTCTGTTCGCTCAAATTGAACCGCTCCCTGACCGGATCACCGACCCCTGTGTAATCTTTCCATATTGGTCTGGCCGTCGGTTCTGGAAGAACCTCCAACCATCTCTTACGTTCTGCCCGTGACACAGGTCAACCGTGGCGGTGACCACTTGCTCCCGGGTGCCGGCCCTGACCAACGTCTTCCCGAACGCGTCGATGACGAACGATCCGCCCCAGAAGTCCATTTGATCCTCGTTACCGGCGCGGTTCACCGCCGCCACGACCATGCCATTGGCGATGGCATGCCCGCGCATCACGTTCTCCCACGCCTGCTGCCAATCCCCTTCTGTTTGGTCAACCCCGCGGACGGTCCCGATGGCAGTTGGATAGAAAACCATGTCGGCTCCCATTAGGGCGTTGATCCGCGCTGCCTCTGGGAACCATTGATCGTAGCAGATGAGGGTTCCGACCTTACCTTTCTTCGTTTCGTAGACTTTGAAGCCGAGATCGCCCGGCGTAAAATAGTGCTGCTCGTAGAAGTTTTCGTCATGGGGGATGTGGACCTTGCGATACTTGCCCAGGGTCCTTCCATCCTGGTCGAACGTCAGGCAGGTGTTGTACAGCCCCGTTCCATCGCGCTCGTAGATCGAACCACCGACAACGATGACTCGGTTCTTCTTTGCACATTCCGACAGGCATTCCGCTGTCCTGCCTGGGATATGCTCGATCGGGATCTCTTCTTTCTCAACCCCGTCCGGATTCGAGTATTGGGCGAAATAGGTGGAATTGAACAGTTCAGGAAGACAGACAATGTCCGCACCCATCCGTTTCGCCTCCCCTATCATCTCCACCGCGCGATCGAGGTTCCTGGATGTTTCGGAGCGCATCTCCATCTGTGCCAGGCCGATCGTGACGGTTTCCTTCATGAATTGTCCCCGGATTTCCGAGCAACGATATCGGTAGCGTTTATTTATTCTTTCGAGCGGTATACCCTTACAGAACAAGTTGAATAAGAAAAGATGGTGGGCTCTCCCAGATTCGAACTGGGGATCTCCTCCGTTCAGATCCCTTTTGGGGGACTGTCAGGGAGACGTCATAACCGCTAGACCAAGAGCCCGACTGGATTTCTCCGTAACACCTTCGATACTATATGCCTTTCGCTTCAGAAGCTGACTAATCTCAGGAACAAACCTATTGAAAGCGGCAGCAAGATGAATACGAACGTCAATTGTATCAGCCAATGGGTCGACTCTTGGTCGTGGGCATTCTCTTCGTGTCCCCCCAGGCTATGAGTAAGTTACTGATTACGCAGACGATAGGGACACTCATATCATCCCGAGAAAGTGAAGAAGTCCCGTGGCATTAGATTGAGGCATACTTCGGCCGTCACCATTCAATAATATACTTTGGAATTGAAGAGAACGTTTCATTCATTCACACCAAGTGTAGGCTCAGATTCTTTTATTAGGGGAAGGATTATGCGGATGAGATAGCGATGCCTGAAATACTTCTCTTCACCAAACCCGGCTGTCAGAAGTGCGATTACGTCAAGGCGAGGATACCAGACGGATTGGCCGTCGAGGTCGTCGACACGTCTCAGGCAGAGGGCCTCGCGGAAGCAGCATACTACGAACTCTTGAATAAGCCAACCCCGGTCTTGGTCGTCGACGACGAAGTCGTGGAAGGTTCGATCAACATCATGAATCGACTAAAGGCCCTGGCCGACCAAAGCTAAAGTAGATATCCCAATCCGTTTCTTTCGTGCTCAGATGATCGCTCTGGGGATAGAGGGCACCGCCCATACATGTGGCGTCGGCATCGTTGACGATTCGGGCAATATTCTGGCCAACGAGATCGACATGTACCGACCAGCCACCGGAGGGATTCATCCCCGTGAGGCAGCCAACCACCATGCCGAGAAGCTCGTGCCGATGGTCAAGACGGCTGTGGAGAAGGCGGGGATCACGTTCAAGGATATCGACGTTGTCACTTTCTCACAGGGGCCAGGACTTGGTCCGTGCCTTAGGACGGTAGCGACCGGCGCCAGGGCGCTCGCGCTTACCCTTGATGTTCCGATCATTGGGGTCAACCATTGCATTGCCCATTTGGAGATTGGGCGTATCAAGACCGCAGCCAATGATCCGGTCCTTCTCTATGCTTCCGGTGGCAACACCCAGGTCATCGCATTTGCTAACGGGCGTTACCGCATCTTTGGTGAGACGCTGGACATCGGCATCGGTAATATGTTCGACAAGATGGGGCGGGAGATAGGGCTGGGATATTATGCCGGTCCGAAGATCGAGAAGACCGCCAAGGAGGGAAAGAAGCTCCTCGATCTGCCCTATTCGGTCAAGGGTATGGACATGGCATTTTCAGGCATACTGACGGCGGCACTTTGTCTAAAAGTCAAAGGTGAGACGCTCGAGGACATCTGCTTCTCCGTGCAGGAAACAACCTTCGCAATGCTGACCGAGGTCACGGAAAGGGCAATGGCGCATGTGGAGAAAAGCGAAGTGCTCCTGGGCGGGGGCGTGGTGCAGAACAAGCGCCTCCAGGAGATGGTAAGCATGATGGCCGATGAGCGTGGCGCAAAGATGTTCGTCCCGGACCGCACCCTATGCATGGACAACGGGGCGATGATCGCCTGGACCGGGTTGATAATGTATCGGGGCGGGGTTCGTATGAACGTCAACGACACGATGATAAACCAGCGCTTCCGGACCGATGAGGTCGAGGTCACCTGGAGAGATTAGAACAGTTGGATCAGGCTGCATTTTTACCCTTGGTCCGCTGCTCGCCGACGATCTTGTCCACCATGGCGATGAACTCATCCTCTTTTCCCGCCGGGATCTTGCCGCCGCTGGCTACATTATGTCCACCGCCAGTTCCGCCGACAGCGCTCGCCGCGGTCCTCAACGCGTAGGAGAGGTCGACCCCCATGTCCACCATCTTCTTGTTCGCCCTGGATGATATCTTAACGACGCTGTTCTTCTGCGAGAGCGCGATGGTCGGCTTGTTCCGGTCGCCTATCCACTGCATCACGATACCGCACAGGTCGCTGGAGACATCCGGCAATGGGGAGAAGAAGTATTGCAGATAGTCCATCTGTTTCAAACCTTTGAACTGGACCGCCAGGACTGCCTCCAGGACCTGTTTCCGGTACTCCTGTCTAAGATTCTCGGCCTTTTCCCAGGACCTGGGATCACCGAGGACGACACCCGCGCCCGTCCCAGTAAGATCCGACCTTCCGCAGGCGTTCATTAGGCCAGACAGTTCGTGCGCATAGATCTTGCGTTCCGAGAAATAATACTTCTCGGACGAGGCCTCCTCTAGGTTGTCCAGGTTTGCTCCTTGGATCAGGAGCCTGAGTGTGATCAAAGAGGAAAGTTTCATCTCCTGTGCCTCGTCCAACGATTCGAGCGACATGCTGTCCAGTATGCCCGCCTCGGTAAGGAGCCGACTAACTCCGTCAGGGTCACCGCTGACCCCGCTGATGAACGGGTCGGTCGTGTTGAGCAGAGAATCCTTGAGCGGGCCGCTCGGGATCAGGGAACCCTTCCTGACCTCCAGGATGCCCCTTTCCTGGCCATGCTGTCCCAGGTACATGTTCAGTCCGAGCAGTCCCCTTATCGTCTGGCGATCACCGACGATTCCGCCGAACGCGATAGGAAGCAGGTCCCAGTTCTTGTCCGAGACCGTGATGGAAAGCATCATGGCGACAGACGCAGCACATGCGCTTGTAGCACCGTCGATCCCGAAAAGGTGAGGGTTCACATGGACCACCTGGGAGGAATCACGTTCCGGTTTGTGGTGGTCCAGCACGATCACCTTGATCGGTAGACTATCAAGGATATCCAGCGATGAACTGCCCATGTCAGATATGATGAGGAGATCGCAACCCTGAGCAGTGCTTCTAACCACTGATTCCTCAAATCCCTTGAGCATGGTGCACTGGAACCGTTTGTTCTTCCTGAGAAGAGTGGCACAAACTATGGCCGCGGACGATATGCCATCGGCATCGTTGTGAGAAATGACCCGAACCTCGGAGGCCTTTTCGACCTCCGCGGCCGCGGATTTAAAACGAGCTAAGAGGTTTGTGGGAATTTGGACGACGTCGTCCATTCCGCCATCACTCGATCAAGAGCTCAGCGTTCTTCAGGCTGTAAAGCCAGTCCTGGGGAAGCAGGTCGTTGCGCTTGTAGTACTTCACAAGGCGCCGGATCTTTGCCTCAATGAGGTGCAAGCCCCTCTCGTTGCTGAGATCCTTCTTGTTGTTATTCTGCAAGTGGACGTTCAGGTTGATAGCCTTCCTCATCAGCGCTACCATATCGTCTGGCAACTTCGGCGCAATGTTGTTCTCTTTTAGGATCTGCAAAATCGTCTTTCCAGTCGCCAACTTGACGTCCGGTACGGCATACTGGTCCCTCAGGACCATGCCGATCTTCGCGGTCGGCATCCCTTCCTTGCCGTACTTCACGACCATTTGGTAGATCTCATCCTTTGGAACCGGTACCCACTCAGGGTTCTCGGTGACCATGGGTCTTGCCGATCCGGCTTTGCCTCTTCTTCTGGCATGCATTCTTGCCATAATCATCATCCTTGTTATGTGTATAGTCTAAAGAGTTAATTCGAGATTGTTCTCGAGTGGCGAAGCGGGTTAGCCAATTCGCCTACTACTATTTAATCCTTGATTTCGCCGTGGGTCTTCTCCCGGGCCCGGTCCTGGGTTCGGAGCGCTGCTCGGAGAGGGCGTCCTTGGCCCACCGCAGCTGCGCCTCATACTCGACCGCAGGGAATGCCAATCCTTCAGGCAACTCCTTGAACAGTTGCCATTGCATCTCGCCGCTGCCGTTGTCGTTGATGATCTCGCCGGCGAACACCAGTCCACCTTCGTACTCTATGCAGTCAACCGGCAGGAACAGGACCCCGGCCTCTTCCCTGAACTCACGGATTGAAGCATCCTTCGGGTCCTCACCTTCTTCGACCTTGCCACCAGGCATCTCCCAGCCACCCCTTTTAAGGTTATAGACCATAAGGAAACGGTCGCCCTTGAACCCGATTGCGTATACCCACTTCATTTCGATTCGACCGTTATCATTGCGTGGTCCTTCTCAAAGCGGTCGATATCGACCAGATCAATAACCCTGAAGCCTTCTTTGACCAAGATCGCATTCACTTCTCGGAATATCTCCAGAGGGTTCTTGGTGACGTCCTCGCTCCGAGCCTTGATCACCAGCATCCCCTTCTTAATGTTGAAGGCCTTCATATTCTTGATGAAGATGCCAACCTGGTTCTTCTGAGCGATGTCCTGGTAGACGATGGTCGGAGATTCTACCGCAAAAACGTACTCATCCGGTTTCGTAGCGTCGGCCAAGATCGGGATCATGTTTTTCCGCACTTCACAGATCTTGACCAGGTCCCGGAAAGAGCGTTGCGATATCTCGACGCAGAAGACCGCCCCTCGAGACACAATGTCCGCAACATGGGATGATGTAGTTCCCGAGGCAGCACCAAGGTAGAGCACCTTCGAATCCTCTTTGAACGGATAGAATGAGCCGCCGCACTTGATATAGGCGGCTAGTTTACTACGGTTGGGGACCCATTCCCGGTATTCCGTTCCCTGATGGTTGAACAACCTCTCCCCATAAACCCGGTTGCCTGGGACCGCGTTCCTCGTCAGCAGTAGGTTTCCGTCGGAGAACACTCCAACGAACCGGGTCTCGGTGATTGGCAAAGCGGACTCGCTCATCATTCGATGGATGGTCGCCAACCTTTTAACCCTTTTGAGCCCCATAACCGTACGTGGCCGAGGATCAATCCAAGAAGATCGAGGAACTCACAGCTCGCATTTCGGAGCTGGAGAGTGCCGTTCAGGAGGTAGCTAGGCCATATTCAGAATTGGTGGCACAGCTCTCTCGTTTCCAGGATACGGTCCAGAGGTACTTCAAGCTCATGGACCTGTACCAGCGGCATGGCGTGATATCAATAGAGACCATCCTGCCCGGAGTAAAGGACCCCATCGCTAAGGACATCATGCGGCTGCTGCTTGATAAGCCTGGCCTCAACATCTCGGAGATCACCGACAAGTTGAGGGAACGACGGGGAAGTGCGTCAAGGCGGATCGTGAGGGACCGACTCGGCGAGTTGCTTGGGCAGGGAATGGTGGTGGAGCGGGCGGGAAAGAAGGAAAAGACCTATGAAATCTCTGAGGCGGTGGTCAGGAAATGGTCAGAAATGCTCGGATTGACCAAGTAGGGTGGCCGGTCTATGATGTTATGGTCGATATCTGGTCTGGAAGGATGAAACAAGTTTAGGAAAAGAATGTGAAAAGAATGGCGAACGATGACATGATACACGACGTCGAGGGCATGAGGAAACCGTTCGAGATATTGACGAAACAGGTGCCCCGGTTGATGGAGAGCATTACCAAGGTGCTTTATGGCACTAAGGAAGGCGAGCGGTTCGGTCAATCGGCAACAGCGTTCTACAAGTCGCTTCGTGCCGCCGGGATGACCAACCATGAGGCGATTGAGCTGATGAAGGAATACATGTCGACATTGAGTTTTGGAGGTTTGCTGGAGATGACCGTCGTATCCCAGGCAGGCGGGGCAGCATGATCCGGGAGAAAATGCGCCAAAGCATGGAAGAGGACGAGAAATGAGCAGGCAGGACGATGGAGCCGTCATCGTAATAGTAGCGAGCATGCCCATGCTAGCCTACCGTCTTTTCCGTTCCTATGTGAGTGTCAAGATCAAGGCCAAGAAAGCATCTAAGGAATTCTACCGTACTTTGCTTGCTAACGGTCTCCCGAAGCGCGAGGCGAAGGCATTGCGGGACGAGTACGGTGCCAGTATGAGCATAACATCGCTTATCCGGGAGTTCGCCTTCAAGTCCCGCTGATGCTTGAAAAGATATTAGGTTGGGGTTTACTTCCGGAGCAGGTACTCCAGCACTCCGTAGCCCACGTCGTCGTCCAATTTGAACTTCGCTAGGGTCTCGAAGATGACTGGTGTCCGCTTCTCATCCTCGTTCATGGCCAGTATCACCTTGCGCTTCACGACCGCCTTGACACCATAAACGTCCCCGTCCTTATCGTACATCGCCAGGTAGAGTTCGCTCGGGGTGCCTTCGGCGTCGAACTCGTGGGCCATGTCCACTTTGACGATCGGCAGCGTTACCCCATCCTGATGGATGAATCCAGCGTCAACCTCTCCCTTGTCGGTGTAGAGCTTGGTGATGTTGAACGTGTATCCCTCGTTGAACTGGCAGGTAATCCATACCCATCTGCCTGGTGCGGACCAGTCGCGTACTCCCCAGGAGTGGTCCCTCTCGCCGAGGGCATCGACCACATACTCGCGGTCATCGATCTTGGCTGTTCCCTTGACCCTCCCATACTGCTCCAAGTGCTCCGGGGCGACATTCTGGGAGGTGTTTTCCTTCTCTCCGCTGACACAGTTGCGGTAGTCGAACATGTCGTTCAGGGCGTCGAATTCCAGATCGAACTTGACGTTGACCTTGGATATCTCGTCCTTCAATTGTTTGGGTAGTTCTCCTTCGAACCTTATCGCCCATTTCTTTTCCGAATCGATCTTCTCGAGCCTCAGGCCGCCCGATACCAGGTCGTTGTCGGCCATCTCGGACTTGCTCTTGGTCCCGATGGTCGAGCCATCCGGCATGAGGAAGAAACAGAACGCGGTCTTCTCCTTCTTGTTCGGCACCAATCCAATCCGCATGAAGCCGAGAATGTCGTTGCCTCTATCGTAGAGATTGAAGTAGAAGCTCTCGTTCCAGTCCTTGTTCTCACCGAATTCGTGTATGACGTCTGAGTCCAAATAAATCAGCCTTCCGATACGTATATTAGGCCTTCGTTCCCGTTGAGGGTTAATCGCTGCCCTGATTTGAATATTTTCGTTGCGCCCTTCACAGCGGTGACCGCCGAAATGCCATATTCACGAGACACCATGGCCCCATGGGATAAGATTCCTCCGGTCTCGGTTATCAATCTGTCTATTTTAGAGAAAACGTCTGGCCAGCCCGCGGTCCGTGTTCGATGTCACAAGGATTCGTCCCTATTTGACCGATCGGAGTTCATGTATCGACCGGACCTCCTGACGATCCCCGTGGTGCTTCCAGTCGGTCCGTTTATACCGTTCACCCGAGGCCCCGACTTCGAATTGAATCCGGCGCTAAATGATTTTCATGCTCTACGCTCTGTCCGACCGTTCCCGCAATTCTTTCCGCTCCAGCGCCCTCCTATAGGCTTCCTTTAATAGGACTTTCAGAGCTTCCGACTCGACATCTGCTCTTCCTGCGATGCTGACGGCCGCATGCAGGCGGCCATTGCCTCTGAGCAGTCGGTTCGGATCGGGGAGTTCCCGGCCACGATAGAATCCCAAGGACCAGGCGGGGCCATCTGACCGGAGGATAATCACGGTGTCCTCATATTCGGGGCCTAACCCATAGGAGACCATGGCCGCCTTGAGGTCCAGTGTCTCTTTGACATCTGGCAGAATATTCAGGATAGTCTGGCGCAGAGTAAGGCCCAGCTTTGCAGCTTTTCCCTTATGGGCGATCCATTCCTTTGCTGTCGACGTTTCCGGCACGATACGCATCAAGGACAAGGGCATTATTATGACTTGCCCTCCTCTTGCTGGTGACTTTGTTGGTTGTCGACCATCAACGGTTATATCCCGCTCACGCCATTGCAAGGAATGATGCGGGAACTATTAGAGTCGATATCGGAGCGGGTCCGGATGAAGGTCAACTCCCTGCCCAAGGACTTCGACCGGTCGAAGGAACTTTGTATGGGAGCCGACGGCACGCCGACCCTGAACATAGATAAGGTTGCCGAGGACGTCATTGTTGAGTACATCAGCAAGAACGGCATCCCCTTGAACATCCTAAGCGAGGAAGCAGGTTACATAGACAACCATGCGGAGAAGACCCTGGTAATCGATCCCATAGATGGCACGTACAACTCTGTCATGGGCATCCCTTTTTACAGTGTATCAATGGCCATCGGAACGAAGAGCATGTCCGATGTGGAGGCTGGCATTGTCCAGAACGTGGTCACGGGCGAAAGGTTCTATGCTGAGGCTGGAAAGGGGGCGTTCCAGGACGGATGCCGGATGAAGGTCCGAAAATTCGTTCAGAAGCAATCTACTTTCTTCGTTTATATGGGTAAGCACTCCAAGATAGAATGCTATAACGTGACCAAGAAGTCTAACCGTTCCCGCTCCATGGGTTGCGCGTCCCTTGAGATGTGCATGGTCGCCAAGGGCAGTGCGGACGGGTATTATTTTAACGCGGACCGCTATGATAAATCCATCAGGGTGATAGACATCGCCGCCAGCGCACTGATACTGCGTGAGGCCGGAGGGGAGATCATCGACCTTTCGGGCAATCGGTTGGACATGCCCTTCGACCTGAAGGTGAGGAGCAATTTCCTTGCCTATGCCGATGAAGCGGTGAAGGAGGTCTTGCTTTGAAGTTCGGGATGAGCGTGAACATGGACGTGCCTGACGCGCCTCGGTTGGCCAAGAGGGCGCTGCAGTTGCTGGAGGGACATGAGGTCCTGCTGGAGAGCGAGATCGCCGAACGGTTCAAGAGCAAGGGCTGGAAGGTCGACGACATGGACGTCGACATCATGATTACGGTGGGCGGTGACGGGACCATTCTCAGGGCGTCACAGCATAATAAGGCACCTATCTTCGGCATCAACGCTGGCGACCTCGGATTCCTGACCGAGGTGGCCGACGAGGAGCTGGAGGAAGGATTGGAGAACATCCTAAAGGGTAATTATGAGGTCGTCTCCCGCCTAAAGCTGAAGACCACCATCAACAAGAAGAGGCTGCCAGACGCTGTCAATGAGGCCGTTGTGCACACCGCCCATATCGCCAAGATCCGTCACTTTCAGGTGTTCGTAGATAGCGAATTGGCAGTAAACGTCAGGGCGGACGGCATCATCGTTTCCACCCCGACCGGTTCGACCTGTTATGCAATGAGCGTCGGAGCACCGTTGGTCGACCCACGCGTGGAGGCGCTGGTCATCGCCCCGATGGCTCCATTCAAGTTTGCTGCCCGCCCGGTCGTCGTTCCGTCGACCAGCAAGATCACTCTCAGGGTGGTCAGGCCCAAGGAATGCGTGATCGTGGTGGACGGGCAGGAGGAGGAGGCCATGGCTGGGAATGAGACCGTTGAGTTCAGTGTCTCCGAGAACAAGGCGCGGTTCGTGTCATTTGGTCGGAGCTTCTACTCCCGGACCCACGAGAAACTTATGGGATCGTTATGCTAGCCAAGAAGAGGAAGGTATGGGGCATCGACCGGCAGGTGCTGGAGATGATCAACGAGTCCGCCAAGCAGTCCCTTCCGAACGAGTTCGTAGCGGCGATGCGAGCGGAGGATGGCGTGATCTCCGAGCTTCTATTCCTTCCTGGAACGATCCAAGGACAGGACAACGCCACTCTGTTCTTGCATATGCTCCCGATCGACTACTCCGTGGTTGGGACCGTGCATTCACATCCTGGGCCGAGCAACCATTGGTCAGGGGCCGATCTTCAGCTTTTCCGCCGCTTTGGCAACACCCATATCATCACGAAATTGCCGTATGACATGCATAGCTGGCAAGCGTATGATATGGAAGGTAACCGGATCGAGCTGGAGGTCGTCGACCTGGATTAGAATATCCGGCTGTCCGGGCCGATCTCGCCCTTGGCGATCGCGCCCATCCCCACGATGGACCGTTCCCAGATGATCGTTCCTGGTTCGATCATGCTGTTTATTCCGGTCTTTACGTCATCGCCCATAATCACGCCCAGCTTCCTTGTTCCGGCGTCAATCGAGTCGCCTTTGAATGAGACCTTCACCGACTTGTTGTCGAAACGAAGGTTCGCTACTTTGGTACCGGCACCGAAGTTGCACCGTTCCCCAACGATGCTGTCCCCCACATAATTATGATGTGGGATGTGAGTTCCGTTCATGACGATGGAGTTCTTGACCTCTACCGCTGCCCCTATTCGGACGTTCTTGCCTAAGCACGTGGATGGCCTAATGTAGCAATTCGGTCCGATATCGCATCCGGAAGAGATGTAGACAGGGCCCTCAATGTAGCTTCCAGCGCGGACCGTGGCTCCCTTTTCCACGACCACGTTCCCCTTTAGCGTGGCCCCTTCCTCTACAATGCCTTCGATTCGGCGTTGGATGCCGGTCATCAGGATCTCATTCGCCTTGAGCAGGTCCCACGGTCTCCCGACGTCCATCCAAGGTCCTTTCAGTCGATGGATGTTGATATCGATCTTCGCCGCCATCATGTTGAGCGTGTCAGTGATCTCATACTCGCCGCGGGGGGACTTCTGCGTCATTCGGATATAATCGAATACCTCAGGGTTGAAAACGAAAAGACCAGCGTTGATCATGTTGCTGGGCGCCACCTTCGGTTTCTCTATTATCCTAAGCATCTTTCCTTTGGACTCTTCGATCACGCCGAACCGAGTTGGGTCCTCGACGGTCACGGTGGCCATGATCGTGCCGTGGTGCCGGCGGTGGGCCTCCACGACGTCCACTATGTCCTTCTCGGACAGTACGACGTCGCCGTTTATGCAAACGAAGTCTTCATCCATCATCCACTCCGCAACGCCGATTGCGTTCGCCGTGCCCAGTCTCTCTTTTTGTTCTAGATAGGTGATCCGGATACCTTCCGAGGAACCCTCTCCGTAACACTCCCGGATACGGTTGCTCTTGAAGCCCACCAGGAGGGCGATGTCCTCGATGCCCGCGGCCCTAAGGGCTGAGAAAAGATGGCTCAGATAGGGCTTCCCTGCCACCAGCAGGAGCGGTTTGGGAGTGTTCGACGTCAATGGTCTCAACCGAGTACCTTCTCCAGCGGCCAAGATGAGGGCCTTCATCTCATGCACCTCTTCACAATGGCGCGGGCCTGGCCCATGAGTCGGTCCAGATCGTCCTTGCTCCGTGCCTCCGCCGAAAGCCGGAGCTTCGGCTCCGTTCCTGACAACCTTATAAGGTACCATCCATCATCGAACTCGGCGCGGAAGCCGTCCACAGTAATGAGACGATTGCAGTCGACACCCGCCATTTCCTGGGCCATTTTGCCGTTGATCGTCTCCCGGTTCACCGCCTGGAATACGAACGACTCCCGGGCCCTTGGGTATGAGGGCAGCGAGTCAATCATCTCCGACAAGCGCTGTTCCCTTGTGTACTTAGCAAGCAAGGCTGCCGCATAGACACCATCGGGGCAGAAGGTCTCCTTGGGGAAGATGAACGTTCCGGAAGGTTCGCCGCCGAATGGCAGTCCGGTCCTGCGCAACGCCTCCGCCACGTATACATCGCCGACTTTGGTGCGAACAACGTTCCCCTTGACCATATCATCAAGAACCATGGAAGCATCGATCGGCGCAACCAAGCCAGTCGCTCCGAGCATCGAGGCGAAAAGGGCTAAAAGCTTGTCCCCATCCACGAAATGTCCGTTCTCATCGACTGCCACCATTCGATCCCCGTCGCCATCGTGAGCTATTCCCAGGTTAGCCTCCCTGCCGATGACGTTCTTCATCAGGTCGTTGAGCTGATCTTCTGTAGGTTCTGGCATACGGCCTGGAAAGTAACCGTCTGGCTGGGCGTTCAATGAGAATACGCTGCACCCCATCTCCCTCAGCATGAGGGGGCTGATGTTGAATGTGGCCCCGCAGGCGCAATCAACTACAACCGAGACATCAGAACCGCCCACAGAATTGATGACGTCATCGATGTGATCCCTAACCGCGTTCCTGTGAACGTATTCCCGGCCTACCTCCTTCCAAGAAGGCATCCTTGATACGTTCTTGGATATCAGATGCTCAATCCGTTCCATCTGGTCCGTGCCGAATGCGCTCCCATCGGGGTTCCACATCTTCACCCCATTGTACTCCTTGGGATTGTGCGAGGCAGTAATCATCAATCCGCAATCATAGTCGAAGGCAGCTCGAGCCAAGGTCGGAGTAGAGGCCATTCCAGCCATGTAGACGTCGGCGCCGGATGACATAGCCCCAGCTGCAAGTGCCCTCTCCATCATGTCCCCGCTGGTCCTGGTGTCCTTTCCAATCACGATCCGGCCATACTCGTTACCCACGGCCATTCCGATGCTGAGCACCAGGCTAGACGTGATCTCTTGGCCTACCAGACCGCGGATCCCTGAAGAACCGAAAAGTGTCATGAGTTTCAGTGCTCAGGCTATCACTCTTCCTTTATATATCATTACCTGACTCTATATGCCAGGTCAATTATTATTTCGATGCCAGTGTATCGATTATGGTAACCTGCGAGCCTTATTATCACATCGCTCGGATCGCCCATTTATGCTGGCTCCCAAAGGACTTTCTCCAGGGGGGGATATAAAGGAAATGAGCGCTGGGATAGCATAGCATTATGGGATAAATTTTATATATAGGTCATGTTCATTACATACTGGATAGTTGGCCAGTATCCGGCCAAATGTCAAAGGAGGGATATCATATGGTGATGGAGCAGATTAGTCTTGACAAGGCCAAAGAGATCGCTAAGAAAAAGGGTCTCAAGCCGGGCCGTGTAAAGGGAACGAACGGGATTCAGTTCACAAAGGGAAGCAACGCTCGCCTCGAGATCGTCTCTTGGGAAGACTTTGAGAAGACGCTCGGCAAGAGGGGACTTGCGGTATACGAGTCCGGCGGCTGGATGAAGATAATGAAGAAGGCCAAGTAAGGTCTTCCCTCACATCATTCACACACGACCAAACTCCTTTCTTAGTTTTTATACAACTTCTTGAATTTCACAACTTCATTATCAGCCAATTCTTTGGCGAACTTTCTCGCCCTTTGAACCTGACTATCGAATACCGACCCTTCAGTCTCGTACCCTTAAGCTCAACAACCACTTTGTCCCCGCCGCGGTACTCTAGTACATATTCGCCGCGGTCCCAGATTTTAACCTGACCCCCGCCGTATTCCCCCTTGGGGATCTCTCCTTCGAAGCTTGCGTATTCCAGTGGATGATCCTCCGTCTCCACGGCCAAGTGCTTTATCCCCTTCTCCTCCGGGATCCCTTTGGGAACTGCCCAGCTCTTCAGAACCCCGTCCATCGATAATCTGAAATCGTAATGCAGATGTGAAGCCTGATGCTCCTGGACAACGAAGATGGTTCGCTCCATCCCGGACCCTCCCCGCGGTTCGCCGGTCTTGGAGAAATCCCTTTTTTCGCGATATTCGTCAAGAGATGATGGTTGATTTCGGGTCACAGCGTAACAATATTCCTCTCCGTTCATTTAATAATGCCCAGCATCCCCTGCTGGTCCATCGAACGATCATCAGTCCTGTCTAAAGCCCAAGACCGAAGCATATCGACACCTGTGATCACCATTTCGGAAGCATCAGATATGGAGAACCATCGTTGTCTTGTTGAACCTAATCCATGCCCTTGTCACTGACCTTCAGGCCGTCATAACGTTCGAACTGAGGGATCGCCCGAACGCCTTCTCGAACGCCTTTCCGTCTGATTCAATACCCCAAACCTCTAGTTGCGCGTCCTCGTTACTATGTATCGCAATGACCGCAGAAGTCTTCTGCACGTTGACGAATTCGGCCTTCTTCACCAGTCCGGTGTGGCTTCGGTCCAGGCTCTCCGCCAATCGGAGGAGCGTCGAGAGCAGTATCACGACCTTCTGAGAATGTTCGTCCAGGTCTTCCAGGTCCGGGTCCTTCTTTCTCGGGATCTTCTTGCGATGGAACCGCGCTAGGTCGGCCATTATCACGATTTCTCGTTGATCGAACCCGAGCAGCTCCGCGTTCCGAATGATGTAATGGGAATGCAGGTGGTGGTTGTTGAAGGAGATGAAATCGCCTATGTCGTGCAGGAATGCTGCATAGCCGAGCAGTTCCCTCTCCCAATCCCCGAGGTTGTGCAGGCCTTGTCTGAAGCCGCTGTCGTACAACGATAGCGCCAAGCCCTTGACGCGTTCTGCATGCATCTCGTCCAGGTTGCAGGAGCGGCCCAGCTGCAGTACGCTCCTCTCCCTAACGGACAATTCCTTGTATTCCTGGCCCCCTCCCTCGGCCAGGTATTCGGCTAAAAGACCATCCCTGAGGCCCCGCTCGCTGACGGTGACCTCCTCCAAACCGAACTCGTCCATCAGGGTTTCCAGGATGGCCCCGCCTCCAATGATAATGTCCGCCCTTTCCGGGTTGATCCCCGGTACCTTTCTCCTCTCCTCCAGAGGAAGGGAGCACAACATCGCCATTACTTTCTTGAGCTGTGAACGGCGCAGTATCATGTTCCTGGTATCACCATTGCCGGTCAATCTGTTCGATATCTCGGCCAGGTTGATCGCCGTTCCAGAAGAGGCGACGGAAATGCCCAGTTTTTCCTCTTTTACCCGGTGGGTGGTTCTGATGATGGCATTCCTGACGTACTTACGCATCTTGTTGTAGACCTCTGCAGGCACTGGCGTTTTGGCCCCTTCGGGCAAGAACAGGTTTGTGAGCCGAATCGCCCCCAATTTTAAGCTATCCAGATATGAGTAGTTCTCCTGGTCCCCGATGATAATCTCGGTGCTTCCTCCGCCGATGTCGATGAAGAGTGCCTTGCGGTCCTTGAGGTGTACGCCGCTCGCCACTCCGAGGTAGATGAGCCTTGCTTCCTCCTTTCCGGAGATGACCGACACGTCGATCCTGGCCTCTACGCGGAGGCGGTTCAATAGATCAATCTGATTCTTTGCTTCTCGGGCAGCCGATGTGGCCACCGCGATGATCTCCTCTGCTCCGTAGGCGCGTGAAAGCTCGGCGAACTTCTTGACCACCGTTACTCCCCGGAATATTGCCTCCGGCGTAAGCATCTGGTCTCGGAACTCGCCATCACCAAGCCGAACGACTTCCTTCTCCTGGCTGAGGACTGTATATGATCTGTTGGGGTTAATCCTGACGACCAGCAATCGAACTGAGTTGGTGCCGATGTCTATGAAACCCACTACCTTTGGCCCGTTCATGCTAACTCCCACTCAAACGCAAGGGTCCTCTTGAATGTCTTCTCGAAAAGGTCCTTCTTTTCCCGGGCCTTCTCCAGTTCACGGTCAGGGTATTCGGTCGTTCCCAGAAGGAGGATCACGCTGCCTTTCTTGACATGGCACTCGGCTGATTGGACAACGGACGCATGCGAGACGTCCAGGGCGTCGGCCACTCTGACGATAGAGGCAAGGCGGTCGACGATCTTCCGATCCTCAGGCTTCAGTGCAATGTAGGCGTCGTGTCCTTCGTTCGGCACCCTTCCGCGGTGATACCTGGCCACATTGGCCACGATCGCCCTCTCCCTTCCCGCGAACGGCAGTTGGTCCTCCGCTAGGATCATATGGAGTGATGTAATGTGATGTCCCTTCTGACCCTCCTTCCATCCGATGTCATGAAGTACGGCAGCATACTCGAGCAGATCCCTTTCTGCATCATCTAAATGATGAAGGGACAGAAGACCATCGAACAACATCAGTGACAGTTTGGCAACATGAAGAGAATGCTCCTCGTCCATACCGCAGGCCCTGGCGATGGCCTTGACCCTTTCCAGTTTGGTCAATCCGCTCAACTGTGGCATGGTCAGGTTAGCATCCGGCACGATGGAGTTCAGCAAGTCGGTGAAGAAATCATCTTCGATGAGCGCCTCCCAGGTCTTGACGAACTCGCCATAACCGGCGATGCGCACATCCATCCTGTCGTGCAGCAATGCGTTGAGCCCGGGATCGACAGTGCCTTTCTCCTGCATCATATCGATCCATACATCGCAATCATGCAGTTCACCAAGTCTGTCTTGCAAGTCCTTGACAATCGCGATCCGGTCCTGGAGTGCCCCCCCATATAACTTCTCGAAGGCCTCCATTGTGTAGCGCAGACGCTTGGCCGCGATCCTCATTCGGTGTTGCTGCTCCTTTGCATCAGGTTGGTGGACACAATCCTCTAGCGAGAGCAGGTCGTCCAACCTTGCCGAGATATGATGGAACGCTTGTTCCAGCGTCCCATAGGGCACGGCGCAGCGCGGTGCGTTATGGACCTCCTCATACGTCCTTCTCATTTCCTCCAGGGTTCCTTTCTTCTCTAGTTTTTCAAGACCGGAGATTATGCGGGGCTGCGCTTCCGCCCTTCGTTTCGCCAGTTCTGTGTGCAGTTCCGTCAACGAGGGAAGGTTTTCATGCGAATCGATAAACCCCTTAAGGAATGCTATCTGAACATCAAGGTCCCTGGCCTCACCGAGGTCCCGGGTCACGGAACGGATCGCCCGATTCCAATTCCTGACATCCTCCGCATCAAAGCACTCGCCAAACAGGACCAGGGCCGACCTCAACCTCCTTGAAGCAACCCTCATCCGATGCACGAACTCGATATCGTCCTCGCCCTTTACCCCTTTGATCTCGGAAGTCAATGAGTCCAGCGAACCGAGCAGGTGCTCTGCCCCGTACTCTCGGTAATGCTCCATGTCATAGGTCGTCGAGAACAGCTCGGTCTTAGGATCTGTCATGCCATTTACCCCGATGCTTGATCATCCAAAGCTGCGAGTTCATCTTCTTCTCCCCGTGCTTCGGTTGAACCCTTTGGTATGAACCGTCGGGTCTCAGAATTCGGGCCTTGACGTTATCTGCCAGATGCACTTCCAGAATGTCCTTAACGAGAGCATTCCTCAGTTTCTTATCGCCTACCGGGAACAGCACTTCAACGCGCTTCTGAAGGTTTCTCGGCATCATGTCGGAAGAGCCTAGCAGGACCTCCTCTTCGCCTCCGTTACGGAAATAGTAAATGCGGGAATGCTCCAGGAAACGCCCAAGGATGGAGGTGACGCGAATGTTGTCACTGATGCCTTTTATTCCCGGGCGGAGACAGCAATGGCCCCTGACGTTGAGATCGATCTTAACCCCTTCCATCGAGGCCCGGTAAAGCGCCTGGATGATCTCTTTGTCCACTAATGCGTTCAGTTTCCATCCGATGTAACCGTTCCCCTTGTCTTTGTGCCGCTCGATCTCCCGATCAATGCGCCTGACGATCTCCCGGCGCATGGACACTGGAGAGACCAGTAATTTACGGTAATCCACCTTCTGCGAGTAGCCGGTCAATGAATTGAAAAGATCCGAGACGTCCGAACCAATCTCCTGGTCCGATGTCAGGTAACCGATGTCCCCGTAGACCCGGGCTGTGTTGGTGTTGTAATTGCCCGAACTAATGTGCGAATAGCGCACGATGCCGCTCTTCTCCTTGCGTATGATCAGGCACAGCTTGGCGTGCACCTTGAGGTCCGCCAGTCCGTAGACCACGTGAACGCCCTTTGTCTCCAACGCCCGGGCCCATTCGATGTTGTTCTCCTCGTCGAACCGGGCCTTGAGCTCCACCGTCGCCGCCACCGCCTTGCCGTTGTCACGGGCGTCCATCAACGCCTCGATGATGGGGGAGTGCTTGTCCACGCGATAGAGCGTTATCTTGATAGCCAGTACCTCTGGGTCCACCGCCGCCTCCTTTAGCAGGTTGACCACCGGCACGAACGAGTCGTACGGATGGTAGAGCATGTAGTCCTGTTCCTTGATCGCAGCGAAGATCTTTTTCTCATTCTGTAGCGCCGGCGGCACGTACGGTAGGAAAGGGATGTCCTTCAGGTCCTGACGGGGAAGGCTCCACAGCTGCCATAGGTCTACGAAACCGAGGGGCGGTGGGGTCTGATAAACCAGGTATGGCGCAAGTCCGAGCTTGCTAGCAAACAGGTCGCGCAGATGGACCGGCATCGTACTATCGACCTCCAGCCGGGTAGGTGCGCCCACTCTGCGGTTCTCCACTCCTTCCTCTACCGCCGTTAGAAGATCCTCGGCTTCGTCCAGCTCGATCTCGATATCAGCATCCCTAGTGATGCGGAAAGCATACGAAGTTTCCACTTTCATGCCTGGGAACAGTAGATCAAGGTTTGACGCAACTAGGTCCTCCAGGAACACGAAGTGGTCTTCTTTTCCGGACCGGTCGGTGTCATCCTCGAACTCGACAAGGCGGGGGAACAACCCGTTCGGGACCTTTACCCGGGCATACTTCTCTTGACCGTCCGTGTCCCGCACCACCACTGCGAGATTTATCGATAAGTTGGATATGAAGGGGAATGGATGCACAAAATCCAGCGCCAACGGCGTTAGGGTGGGGAAGATGACCTTTTCGAAGTGTTCTCTCAGCTGAGCGCGTTCATCCATCGTAAGTTCATCCATCCGATGGATACAAATGCCGTTCAACTTCAACTTGGGCAATATGTCGTCCTGCCAACACTTAAGGTGGTCATCCAACTGAGGCTTTAGTTCCTCGCGCAAGACCAGGAGCTGTTCAAGTGGGGTCATCCCGTCCGGTGGCGGTTCCAAGGCTCCCTTGTTCAATTGACGCTTTAGCCCGGATACACGGATCATGAAGAACTCGTCCAGGTTGCTTCCGCATATGGCTAGGAACTTCACCCTCTCCAGCAACGGATGGGATTCGTCCTTCGCTTCCTCAAGCACGCGAGTATTGAACCTCACCCAGCTGATCTCCCGATTGATGAATAGACGGGGGTCGTCAAGAGAGTTCTCGGCTCCTTTCTTGAGAGAACCCTTCAGATCGATAACCACTTTCTTCTTCTGCGACTTCTTTGGTCTTTCTTTCATCTCGCCCCTTAAAGGCAACCAATGCGTATTTATCTTGTCCATATAGTCCGTTGATGTTATCGAAAAAGGGCGAGGTCCTTTTTGGACCCTCAATAAGCTATTTGTACAAAGACCTCGTTCGGTAAATTCCAACATTGGAGGGGTAGCCAAGCTTGGCCAACGGCGCTAGATTCAGGGTCTAGTCCCTAGCGGTCCAAGGGTTCAAATCCCTTCTCCTCCACCACCACTTTTGAACCTACTGGATTGCTATCAAAGTTGCCTTCGGGCTGATTCGATTTGGAATCGAGTTTCGAGGCTCGGCCACTCTCATGGGACTAGATGGTACCAGCTCGTTACCCATTGAGCAGGACGAGATCAAACAGAACCATAACATTTACAAATGATACGAAGCAAAGAGAGTGCAATCGATAATAAGACAAGAAGGAGACAGAGGCATGACAGAATTCTGGGAGTCAAGTTTTATAAAAAACCAAATGATGTGGGGATCTGAACCCTCAGACTCGGCAATCTTGACAAAGGATTTTTTTCTTGAAAAGAAAGTTAAGGACATACTGATACCGGGTATTGGATACGGTAGAAACGCTAAGGTTTTTATTGACAGCGGAATAAACGTAACCGGTATCGGGATTTCAAAGACAGCAATTGATCTGGCAAGGCAAAATGGGCTCAATATCAGTATTTTTCATGGTTCAGTAAACGAAATGCCTTTTGATGACACGCTTTATGACGGTATTTTTTGTCATGGACTTATTCACCTGTTGAATAAACAGGAGAGGGATAAGTTCATTGAAAATTGCTATAATCAGTTGAAGCCAAATGGATATATGATCTTCACTTCCATTTCAAAAAAAGCCCCCATGTTTGGTAAGGGAAAGCAATTGGGTAAGGACTATTTCGAGAACGAGGGAGTAAGAATATTTTTTTTATGATTCTGACTCGATAAAACAAGAATTTGGAAGATTTGGGCTGATAGAATTTTCGGAAATTGATGAGCCGCATAAGAATAAGGAAAACGTACCTCCATTTAGATTCATAATGATAAAATGTCAAAAAGAACCATAGATCATGCGGCGTAGATCGACCGTCTTGTCCCCAGTATTCCAAGGGTTCAAATCCCTTCCCTCCACCACCATTTTCAATCAAATATCGTCTTCATCGGTTATTTCGAGCATTAGTATCGCTCTTGCTTCCCCGGTGATAGGCAGGAGCTTCCGCAATCCTTATCGCCGGCATTCACCGTCGTGGGGTCATGAAGGCCTTTGTCTTGTTCGATTCCAAACATGGGAACACAGAGAAGATCGCCCATGCCATCGCCGCAGGCCTCAAGGAAGGCGGCGTCGAAACGGTCGAATGCCGTTCGTTTGCCATTTCCGGCGAAGAGGATTTCCGGAACAAGGACCTATGGGTGCTTGGAACCCCGACCCATTACGGCAGGGTGCCTTTTCGATTCTCAGTTCTGCTGAAGAATGCTCTAAGGGAAGATCATCAAGGGACCAAGACTGCCGTCTTCGACACCAGGATGAAGGATTTCCCTGAAGGTGCTGCCATTAAGTTGAGGAAGATCCTCGAGAAGAAGGGAAAGCAGGTTATTGCTGAGGCGTCGTTCGTCGTGGTCGGGATGCGGGGTCCGTTGGCGGAAGGCGAGGAAGAAAGGGCTAGGCTCTTCGGCAAGGGGATAGCAGAAAAACTCTGAAGAATCGATCATTGATTATTATTCGCACTTGATTATGTGCGGTCCCTCTTCGTCTCCCGGCATCATATCAACGTTGGTTGAGAGGAGCAGGATAAGCCCGGCCAGGATGAATCCCGACGACATCAGGAACTCTGTCTGGTAACCGTAGTACTCGGCTATGAACCCGCCCAATACCGAGCCGAATATGGCCGACACTCCCTGGATCGAGCTGTACATGCCGAGCGACTGGGTTCGGAAGTCTCGGTACGACATCCTCGACACTAAGGAGTTTCCGGAGACGCTTATTCCAGCCCAGCAGAGTCCAGCCAAGGCATGCAATACCAACAGTGCGGCGAACAGCGCCGGGAACGGCAGGTTCAGCATTGTCACCATGAAGAACGCTGGGAAGATGAATATGCGTGAGGTAAACGCGACCGCTTGTATCCGCTTCCCGCCGATTCGCCCGATGAGCCTTCCTACAAAGGCGTAGGTCAGGACCGAGGCGACGGACGAGGCGATGTAGATGATGAAGATGTCAACATCACTCAGCCCAACATACTGGCTTAGAAAGATTGGGAACGCGACGTAGAACGAGAGGAATCCTGCGAAGGCCAGGAACGTGATCATGTAATAGCGCTTGAGGTTGGCAGGGAAATTGGCCAGTTTAAGGTTCTTGGCGCTGACCTTGGCGACGAACATGACCCGCTGGGGCAGATATCGTGCTTTTTCGATGATGTGAATCGACACGTGTCCATAGTCCTCTGGGTCGAGGCATTCCCGCCTGATCTTCTCCTTCGGTTCCGGCACCCAGCGGAAAGCCAGTATGGTGGACACGAGGCAAAGCACTGCTGCCAGTAGGAAGAGCGCCCGGGTGGAGTTCTCCCCGTCCGAGCCACCCAGAAGGATGAGCCAGGCCGTTCCTATGATCAATCCTACGACCCAGCCCAAGCCACCAACCTTGCTGAAGTCACCCAGATGCTTTGCCCAGTCCTTCTTCTCGAACGATTCCAGGACAAGGACCGTTCCTACCGGGGCCACTGCGGCGGCCAGCAGTCCGAGCAGGAAGTTCGCCAGGTAATACTGCGGGATGTTGGTGGACAATCCCATCAGAAGCAGTGCAAGCCCCATGCCAAGGAAGCCCAAGATGATGAACGGCTTCCGTTTCTGCAGAGTATCGGACAGGTTGCCCCACAATATGTTCGCTGGCACCGCGGCAAGCGATGTGATGGCCGAAACGATACCGACCTGCGCCACCGTCCCCTTCAGTCCCTCGGTCACGAATAACGGGATGATTGGATTTGTGCTCCCTCCAGCGATGTTGTATGGAAGGAACGTATAGTACCACTTTTCATCCTTCTTATCGTCGGTCATGCCCATCCTTCATAGTGAATCTGGATGATGATAATAACGGTTTGCGTGGACCCGCTTCAAGGTTTGACGAAGACTGCTATTAAGATCATAATTAGCACGAACGTTGCAATGCCTACGAACCGATAATCCCTTTCCAGACCAAATGACAAACCTGCCGCGATTACCCTCACTAGAGGTGTGGCGATTAGGATGACGATACCCAGGTCGATGACCGCGATTGGGTTTCCGTGAACGATGCCGTCCACAATCTTGTCCAGAGGCAGCGTGGTCCCTTCGGTTGGGTTCGCCGCGTACATGATTAGCCCTACGACCAAGGTTCCGAAACTAAGGATCATCCCAGTGATTAATACGTAGTACATGGTCCGATTCAATTTCTCATTAGCCATGTCACACCGCCTCCAGCAAACCGGCCGCCTTTAGGACCATCAAGGCCGCAATCAGGATGAGCGCGATTGAGAACATCGTGCGGATGCTGTGGCCCTCTGAACTGAAGGTGAGGTGGGTGCCGATAAACGCCCCGATGATGACACCTACCGCAACCGTCGCCGCCAGCACAGGGGAGATTAATCCATAGGAATAGTAAACCACAGCCCCGGCCAGGGCAGTGACACCTATCATGAAATTGCTGGTGGCTGTGGCCGCCTTCATGGGAACGCACATGCAGGTGTTCATCACCGGGACCTTGATGACGCCGCCACCGACCCCCAGCATACCGGAAGTGGCCCCGGCCAGGAGACCCGCTCCCATGCCAGTCTTGATGCCCTTTACACCATAGCAGACCTCCTTCCCGCTCCTAGCGTCGGTGTAGGTGCATGAGAGGTCGAGCATCTGTCCGTCCAGCTCTGCGCTGCCAGGGGATATTGTGCGTTCCGGTCGTCGAAGCATGTATATGGCACTATACAACATCATGACGGCGAAGACCACGGCCAGGATCTTCTGGTCGGTATATATGGCAATGAGCGCCCCGATGATCGAACCGACCGTTGTTGAAGTCTCCAGCAGCATCCCCAATTTGACGTTGACGAAGCCCTGCTGCACATACCTGGAGGCAGATCCAGTGGACGACGCAATAACCCCAATGAGCGATACCCCGATCACCTCCTGCATACTGAAGCCGAGCACCAGTGTCAACGCAGGGATGATGATTATTCCGCCGCCCAATCCAAGCAGGGAGCCCATCAAGCCGGCAAGAACCGCAAAAGCAATAACGATGAGGGCGGTCAGGGGATCCATATTTTCGGGGCTTCAGATGGGCACTAGCTAGATATAATCAATGCGGGTCATCTGAATGATTGCCTTCGACGGGATGGCACATCAAAATCCTTTTAACCAACCGTAGGCTTGCATCCGCATATGGATCTAATCCTGGTCAGGTACTCAGAGGTCGGGCTCAAGTCCCGGTCCGTCCGCTCGCGTTTCGAGAGAGTACTGATGGACAACATGATCTCAGCCTTGGCCAGGGAAGGGATCGAGGCACTAGTCAACTGTGACCAGGGAAGGATATACGTCCGCACCGACAAGGCACGCATCGGTGACGGCATCAAGGTCCTACAAAGGGTCTTCGGCATCGCTTCCGTGTCTCCGGTAATCGAGACTTCAAGCGATATGGAATCGATCAAGGCCACAGCGGTGAGCTACTCAAAGGAAGTCTTGGCCGACAATTCGACTTTCAAGATCAAGTCCCGCCGTTCTGGTTCCCATCCATTCACCAGCATGGAGGTCGCCGTGATAGTGGGCGAGGCCGTTCTCAACGCCAACCAGGAGCGTGGGGTCAAGGTGGACATTCACTATCCGGACAAAGAGATATTCGTCGAAGTCCGCGACAACCAGACGTTCGTCTTTTCACAGTATTGCGACGGGACAGGCGGGTTGCCCATGGGCAGCCAAGGAAAGGTGTTGGTCGTGCTGGAGAAGGACACCGATGCATTAGCGGCCTGGTTGATCATGAAGAGGGGCTGCCGGGCATTCGCCATAGCGGAAGAGGAGAACGAGGCTGTGCGTATCGTGAGGCGATGGGACCCGGAACTAAGAGTGCTCCCGCCTGGTGATCTGCAGACTTACTGCAGGAAGTACAAGGCGTCCGCGATCGTGTATGGCTATTTGATCGAGGACGAAGCGAGGATCAAGGAGAGCATTGGGCTGTCGGTGCCGGCATTCTATCCCATCGTCGGAATGGACGGGCCGACCATCGCCGCGCGCATGGAGCGGATCCGCGGTTGAACAGCTTCGTAACGCCGATACTATCCAACTATAGGTCCATCATTATGGTCGGCCCAATTCCGGTCGTATCTGGATGTTGATCAGAATAATAAGAAAAGAATCGCCCATACGGGCGAAAAAATACTGTTCTAAGAGGTTTATCACTTGTTGTGGTGGTCGTTCGCGGCACCGCTGGGCCTCATCTTCTCTGCGCCCTTACCCTTCCACCTCAATCCACGCCCCTTGTGACCCGCGGAGGTCAGACCGCGGTATGCCCTACCTTTATGCACCGGGCTGCATATCCAGTTGATCTTGCGGTCAGACATGATGACCGGGTGGTGCTTGTCTACCAAGTATGATCTCGAACCAGACATTCCTGCCATCCTCTCCGACCCAGTAGGAGTTGAGCACCTCCAAGTTCGGGTAACGCTTGGAGCATCTCTCCTCAGCTATCCACTTCAAGCTCTTGCCGGCGGTTAGCTTGTTGATTCCCTTCCTCTTGGCGCGGCGACCCTTCCAGCGCATCTTGCGCCTCTGGAGCGAGCCCTTCCTTACGTGTCCGCGGACCATGACATATCCCTGCTTGGCCTTGAATCCCAAGGCGCGGGCGCGGTCCAGGCGGGTTGGGTGATCGACGCGGCAGAAGTTCTCTTCCCGGCGCCAGTTGATCATCCTTTCGAACATGAGGTCTTTGACATAAGTCGCATCCGGCCTGTTCCAGGCCTCGGCGATGTACTTGTACATGCTCTTGCCAGAGACGCTTCTCTTGGCTTCTTCGCCCTCTACGGGCTTCTCGTTCTCTGCCATAGTGTATCACTTCCGCCGCGATAATTAGTGGAAGCGGCGTTTCGGGATTCGCCCTTGTGAGGGTACATTTCCTACGGGATCACTTTCATCCCGTCACTGAGGGAGCAAAAAGAGTAACGATATAAAAGGATTTTCCAGTCAGAACCTTGAGTCCCCGTTGTTCCAAATCGAAGGTTCGAAGCAAAGCCAGTGTCGTTCTCTAGAAGAAATCGTCCAGGGTGAGCTTCTTGTCAGTCTTCTTGACCTCAGCCTTTTTTGCCGTCTCGATTGGGGTCGGTTTCTTCTCCTCGGTATCGCAGAACGCTGCGTTCAGGAGGTTCATCTGCTGGTTACCTGCCATCAGGGACTTGTCGTCCCATCCGAAGACTTCTGTGGCCCGGCCGAGCGATTGCGCGATCCGTTCCGCGTAGTAACGGCAATCGGGTTGGCCGGTGAACTTGCGTCCCGAGACATATGGCTCCGCCTCTTGCGGTGACTTCTTCGAATTGGTCACTATCCAAGACACCTTCATACCGGGAACGAACTGCTCTCCCGAGGCCATCAGCTTCTTCGCCACTTGGACGGTCAGTTGTGAGTCCGGCTTCGCGTATTGGTTGAAGGGGCGGCACCCCTTGGATATGACCAGTTTCTCGATCGGGACCCTACAGCACAGGGTGTCCTGGACATACTGCTTGGCGATCTTGACCGCCTCGTCCATCTTCTCATCCATTATCTTATCGAACACCGCCATCAGTGCTTCGGACTGGAGCTCGAACGAATCGGTCCGGCGTATCTCATAGCCGCGGATGACCAGTTCTTCCTTCGGCCACACCATTCGGCCCACGTAACGTTTCTTCTTCCCGTGGGAGAACAGGGGCTCCATGATCTTCTCAAACTCCAACGAACCCCCTTCCTTGGAGAAGCGCTCCGCCAACTCAGTGCCGAACTGGATTGACTCCTTGAGGCTTGGATTGGGTGACTGGACGAAAACCGAGTCGGTATCGGAATAGATTACGTGCCTGCCTTCGCTCTCCAATTCCTGGATAATCCCTTTTGTCCTTTCCCGGGCATACGCTGTTATCGAGGAACCGATGGAACGGTCGGTGAACCGGTAGAAAGAAGAAGCGAAGACCCCATAAAATGAGTTCATCAGCACCTTAATGGCCGCCTGCAATCCATCGTAGTAACGGACCTCTTCCGGGGTCTTCGCCGCCTTCATCTTGGCCTTGGTATCATCCCTGGCCTTCATGAGGTTCAACATCATGGTGGGCAATATGCCCGGCTTCTGCTCTCTACTGAGGAAATGAACGCCCACCGGAGACACATTGGTACCGGCCTCGTCCCTGGTCGTGAAGCAGATGTTCTTGCTGATGATCAGTGAAGGATACATCGACTTGAAGTCCAGCACACATACCCAATGGTATAGGCCAGGCTCGATCTCGTGCACATAGCCGCCCTCGATGGCATCATCCCCAGTGTCAAAGTCACCAGTAAGCGGGACGCCCACACGAGGATTGGCCCGGTCCGCCGCTCGTATCAGGATGGAATCTACAAGCATCGAGCTGCCAGAGTTCAGAACGTCATCGACCGGAAGCCGGGACACCGCCGCCAGGTCCAGGTTCTTCCGTATCCGCCCGACCTTTTCCAGAACCTTGAGCGCCAGACTGGCATCCTGGCGGCAGTAGAGGAGCACCTTGTCCTTGTCGTTGAGCCACTCCTCGTCCATGTTCTTGGCCGAGACGTCCATCTTCTCTTCATTGAGCAGAAGCTTCGAGACGGCATTCAGCGTTTCCTGCTTCGGCCTCAATTCGGTGCGCACCGCCCACCAGGCGTCGACGATCAGCCGTCCAGTCAACCTCCAGAACTTCTGGATCGGCCGGGGGTCGGACCGGTCCCGGCCCCAATTGAGCGTCTTCACGCCCACTTTTTGAGCTCTCTCCAGGATCTTCGGGATGTCGTAACCATCGATGTTATAACCGGTAATAACATCGGGGTCCTCTGTCTGGATGATCTCCGAGAATCGCTGTATGATTTGTTTTTCGGTGCCTTCGATCATTTCTCCATCTCGGATCTCCCCCTTATCCCTGACGACGTAGCAAATCGTGAGGATGGTCCCATTCGTGATCGAGTTCTCCAGGTCGAAAGAGAGTATCTTAAGGTCCGGGATGAACGGTTCGATCTCCTCGAAGTGGTCCATGTCCACGACCAGATCGGTTGTATAATCCCCCTTGCCCGGTTCCCCGAAAACGCGGATACAGGAGCTCATGTCCTTGTCGTAGATGAAACGATGATGGAAGGGTATGTCCGCTGCCAGTACCTCGAAGTTTTGGCGTTTGATATCCTGGCGGAAGCTGGGAACGGTCCAAGGGTATTTCACGGTGATCTGGGCCGCCGGCCGCAACTTGCCCCTATAATACAGCTCGAGGACCTTGATCTCTAGGACATCCTGGTTCTGCTTCAGGCGGGCCAATAGGTCGGGCCTCGGTTCGATGACCTGGAAATAAGGCTTGAACCCGAAGTTGCGTACGACTATGGATCGGCCGTCCCGGGTCTTGCCATAGAGCTCCACCATAACCTCATCGCGGTCCACCATCTTGCGGTACGACGCGGTCAGAAGTCTAAGCTCATACGATTCCATCATTTCACTTTCTCGATATGATAGTGATCACGTCGCCGTCCTGAAGGACGTAGTCGTGACCAACGATGCGTTTCGTCTTGGCATTGATAGCACGGATGAAACCTTCCCCGAGGTCGGTGTGGATCTTATAAGCCAGGTCCTTGGCGGTGCTTCCGCGGCGGATCAGATGTGCGTCAGGCAGAATGTTGCCGGCGTGATCGGTGAGCCGGGTTTCGTCCTCGACTGGATAAACGACGATCTGGTCCAGCAATTGGAATGCTGCCTTCTCTAGACACATCTGCACTCCGGTCCCCCCCACTTTCTTCATGGTATGTTCCATGACATCGATAGCCTTCTTCTGGCCGGGTGTTAGCTTTGCCGGGTCAGGTGTGGAGAAAGTAGATTCGCCTGGCGAGTAGTTGACCAGTTTCGCCTTCGCGGCCTTCTTGAGCGCCAGTTCGGTCTCGGCGCAGGCGGCGATGGTGAGATAATCGGGGAGCTTCGAGAGACGGTTCAGGTTCTCGTCGCTGGCCACGTCGGACTTGTTGTATGCGATCAGGATAGGCTTGGATAATCGCCTGATGTTGTCTGCCAAACGGAGCATGTCCTCGTCCTTCCAGGTCATCGGGTTGGCGGGCATGTTCGATTCGCGCAGCGCTGCACTGATGGCCGCCATTGGCACTCCGAGTCCGGTCAGGCGTTCGTGGATGATTTCCTCCATTTTCTGACCTTCAAGGTGGGCCATGCGGGCCGCCTTCTCGAAGCCTTTCTCAATAATGCCCTTCATCCAGTGGGCGATCTCGTTCTCCAGAAACTTGATGTCCACCATCGGGTCATGCGTTCCCATCGGTACTGGGTTCCCTTCGGAGTCGGTCGATCCGGATGCGTCGATAATGTGTATGAACGCGTCCGCCTGTCTCAGGTCATCGAGGAACTGGTTGCCCAACCCTTTTCCTTGCCATGCATCGGGGACCAGACCGGCGACGTCCAAGAGCTCGACCGGAACCAGTCTGGTGCCGTTATCGCAGGCGGAGTTCCTTGGCTGGCATTTGACCCCGAAATGCTTCTCCGGGCAGGGTGCCCTCAGGTAACCGACTCCCTTGTTCGGCTTTATGGTTGTGAAAGGATAAGCGGCGATCTCGGCGCTGGCCATGGTAGCTGCGGAGAAGAAGGTGGACTTACCGACGTTCGGTTTGCCGACTATTCCAATTAACATGATGATCGCCCAATGGTAAGCCGATTGGCGTAGAAAAATGATTGCCTGAATGCTTCATGTGGGGACTCGTTTTTCCGGGAAGGCCACCTTGGGGCGCTTGGTCAGGAAAGAGGCGTCGATGTCCTCTGCCATCCTTTCCGCGGTTGCGATCGGTATCGATAGGGTCATCATGTCGGGCGGCAGCCATTCGTTGACCGTAGGGTCGCTAGGA